>NZ_PVXL01000066.1 GCF_002995805.1 Neomoorella stamsii
CCAGCCCTACATATGTGGTATAATTCATCTTGCCAGCCTCCTTAGCTTGTAGCTCTGTATTGGTCTCTATTGTACCAATATAACCTACGTATCGCTACTGTGGGGCTGGCCCTTCCATTATGTCTATTAAACTACGCAATTAGCAAAGATACATTTACAAGTTATACCCGATCGCTTTAACCAGGTTAGCGATTACCTCCCGTAGTGCCAGCGGCGGCCTAAACATGGCTGTTTCATGGACACCGGCGCCGGAAACCTCTATGCCTAGCCGGCGAGCTTCGGTCATGGCCCGTAAAAGGTGAAAATCATGGGTGACAATAATGGCACTTTTCCAATCGTGTTTGCGCATAATGTTGAGGGCCCCAACCAGGTTTTACCTGGTGTTGCTCGAAGTGACTTCCTCATAAATTACATTGGCAGGTATACCATGGGAAATAAGAACCTGCCGGGCGGCGCTTCCTTCCGGGGTAGGATTAAATCTCCCAATGCCGCCTGTCGTAATTAGCGCCGGCGCATATCCCTGTTGATAAAGAGTTTCGGCCAGTGTAATACGTTCCATTAAAGCCGGGCTTGGACCATTCGCCCAAACAGCAGCACCTAACACTATAATAACATCAGCTCGCTTGGGAGCCGTATTCCACCCAAACCATTCGATATACCAGTACGTACTACCTAATATCAAGGTAATTAAGGCGGCAAAAATTATTGCTACGGATATGTTTTTTTCATGGCAAGTCTAGAGTATCTCCCCCACCTATCTCAATAATTTGCTTCTAGCTCGTTAAATCGCCTGCTCTCTTAGATTTTCAATTTTTATGATGAAGTCCAAGAGGGCAGACTAAACCTCCATCATCGTCCACAACAACAAGACGATGGCTTAATCTTTAAGTCTTGGGTAGTAACCTCACCACTTCTTGCCCTCGGCTACCCTATCATGTCTCCCGGGGTCTATGCCCTGTGTCATTCCTTCGTTCGGCCTTTTGAGGGCGGGTGGGTTATGCCTGGTACTTGTGAGCAGGATCTATGCCCTTATGGTGGGAATTAAGGCTTCCCCCACCCAAGACTTTTTACCTTGTGTTTGGGTTTTTATTTTTAAGCTGCTTGTTGTAATTGGGCGCGGCGATAGTCACCTAATACTTTGTCAGGGTCGTAGTTTTCTTTCTTCCTGGCCAGGCCGTACATTACCCGCAGTAATTTTACGGCTATGGCTATTAAGGCCTGCTTCTTTTTTA
>NZ_PVXL01000067.1 GCF_002995805.1 Neomoorella stamsii
CCCCCCCCCCCCCCCCCCCGTGTCAACTCATATAAAAACCTTACCGAATGAAGAAGGCTCACTCAAATAAAAACCTAACCTAAAAGGCTATAGTTGAAGGATGGATATTCTTCATCATCTCCTTTCAGCCTTAGAGCCAGTGGATATGTGGGCAACTCGTAGCGAAGCGAAGGGTTGTCCAAGCGGGTGTGGACCTATATAGGTAATCACGAGGAGAAGGTAGTACTTATAACGGACTATACGGTACTACTGGAGAAACGCTATTTCTGCCTCATGGGTTTACAAGTTCACACCGGCGGATATCCACAGGCTTAATGAACTGCTTGATTTTCTTGAGAAGACTTAGCAGAGCCTTTAGCCAGTAATTCTTCCAGTTGACGGTGAAGAGCAAGGGGATTGATTGCCTGCAGTTGGCGCTGTAATTTAGCCTTAGTTTGAGCGTCTAGTACACCAGCCTCTATCAAGCGTTGGAAAGGGGTCCGAGCTATGTCATAGGTTTTACGCACATGGGTACCGCGACGTTCCTTAGTAACTACTTTACGCATTGGTAAAAACAAGTTAACATAGATATCCAGGTAGGAGTAGACCTCATTAAGCCATGTCACGGCCTCAGGAGTGTCATAACGCTCATAGCCAACGATCTCTCGAACGAACTGGCGATTTTTCTGCTCAACATGGGCATTATCGTTTTTGCGGTAGGGCCGGCTACGTGTAAAGGTAAGCCCATTTTGCTGGCAAAAACGGATCAGTTGGGCACTTAAGAACTCACTACCGTTATCGCTATGCAGGCCCAAAGGCTTAACAGGCCATTCGTTAAGAATAGCTTTCAACTCGCGAAAAACGGCAGCCTGTCCGCGGCCAAGGATAGCCCTCCGGCGACTGTAACCCGTCACCACATCGACGACGGTGATTGTGTAGGCAAAATGGCCCAGGGAAGAACCGCCATTATGCTCAACCAGGTCAACTTCAAGGGCTCCGGGGCGGTTCTCATCCCAATCATAGCACTCTATTGGCACCTCGGTATGAAGCCTGGAACCAGGTTTCTGGTGCGGCAGGGTACGTTTAGGCTTAGGGGAGCGCCACTTAGCTATTCTTCTGGCTAAAGTAGACCGGCTAATCTGAGCTAGCTGCTCACGTATCTGAGGCGTAAGGAAAAGCTCCCCGTGGCTGGCCAGGAGCTCAGCGGTGGATAGCAGTACTGGATGCAGGCGTTCAGCACAGGGATAGTCCAGAGCCTTCCAAACAAGCTGGATAGCGGGAAGCGCCTCTAAATACTTTAATGGCTTAGTTCGCTTTCTAGGCGGCTTTTTGGCAGGTATAGGGTTATTTAAAACTTGAATAGCATACTTACGGTTATACCCAAGCATTTTGACGACCTCGTCGATTATCTGGGATTTGTCGGCCCGGGAGATGGCCTGACGGTAACGCTGATGCATATTGCTTAAATACTCACGGCGACTATCTAATGACATCCTCAATACACATCCCCTCGGTAAGATTTCGCCGTGAGTGAGCCGAACTCCCTTCGGTTATATTTTAACTGAGTGATCGCGTACCCTTGACAGGGACGATATAAGTGTGTAATATAGTGACCTGTGGGCCATTAGCTCAGGCGGTAGAGCACCTGACTTTTAATCAGGGTGTCGGTGGTTCGAATCCACCATGGCTCACCAGACATATGGCCCGTTGGTCAAGAGGTTAAGACACGAGCCTTTCACGCTCGTAACGGGGGTTCGATTCCCCCACGGGTCACCAAACCAGGAGCCGTAGTGTAGCGGTCTAACATGCCGGCCTGTCACGCCGGAGATCGCGGGTTCAATTCCCGTCGGCTCCGCCAGGAAAGAATGAAGCCCCGAAACGGGGCTTTTTTGATACGTATAGCATGGTATAATAAGAGTACAGGCATAAGCAGTTTTTAGGGAATGATGAGACTGTAATAATTTTCGAGAATGTACCGGCCGGGGTTTGCAGGCAATGCGGGAAGGTGTTTTCTATGGTACAAATTAGCTGGTTCTATGGCATCAAGATTTCAATGTTTTATGACGAACATTTACCGCCTCATTTCCACGTAGAATACGGAGAATACCATGCCATTGTTGATATTCAAAAGGCGGTAATTATTAAAGGCCAGCTTCCAAAAAAACAGGCAAGTTTGGTTATAGCATGGACTTTATTGCACCAGGATGAATTAATGGATAACTGGCATAATGCTTATCATAAGAAAGAGCTGTTTAAAATTGATCCCCTCAGATAGGAGCGTTGATAAACATGATTCCACCGGCATTAATACAGGTATATGCTGATAAAGAAAGGGATTACGCCATTATCTGCCAGTTCGTTGACGGCAAAGTGACCCGCTACGATATGAAAAATCTCTTATATGGGGTTTTTGAACCCCTGAAAAACAAAGATGTGTTTAAAAACACTTTAACAATCCTGGATAATACGGCTGCATGGGATTTAGCAGGAAAAAGGGATGAAACAAACTGCCTGACCATTGATCCCTGGACATTATATAATGCCGAAGATATAACCGGCGATATGATTCATTAGATCCACCTGGATGTCCCCGGTGGGTCTAATGCATATTATCCCGCCTCTTTGACTGCCAGGACTCTTTGACAAAGAAGATCCGGGCGGCAGTTCTCCTATTCCCTTTGCAATTCTCGCTCGACAAAACGCAGGTGCTCGCAGATGGCCCTCCGGGCGGCGCGGGGGTTGTGGGCTTTGATGGCTTCGTAAATGCGTTGGTGCTGCTCAAAGAGCAGTTCCAGGTTGCCAGTGGTGGTATAGAGACGCTGGCGGCTAGTACGCAGGGCCTGGCGCATGGTGTAGGAAACGGTGTGCATGAGCCTGGCCAGGACGGAATTGCGGGCCGCTTCAGCTATGGCCAGGTGAAAACGCAGGTCGGCCTCTTCTCCCAGGGTGCCCTTTCGCAGGTCTCGCTCCATTTCCTTTAAAATCTCGGCCATTTTTTCTAAATCCTCCGGCCCGGCGCGGCGGGCCGCGAGATGCGCGGCCTCGCCTTCCAGGGCCTGGCGGGCCTCCAGGAGTTCCATGGCTGCCTGGCGGTCCAGGAGTAAAGCCATGGCGAGAGGTTCCACGATGGCGCCATTACGGATATTGCGCACAAAGGTCCCTTCACCCGGCCGGATATCGATAACCCCCATAGCGGCCAGGGCGCTCAAGGCTTCCCGGACGGAGGCGCGGCTGACGGCCAGGCGTTCGGACAGTTCCCGCTCCGAAGGTAAGCGATCCCCGGGTTTCAGGTTGCCCTCGCCAATAAGGTCCTTGATCTGCTGGACGATTTCTTCATATATTTTTTTGGGCCGGATGGGCCTCAGGTCCACCTCTGTCCTCACCTCTAAAAAACAGCTTGTCTAAGGACGGCATTAAGTCCGGAAAGGACGGGTTTCCCTCGAGCTGCAGGTTTTTATTTCATTCCTGTTTACACCATACCTCTATCGAGATTACCTGTCCCGGGTGTTGTCGAAAACTGGGTATCATTTGATCAGTATTAATGTGACTGCATCCCTTTCTGTAGCCTTTTCAATCTTTAGCGGTCGCAAGTATCTCGGCCGTGTGTTTAACCTGGACATCACTTCCCATCTGGTCCAGGCCGCCGCGGAGCTGAAGGACGCAGCCAGGGCAATCTACGGCCACCACTTCCGCGCCGCTTGCAACAATATTTTTCAGCTTGCGCTCCAGGATGGGCCTGCTGATTTCCGGGTACTTGATACTGTAGGAGCCGCCGAAACCGCAGCAGCGGTCGCTTTCTTTCATTTCCACCAGTTCTAACCCCGGCTGGCCCTGCAAAACCCGACGCGCCACCCGCTCCAGTCCCAGGTGCCGCTTGAAGTGGCAGGAATCATGGTAGGTGACTTTGACTGTCCCGACAGCAGCAGGCCCGGGAGGCTTGCCGGGCTTACTTTCCTGAAGTTGCTCCTGCTGCCCGCCGGTCAATTCATTGACCAGTTCGGTGAAGTCCTTGACCTTCGCCGCCAGGGCCTGTGCCCGCCCCTCCCAGGCCGGGTCTCCGGCCAGGAGCTCGGGGAAGTCCTTCTTAAGGGCCACGGCGCAGGTGGGACAGGCGGTAACGATTACCTCAGCACTAGCGCCTTCCAGGGCAGCAATATTTTGTTTAGCCAGTTTAACCGCCGTCTCCCGGTCACCGGCGTAAGCTGCCGGAGCGCCGCAGCAGGCCTGTTCCTGGGGGAAGACTACCTGCACCCCTTCCCGGCCCAGGACGCGATAGACGGCCTCGCCGATCTCCGGGTAGGCAAAATCAATGACGCAGCCGCTGTAGAAGGCGGCCCGGAGATGGGAGTTGCTCAAGGGCCGTTCCAGGTCCTTCACCCGGTCCCGCAAAGGCACCCGGGCAATGGCCGGCAGGCTGCGCCCTTCCGTGAGATTGCTGAAGAAGAGGGGCAGGTGCCGGATGAGGGGCCGGCCATGGGTTACCGGGCCCTGGAGATGGGCAGCGGCCCGGAGCAGGGTATGCATGAGTCTCGGCTTGGCCACCACCCCGTGGAGGGCAATGCGGTAGCCGCCGGAAAGGCCCTGCTTCCTGACGACCCGCTCCCGCAGCTTCAATACCAGGTCGGGGATGTTAATCTTCGCCGGGCAGACCTCAGCACAGCGCCGGCAGCCGATGCACAGGCTCTGGGGGTCGGCGGCATCTTCCAGGGAGTTAAAGAAGGCCGTAAGGATGCTGCCAATGCCGCCGCTGTAAACATAACCGTAGACCTGGCCGCTGACCAGCTGGAAGACAGGGCAGACATTGGTACAGGAGGCGCAGCGGATACACTGCAGGGCTTCCTTGAAGACCGGGTCGGCAGCCATTCTGGTGCGGCCGTTGTCCAGGAGAACAACGTGCAGCTCCTTAATCCCTTCGCCATCCCCCTTCCAGGCCGGGACCGGGCCGGTAATCATGGTCACGTAGCTGGTAATGGGCTGGGCCGTCCCGCTGCGGGGCAGGGCCTCCAGTATGGGGACGATATCTTTAATGCCGGGCACCAGCTTCTCATAGCCGACAATGGCCACGTGCACCGGCGGGACGGTAGTGGCCAGGCGGGCGTTGCCTTCATTGGTGCAGATGACGATGGTCCCCGTCTCGGCCACGGCAATGTTGGCGCCGCTGATGCCCATGCCGGCGGTCAGGAATTTTTTCCTCAGCTCCCGGCGGGCGATGCGGACCATATTTTTAATATCCGGTTCCACCGGCTCATTCAGGTAACGGCTGAAGACCCGGGCCACCTCTTCCTTGGGCAGGTGGATGGCCGGCATGACCATGTGGGAGGGCCTTTCTCCCGGCATGAGCTGCAGGATCCACTCGGCCAGGTCGGTCTCATGGGGGTTGATGCCCCGCTCCTGGAGGTACGCGTTGAGGTGGATCTCTTCCGAAGCAAAGGACTTGGACTTGACGATATCGGTAACGCCGTGTTCTTTAGCTACCTGGTAGATATATTCCCTGGCGGCCGCTGCGTCCTTAGCGCGGAATACCTTGCCGCCACGGGCCTCCACCGCCCGGGTGAACTGGTCGGCCAGTTCCTCGTAACGGCCGGCGGCATCAGCCTTGATAGCGGCAATCCTCTGCCTTAAGGATTCAAAATCCCGACCGGCATAGACCTGCTCCCGGGAAACAATGTAAGCGTCGGCAAAGCGCTCCAGTGCCCCGCGCAGGCTGGCATTGTCCAAAGCCCGGCGAATACGCTGCTTGAATTCTTTACCGGCCATGGCGGTCACCTCCGTTATTGCCCACCAGGATAATCAGCAGCCTTTCCGGGCCGTGCACCCCAATGGTCAGGCTACGTTCAATGTCGGCCGTGCGGCTGGGACCTGTGACCAGGGTGAAATAACCCGGCCAGGTCCCCCGGGCCAGGTAGGCGTCGATTACCTCCGTGAGACTGGCCCGCAACTGCTCCACCGGCAGGAGAGCGACGCAGGTCAGGGGCAACATGGCCGCCAGGCGGGTTTTCAGGTCAGTGGCGTCCATGGCCAGGGTTCCCGTCTCGGCAATGCCATAATCAAACTCAACAATGCCAGTATCGGCCTGGCGGGCAAACTCGGCCCCATCCTTCTCAATACTGAACCCCGCCTGGCTCAGGGCCTTTTCCACCCCTGCTGTCTTCACCAGGGGAGAATCTACCAGGGCTATCTTTCCCCCCAGGGGGCGTAAAATTTCTGCCAGTTTAGGGCCAACCTCTCCCGGGCCAGCTACCGGGATTACCTGGGCCCCCATGGCTTCGGCTCTATTGGTGAAGGAAGTAAGGAGTTCCTGCGAATGCAAAGGAAACCCTCCCTGCAGATTGGATGTTGGGAGTTGGATATGAAAGTAGGTACCTGATAAAATCCGGTCAAGCCGGTTCCGGCCCCGGTTCGCAAGCTTTTCCCACCTCTTGCCTCTTGCCTCTCACCTCTTTTACAACGTAAGCCTGCTCCAGTACCTGGACGACGTGGAGGACCCGCGGCGAAAGCCCCGCCTGGGCCAGGCCGTCTTCCAGCTGCATGCGGCAGGCCGGGCAGCCAGTAACTACCGTATCAGCCCCGGTGGCCTTGATGGCCGCCACTTTGTGGGCCTGGACCTGCATGGACATGTCGTAATTGGTCAGGCTGAAGGAACCGGCGCTGCCGCAGCAGCGGTCGGCATTTTTCATTTCCCGGAACTCCAGGCCAGGGATGGAGCGTAAAACCTGCCGCGGTTCATTGCTAATACCCTGGCCGCGCACCAGGTGACAGGGATCATGGTAGGTCACCTTGAGGGGCAGGCCGGCGGCAGGCCGGCGGTAGTCGATCTCCAGCAGCAGCTCGCTGATATCCCTGGTCCTAGCGGCCATGACCCGGGCCGCCTCTCCCTGGAAGCTATTCTCGAGGAGTTGCGGGTAAAAATGCTTCCAGGCCTCGCCGCAGGTGGCGCAGGCCACCACCAGGTAGTCAAAGTTATGGCGCTGGAAAATCTGCAGGTTGGAAGCGGCCATTTCCCGGGCCACCGGGACGTCGCCATGTACCAGGGTCGGGATACCGCAGCAGTGCTGGTCCTGGGGGATTATAACCTCCACGTCGTTGGCCAGCAGCACGTTGACCACCGCCCGGGCGGTATCGGTGTAGATATAATTTTCCAGGCAACCGGTGAAAAAGGCCGCCCGGGCCCTGGCTTTAACCGGCTGCATCACTTCCGGGAACTCTTCCCTCAGGGTCTTCCTGGCCAGGGGCGGTAACACCCGCCGCAGTTCCAGCCCGATGGGGAAGCGGGGGTTACAGCGCTGGATTTCAGGCCGGTAACGCAGGGGCAGGGACTGGAAACGGCGGCCGGTTTTCAGGGCCCTGTCAAAAAACCAGGGGCGCTTCAAGCCCTGGAAGATTACTTTTTTTACCCAGGGCAGGCCTTTTTCCCGCACCATAGCCGCCCGGGCAGCCAAGACTACCGTATCGACCCGGACGCCGCTGGGGCAATTGGAGACGCAGGCCATACAGGTGAGACAAAAGAGCAACTTCTCGGCCAGGGAGTGGGTGGCCGGTATCTCTCCCCTGAGGTAGGCGTAGGCCAGTTGGACCTTGCCCCGGGCTACCGCCGCCTCCCGCAGGGTTTCTTTATATAAAGGGCAGACCGCCTGGCAGTTGCCGCACTTCATGCATTTGGCCATTTCCTCTTCTACCAGGGCCAGGTCATCGAAAGGATTCAAGGCAGATCGCTCCTTTTCCGGAAGGGGGCCTACCAGCTTCCCCGGGGTTAAGATCCCCAGGGGGTCTAGGGCCTGCTTGAGCCGCTGCATAACGGCAACGCCACTGGCGCCAGATTCCGGTGTATCCGCTCCATTTCTTCCTGGTAGCGCTCATCACAAGTAATGGTCGAGTGCAGGTTGCCTTCGCAATGGTCTGGCAATTTTGTCCGGCCTGACCACCTGATGGTTCTATTATACCATTTTTTTGCGGCAATTCAATAAGTATTTTGCCCGAAATAAAAAAGAACTGGCCTGGCAAGCCAGTTATAAAACTCCACCCACCCCGGGCTCGGCGACGAATAGCGAAGCCGGGCGTTTCGTTACAGGCAGGGCTAGAAAACATCTTCCACCACAATGGTCTGGTCCCGGCGCGGGCCGACGGCAATGAGATGAACGGGCACGCCGACCAGTTCTTCCAGCCGCCGGATGTAGCTGCGGCAGGCAGCAGGCAGGTCCGCCAGGGACCTAGCTGCAGTGATATCTTCCTGCCAGCCGGGGACTTCTTCGTAAACGGGCTCACACTGCTGCAGGACCTTCAAGCTGGCAGGGAAATCCCGGATTATCTCGCCGCCGTAACGGTAGCCGGTACAAATGCGTAAAGGATCAATTCCCGTCAGGACATCCAGCTTGGTCAGGGCGATGCCCGTCAAGCCGTTGACTTCGGCTGCATGGCGCAAGATAACCGTATCCAGCCAGCCGCAGCGGCGCGGCCGCCCGGTGGTGGTGCCATACTCCCTTCCCTGCTCCCTTAAAGTATCGCCAATCCTCCCCGTTACTTCAGCCGGGAAGGGCCCGGCTCCTACCCGGGTGGTATAGGCCTTGGCCACCCCCAGGACCTTAGTGATCTTCGTCGGGCCGACACCGGCACCGATGCAGGCCCCGCCAGCCGTCGGGTAGGAAGAAGTAACAAAGGGATAAGTCCCCTGGTCCAGGTCCAGGAGGGTCCCCTGGGCACCTTCAAAGAGGACCCTGCGGCCGTCCTTTAAAGCCTCGTTAACCAGGCGGACGGTATCGGCAATGAGGGGCCTCAGGCGCCTGGCATAGCCGGTATATTCATCCAAGATGACTTCCAGGTCGTAACCCGGCCGGTCGTAAATTTTAGCCAGCACCTCGTTGACTGCCGCCAGATTGCGGGTAAGTTTCCCGCGAAATTCCTCCCAGTCCAGGAGATCTCCTACCCGGATGCCCGTCCGGGCCGTTTTATCCACATAGGACGGGCCAATGCCCCGTTTGGTGGTGCCAATCTGGGCTTCACCCCGGCGCTCTTCCTCGGCAGCATCCAGGCCCTTGTGGTAAGGTAAAATGAGGTGGGCCCGGTCGCTGATCCTCAAACTTGAGGTATCTATACCCCGCTCCGCCAGGCCATCCAGTTCCTGTACCAGGACGGCAGGGTCGACCACTACACCATTGCCAATAAGGCAGAGCTTGCCGGGGTAGAGGATACCGGAAGGTACCAGGTGCAGTTTGAACTCCTGTTCCCCGACCATGACCGTATGGCCGGCGTTGCTCCCTCCCTGGTAACGAACCACCACTTCGGCCTTTTCCGCCAGGTAATCGGTAATTTTGCCCTTGCCCTCGTCGCCCCACTGGGCTCCCACCAGGACTACCGCTGCCATGCAAGCACCGCCTTTCAATATTATTGTTGTTTGTGTGTTTGTTTCAATACCCACCCGGTTGGAAGCCGGGCGCAACCCGCCGCCACCCTTGTTAATTTTTACCCTGATCACTAAGGGTCAGGGTACTAGCCATAATGGCCCGGGCGGCAATGACGCCGGCCGCCGAAGCCTGGGCCAGGCCGCGGGTAACGCCGGCACCATCACCGGCAGCATACAGGCCGCGGATATTTGTTTCCAATTCCTGGCTTAAATTTAACCGGGAAGAGTAAAATTTAACCTCCACGCCATAAAGCAGGGTGTGCCGGGAGTAAACCCCCGGTGCGATCTTATCCATGGCCGCCAGCATCTCTACAATGGCTGTCAGGTGGCGGTAAGGGAAGACCAGGGACAGGTCGCCTGGCGTCGCCTCGGTCAGGGTCGGTGTCACCAGACCCTTTTCCAGACGATCGGCTGTGGTCCGCCGCCCCGACAGGAGATCTCCCAGGCGCTGGACCAGGACACCGCCGCCCAGGAGGTTGGCCAGCCGGGCCACATAACGGCCGTAGGCAATGGGTTCCTTGAATGGCTCGGTAAAGGTCTTGCTAACCAGCAGTGCAAAGTTGGTATTGTTAGTCTTTTTGTCAGCATAGGAATGGCCGTTCACCGTCACCAGGCCCTCATTATTTTCCAGCACTACTTCCCCATAGGGGTTCATGCAGAAGGTCCGTACTCGATCGTCAAATTTCCGCGAGTAGAAGATAAATTTGGATTCGTAGATGACGCTGGTCAGGTGCTCCATGACGGCCGCCGGTACTTCCACCCGCACGCCGATGTCCACAGGATTGACGGCCAGCTTCAGGTTTAGCCCGGCAGCCACCCGGCGCAGCCAGTCGGCTCCTTCCCGGCCCGGGGCCAGGACCACATAACGGGCGCTGATCTCTTCACCCTGCCGGGTAACCACCCCGCTGACCCGGTTATCATCTACCAGGATTTCCTCAACCGGCGTGTCCGTGCGCACCTCTACGCCATGCTCCTCCAGGTAATCCTTCATGGCCTGGAGGATCTCCTGGGTGCGCCCGGTACCCAGGTGGCGGATGGGAGCCGGGATCAACTTCAAGTCCGCGAGTATTGCCTGGCGCTGGATATCTGCAATCCGCTCATCCTCGAGACTGCCGTAGACCTTTTCCGGCGCCCCGAAATGGCGGTAAACGCCATCGACATAATCGATTAAAGCCGTAACTTCCCGCTCCGGTATATATTCACTCAGCCAGCCGCCCACTTCCGGCGACAGTGTTAACTTGCCATCACTGAAGGCTCCGGCTCCTCCCCAGCCGGATACTACCGAGCAGGGGTTGCAGTGCAGGCAGCTGGAACGCGTTTCCTTGGACGGGCACACCCGGCGTTTTAAGCCGTGGCCTTTCTCCAGGATCAGCACTTTGAGCCCGCTTCTCTGCCGCACCAGCTCCAGGGCGGTGAAAATCCCTGCCGGGCCGGCGCCAACGATGACCACATCATATTTTCCAGCCATCCGTCTCCCCTCCTCAACCTGTTTCCGGGCAAAAAAATAGCCCCTTCACCGGGATTAGCCAGAACAACATTATAATTTTACCAGACCGTTTGCGGAGCGTCAAGGAAAATTACGGACCGGCATTTTTGTCCCGGCCAACTCCATGTCGCCAGGCAGCATCACTACAGGATGAAAGGTAGACAGTTGCTGCCAGGGCCTGCTTATTTACCGACCAAAACAGATCCCTCTTTTCCACGGGCCGGCGCCGTAGCCCCCAGGTTCACGGTGATAATCCCCAGCGCCACCAGGGCCAGCCCCAGGAGCAAGTTCAGGGTCAATTTCTCGCCTAGCAGCAGAGTGCTGAAGGTAACGCCAAAAACCGGGACCAGGAAAAGGTAAACGCTCGTCTGGCTGGCCGGGTAGCGGGCCTGGATAGTTAAAAGGACGGCAAAGCCCAGGGCCGAGGTGAAGATAGAAGTGTAGAGGATGATCCCTATAGCCGGCAGCGTCCAGGAGAAGCGCAGGCCATGATCAGCCAGGGCGGCTACAGGGAGTAACACCAGGGAACCATAAAGCATCTGGTAAGCAGTTACCACCAGCTTGTCCTGGTTTTTAAAGGCTGCTTTCAGGTAAACGCTGGCCAGTCCCCAGCTGACGGAACCGCCCAGGAGAACAAGGATGCCAAGGAATTCAGACCGCGTTAAATGTACCTGCCAGGGATTCACCACCAGGATAAGTCCCCCAAAACCAATGATTAGACCGGTTACCTGTTTCCAGGTCAGGTTTTCCTTTAATAGTAAAAAGGCCAAAAAAGTGAAGAAGAAAGGATAACTGTACAATACCACGGAAGTTATACCGCTTTTTACCAGGCTGATGCCCAAATGGAGGGCCCCACCCATAATAGTCGTCTGCAAAAGACCCAGGAGCATTAAGGGCCAGAAATCCTGCCCGGCATGCCATATCTTACCCTGTCGCCTGGCTGCCAGGGCACAGAGGCAAGTTGCCCCCAGGAAAAAACGCCAGGCGCCGAAGGATACAGGCGGGATATATCTGCTCCCTATCTTCATAATTGGAAACGTCAGCCCCCAGATCAGGGTAACCAGGAGCAAGAGATAGATATGTTTGGCCTTCAAGATAACCACTTCCCTTATGGAGCCAGGGGGTGACGGTAGCCCGCCGTTGCACTTTTTAATTATACGCCCCTTGTTTCCATAAAGCAATTACTTTGACCAGGTAAATCCGGCCAGCGTCCCGGAGGAAATAAAAACCGCCCACCTGTAAAAGGTGGACGGCTTGCCTGGCAAAGAATAGGGTGGAGAGAGTCAACGTACCGCCGGTCGCGGGAGGAAGTATCAGGGCAGGCGCAGGACGGTAAAGGCCAGCCAGCTGATGACTGCACCAATTACTGACATGGACAGGCCCCAGATGAGCATATCCCGGAAAAGTTTGGTCTTGTTAGTCTTCTCCCCGGCATTGGCCAGGAAGACGGCACCGGTTGTTGATAAGGGGCTCAGGTCAGTGAGGAAGCCGCAGACAATGATGGCCGACAGTAAGGGCATGAGGGCTGTGCTACCTACTTTTTCTAGTAAGACTGGCGCCAAGGGGATAAAGGCCGGCAAAATAACGCCGGTGGTACTGGCATAGGCGGAAAGCAACCCGGCAATAAAACCGGCTACCAGGGTTACCGTCCAGGCGTTGGAGATCTGGGCTATAATGGAAGCAAACAGATCCATACCGCCGATTTTTTCCATCAGCTTAACCAGTACCGTCACGCCGGTGACCATAACAATGGTTCCCCAGGGCATGGCCTTAATGGCTTTCCCTTCATCGACAACCTTCAGCAGGGATAAAATAGCGCCAATGAGGAAGGCCCCCAGGCCAATGTCCAGCTTAAAGAAGAGGGCGCCAATGATGAGAACGCCAATGCCGCCAAGGGTTAAAAGTTGAGCCTGGGTAAAGGGTTCTACCTGGATGTTCATCAGGGTTTGCCGCTGGCCGGAATCTTTGACCCGCAAGAGTTTAAGGCCGCCAAAGAGCACATAAGCAATAACGGCTACCGCCAGGTGCCCGATAAGCATGTTCAACCACAGGATGCCACTGACTCCAGTAAGGCCCATTTTTTCTACTAAACCGGCGGTAATAACCCCTGGAGGGGCAATGGGCGACATGGCCCCGGCCTGGGCACCGTTACCGACTACCAGGGCCATCAGGAGCGGCGAGATACCAACTTCCTCCGCCAAGAGCATGGCCGGCGCGGCCATTAAGGCAGAGATGGTTATCTGGCCGGGCCCCATGGCCGACAGGCCAAAAGCTACGAAGAAGAAAGCAATGGGCAATAAAGCAACATTGCCGCGGACAGCTTTGACAGCGTACTTGGTTATTTTTTCCAAGGTGCCATTAACCTGGGCAATGGCAAAGAGATAAGTTACCCCGGCCAGCATGATGAACAGGCTGGTGGGATAGCCTTTTATAATATCTTTGACGCTCTCCCCGCCAATATAGTGACCGACAACCAGGGACAGCCCTATAGCCAGGGTGCCAATATTAAGGGAAGTAGTAATACTAATTATAATGGCAACCACCAGGGCTACAAGCGAAATTACGGGAAGTACACCCTCCATTAACTTTACCCTCCTTTGTTGCTCCCAGTTGTTTCAAAATTGATTACTCGTTTACGACGATATATTAGATTGGCTAAATTCAGGTCATCACCTCCTTTGTCCTGCCGGCCATTTTCTGGCGGTTAACCACCGGCAATAGCTCCGGCGGCTGCCGCCAGGCCGGCCGAACGGGGCGAGGCCAGGTAAATTTCGGCCTCTGGGGAGCCCATACGGCCGGTGGTGTTGCGGACAGTAGCTGCCAGGGCGCGGTCGCCGGGAGCCAGCAGGCCGGCATGTTGCCCCGGGCACGGACCACAACCGGGAGGCAGGATTATGGCCCCCTGTTCCCGTAAGTCTTTGCCCAATCCCCGGGCTTCCATCTCCTCCAGGACCGCCCGGGAGGCAGGTACTACTAGCAGGGTGATATCTTGGTGGACAGGTTTCCCGCCCAGCCCGACCGCCAGTTCCTCCATATCCTCCAGGCGGCCGCTCCCGCACCCCCCCACCAGGACCTGAGTCAGAGGCAGGCCGGTCATCTCCCTTAATGGGTGAACGTTAGCCGGCGCCGGCGGGCAGGCCACCAGGGATTCCACGGCAGCAGCATCAATGGTTAAATCAGCCACGGCCACCCCTTCTCCCGGCGGGACAATCAGCCCTGTAAGACCATCCATCTCGCCTATCAAGTTACAGACGCTCATCCGTCCTGATGGAGAAAGCTGCCACACCCCCTCTCCCTGTAACAGAAGGGCTTTATTCTTCAGAGCGCCGCCCCCCAACCGGCGGAGGAGTTCCAAGCCCAGGTCCCGCGATGATACTCCAAGCGGCAAATTACCCTCAACCGTCACAATTACTACTTCCGGCACCGTTAGCTGCAATTGCCCTGTAAGGAGTACCGGCACCAACTCGGCCGGAGTGAGGGAAAAAGCTATCGCTCCAAAGGCCCCGGCGGTGGCCACGTGGCCGTCGGCGCCGGCAATGATCATCCCGGCCCGGGGGGTAAATCTTTCCGCCACCACCTGGTGGAGTACTCCTTCGCCCCGGCCAAAGAGGTGGATGCCCTCCCGGCGGGCAAAGGCCTTCATTTCCTGGTGTAGTTGCCGGCTGGCTACCGTTGGCGCCGGCAAGGTGTGGTCCAGGGTAAAAACAACCCGCTCCGGGTAGGCCACCCTCTCGCCCTCGGGCCAGACGGCCAGGACCTTGCCGGCACTGCCGTCATGGCCCAGGATGAGGTCGACGTTGATGGTTATCTCTTCCCCTGGCGCTACCTGCCCTTTACCGGCAGCAGCCGCCAGGGATTTAAAAAGAAAGTTCATCGGTACACCTGGCCTCCTGTGAAAGTTGGCATTATTGACGCTCACTCCCCGGCCCTTGCAGGGCGGCCCGGGGTTCTAACCCTGGTCCCTCCAGAACCCCTCCAGGGTCGCGAGAAGGGCCTGCTGTTTATCTCCCGCCGGGGCAACAGGGGTAAATTTAAACTTCTTCCCCTTTTCCCCCAGGGCCTCAGGGCCAATCCCCATGGCCAACACCATGCCGCCATCCTGCAGCCCTTTAGTGACATCCGTTACCGCCAGCAAGCTGTTGTCCAGGACCACCACCGCATCCGGGCTGCTGGCGTTGGCCGAACGTTCGCGGATAAAATTATTATCAATACGGACCACAGCATACATAGGCGCTCCGGGCCGGTAGGCGCCAAAGTTTTCAAAGACCTGGACATATTTGCCTGCTGCCAGGGCAGCCTGCGCTACTTTACCGGCCAGGGCCGCCACCGGCTGGCCGTAACGGCCGTGAAAGCGGATTTCGATCATGACTGCACCTCCTGGAAGCGGCGATCAACTTCGGCCTGGAGGGCGGCAATAGCCGCTTCATCCATGGTTTTAAAGCGCCCCTGGAGCCGCAGGTAGTCCCCGACCGGTATACGGCGTTCCGGGACGACTGTCACCCGCCGCCGGCCGCCTATCTCTTCATAAAGCTGCCACAGGCCGCACTCTACTGCCAGGCGGGCAAGCTGCACCGTCTGGTCCTCCTTAATGCCCCAGCCTTTAAAGCAGGGGGCCAGGATGTGGATATAGCGGAAGCCCTGTATTTCCCTGGCCTTCTGGAATTTCTGGATCAGGTCCAGGGGGTAGGCGACTGAAGCCGTGGCCAGGTAAGCCGGGTGATGAGCGGCCATGATAGCCAGCATATCCTTCCGCGGGGTCGGCTTCCCGGTGGGTGTGTCAGGTGTGACCGCCAGGTAAGGGGTAACACTGCCGGCCTGGCCGCCGGTATTCATATAAGTTTCATTATCGTAGCAGACGTGGATAATATTCTCCTGGCGTTCGGCCGCCCCTGTCAGGGACTGGAAACCGATGTCGGCCGTCCCGGCATCACCGGCCCAGGAGACGACATTGACATCTTTAATTCCCTGGATGTCCAGGGCCGCCCGGATACCGGAAGCGACGGCCGGGGCACACTCAAAGAGGGAGTGGTAAAAAGGTATCTCCCAGGCGGTACTTAAACCCGAACCGCCAATGGTGGCCATACAGGAAGCTGGAATGGTAATAATGGTCCGCGGGCCCAGGGCCTTCAAGGCCTGGCGCGCCGCCAGGGCCGCGCCGCAGCCGCGGCACCCGCCGTGACCGCCGGTGAAAAGCTCGGTTTCTGGTACTTCAGCTAAACTATTAATTAGTTCCATAATTTCTCACCTCCGGCCTACAGGCCGTACCATTGATAGGATGCCGGGGCCGTCCCGGCTCCCAGCTGCTCGCGCACCTGCCGGTAAATACGGGTCAGGTCTTCCACTCCCACATCCCGGCCCCCCAGGCCCAGGATGTAGCTGTAAACCGGCGCGGTTGTCCGGCCGTACAGGCCGGCCCGCAGTTCCCGGGCCAGGGCGCCGCCTGCACCGTAGACAATATTTTTATCCAGGGCGACTATAGCTTGAGCTGCCTGTAAACTCTCCCGTACCGCTGCTGCCGGGAAGGGCCGGAAGAGGCGGATCTTCAGCAGGCCGGCCTTTTCCCCTGCCGCCCTTAAAGCGTCAACCGCAATCCGGGCCGTACTTACCAGGGAGCCCATGGCCACCAGGACAATTGCGGCATCCTCCAGCCGGTAGCCCGTTACCGGGCCGCCCCAGTCCCGGCCCGCCAGGGTAGCGTAAGCCGCGCTGACTTCCTGCAGGACTTCGCCCGCCCGCTGCAGGGCGGCATCCTGGTGGTATTTATAGTCCATATACAGTTCCGGGCCGGTAACGGTATTGACGGCCAGGGGGTTATTTACATCCAGGACCGGCCGCCGCACCAGGGGCAGGAAGGTGTCCACCGCCTCCTGCTCCGGCAGGTCCACGGTTTCCCGGGTATGGGACTGGATGTAGCCCTCATAGTTGACCATTACCGGCAGGCGCACCCGCTCGTCTTCCCCCAGGCGAAAGGCCTGGAGGAGGCTGTCCAGGACTTCCTGGTTGTTCTCGCAGAAGAGCTGCACCCACCCGGATGCCTCCTGGGCCACCACGTCCCCGTGTTCCGGGAAGCGGCTGTGGGGAGCCGCCAGGGCCCGATTAACGACGGCCATGACCACCGGCTGGCGCAGGCCGGAAACATGGTAGAGGACCTCGCTCATATAGGCCAGGCCCTGGGAATTGGTGATTAGAAAGGACCTGGCCCCGGCCATGGTCGCCCCCAGGGCCGCCGCCAGGGCACTGTGGTCGGACTCTACCCGGACAAAATTACATTTAAGACTGCCTTCAGTTATAAACTGCGTTATCTTTTCCATAACCGGCGCCGCCGGCGTAATGGGGTAGGAAGCCAGGACTTCTACCCGGGCCAGGCGGGCGGCATGGGCGGCAGCTTCGTTCCCGTTTAATAACTGGCGCATTTTCTTTCACTCCCTGCTTACTTCTCAATAACCCCCCGGTTGCCGGCATATTCCGGAACCATGGTGATAGCCCGGACGGGACACTCGACGGCGCAGATACCGCAGCCTTTGCAAAAATGCAAATCCACCCTAACCTCCCCTTTATCTACCGTCAGGGCAGCGTCCGGGCAGTACAGCAGGCACTCGCGACAGAGATTACACTTTTGTTGATCAATGACCGGCCGCTGTTCGCGGATGCGCTCCATGGCCGCCCCGGCGGCCATGGTACCCGGCCTGGCCGAGGGTACCACTGGTAGTTCTTTAGCTGCCACTTTTAGTTACCTCCTCCGTTATAACTCTTACTATGCCTCCAGGCGGGGGGTAGATTTGCCCGCCTGCCACGAGAGACTTCCGGGATACAGACATCCATTTAATAATGCAAGTTCCATGCCAGGCCGGGAAAAACCGGCTGAAAATTTTTACCCGTCTTACAACCGTTGCTATTTAAAGGTCCTGAGAAAAAGAAAAACCGACCGCAGTAGCCGGCCGGGAATCCTCGTGTTTCATTAATATTACATTTACAATTATCTGTAACGTTTATCTATGTTTCACTGCAATACCAACAGAGAGCCCGAATTATCTTCTCAACAGCCTCTGGTCTTTTATGCCCGCCATCTTGGGGGGTTAACCAAATTTTCAAACCCGCAAGGAAAAACTGTTTAAACGTCGAATAGTAACTCTAAAGCCCGTAATGTTTCATCTTTGTAACGAAAAACACTTCCTGCAGGTGGCCACCTGCTGTCGCAACTGCAAGAATGAAAATCAGGAGGAACAGGTTGGTGGCGGAAATTGCCTTTATTGCTCCCTATGAAGACCTGGCCCACATCGCCCGCCAGGTGAGCCTGGAGCTGGGCCTGGACCTGTCCATCCACGTTGCCCGGGTAGAAGAAGGGGCCAACCTGGCCCGCGACCTGGCTAGAAACGGTTGCCAGGTAATAGTCAGCCGCGGCGTGACGGCCTGGCTCATCCAGCAGGCCGTGGACCTCCCGGTGGTAGATGTGCCCATTGGCGGCTACGACATCCTGCGGGCCTATTACCAGGCCAAACAATTCGGCGGTCCGATTGGCATCGCCGACGTCCCTGATGTCATCCAGGGCCTGGAGAGCCTGGAAACCATCCTGGGAGATACTTTCCTCAAGTACACCCTGAAAAACCAGGATGATGACATCCGGCGGGGCATCATGGCCCTCAAGGAGGCCGGCGCCGAAGTAATCATTGGGAAAATTGCCATGGCCCGCGAGGCGCGCAATTTTGGCTTAAACAGCGTTATAATCACTTCCGGGAAGGAAACAGTCTACCAGGCCCTCAAGGAGGCCCAGCGGGTGTTACAGGTCCGCCAGCAGGAGAAACGCCGGGCCGAACAATTCAAGGCTATCCTGGATTTTGCCTACGACGGCATCATCGCCCTGGATGAAGAAGGCCGGATTACCGTCTTTAACCCCGTGGCGGAAAAGCTCTCCGGCTGGCGCGCCGAGGATGCTATCGGCCGCCCGGTGACGGAAGTCATTCCCGCCGCCCAGTGCCATATCTTGCTGCAAACAGGCAGACCGGAACTGGGGGAACTGTTGGACATCGGCAATACCCGGGTGGTGGCCAACCGGGTACCCATCATTGTCGACGGCCGCACCGTAGGAGTGGTAACTACTTTCCAGAATATTTCCAGCCTGCAAAGCCTGGAGCACAAGGTCCGGCGCCGGCTGGCCGGGCGCGGCCACGTGGCCAAGTATACCTTTGCCGACATCCTTGGTGAAAGCCCATCCTTAAAGGAATCCGTGCGCCTGGCCCGGGAGTACGCCGCCGTCCAGTCAACGGTCCTCATCCACGGCGAGACAGGTTCGGGCAAGGAAATGTTCGCCCATGCCATCCACCTGGCCGGCCCCCGGCAGAATGGTCCCTTTGTTGCCGTCAACTGCGCCGCCCTGCCGGAAAACCTCCTGGAAAGCGAACTTTTTGGCTACGCCGAAGGGGCCTTTACCGGCGCCCGCAAAGGTGGCAAGCCCGGCCTTTTCGAACTGGCCCACGAGGGGACCATCTTCCTGGATGAAATCGGGGAAATGTCGCCCCGCCTTCAAGCCCGGGTACTGCGGGTCCTGGAAGAGGGGGAGATCATGCGCCTGGGGGATGACCGCATCATCCCCGTCAACGTGAGGGTTATTGCTGCCACCCACCGGAATCTCGCGCAGATGGTCAAGGAACAGGCCTTCCGGGAAGACCTTTACTACCGCATCAACGTCCTTAACCTGGAAATCCCGCCTTTGCGGGAGCGCGGGGCCGATGTGCTCCTCCTGGCCGAACATTTCCTCCAGGAATTCTGCCGCCAATTGCAGCGGCCGGCAGGGAACCTCACGCCGGAGGCAGCCAGGGAGTTGCTCCAGTACCAGTGGCCGGGAAACATCCGGGAGCTGCGCAACTGCATGGAACGCCTGGCCTTACGCTGCCATGGGACCACCATCAGCGCTGCTGAAGTTCGCCAGGCCCTGGGGTTGGTAACAGTGCCGGAGCCGGAGGTCCCCGGAGAAGGCGCAGCAGGAGAAGGAAGGATAAAAAGATTGGCTGGCCAGGTGAGCACCCTGGAGCGCGGGTTGATTAAACGCGTCCTGGCCGAAGCGGGAGGCAATAAGGCCGAAGCCGCCCGCCGCTTAGGTGTCAGCCGCACCACCCTGTGGCGGAAGTTAAAAGAGGAAAATAAGATAGACAAAGCTGGTAAAGCATAGTAAGATGTTATTAGAGGAGCGAAAGGGGTGGCAGCTATGGCTGAAGAAGCCCGGCAGGAGATAGTTTCTGGAAGGCGGGAAGCTGCTGCAGGAGAGGAAAAACTGGCGGACTTTGGCTTTTACCTGCTGGTGGATAGAATAAGTAATGTCAAAGGCGATCTGCAAAAGCAGCTCGTTGACACTAAAGACACCCTGGCAGACAGGATAAATAATGTCAAAAACGATCTACAAAAACAAATCAGCGACACCAAGGATGGCCTTGAAGCCAAGATAAATAACGTCAAAAGCGACCTGCAGAAGCAAATCAGCGACACTAAAGAGGGCCTTGAGGCCAAGATAAGTAATCTCAATAGCGATCTACAAAAACAAATCAGCGACACCAAGGATGACCTTGGGGCCAAGATAAGTAATGTAAAAAACGATCTACAAAAGCAAATAAGTGATACTAAAGAAGCCCAGGAAGCCAGGTTTGACAATAAAATTGAAGCCCTACGCCAGGAAGTAAAAAATGATATCAACCGTCTTGATGGCAAACTGGATAATACACGGTGGTGGAGCGTAGCCACATTCTTTGCTGTCCTGTTAGGTTCACTGGCAATTGCTTACTCCATATATTTCGCAAAGTAATAGAAAAATGGCTAAGGGGTGCATAACAGCACCCCTTAGTTTTTAAGGCTAGACGGTTTTCAACTCGCCGGTTCCAACCGTACCGCGGTCACCTTGTATTCCGCCGTCTTGGCGATGGGGTCAAAGGCGGCGTTGGTCAAGATGTTCACCGGGGACTCTTTGTAGTGGTAGGTCATGAACATTATCCCCGGCGGCACCCGGTCCGTCACTTTAACTTTCGTCACCAACCGGCCGCGGCGGGAGACTACCGTTACCCTGTCCCCCGTCTGGACGCCCAGCTCGGCCGCCTGGGCGGGGTTAATCTCCGCCAGCTCTTCCGGCCGGTAGCTTTCCAGGGAAGGCGAATGGCGGGTGGTAATGCCATAGTGATACAGCATGCGGCCGGTAGTCAGCAAAATGGGATATTCCTCATCCGTCAGCTCGGCCGGCGGCTGGTACTCAATACCCTGGAGCAGGCCCTTGCCCCGCGGGAACCTGCCGGCATGGAGGAATTTAGTCCCCGGGTGTTCCGGCGTTGGGCAGGGCCACTGCAGGCCATTACCCTCCAGGCGGGCGTAGCTCATACCGGCATAGCTGGGGGTGAGACTCGCCATCTCGGCGAAAATCTGCTCCGGGGAGTCGTAGTGCATGGGGTAGCCCAGGCGCGTCGCCAGGTCGCAGATAATCTGCCAGTCGGGCCGGGACTCGCCCCTGGGGCTTAAGGCCCGGCGCACCCTTTGCACCCGGCGCTCGGTACTGGTGAAGGTGCCGTCCTTCTCCAGGAAACTGGCGCCGGGCAGGATGACGTCGGCAAACTTCGCCGTCTCGGAGATAAAGAGATCCTGCACTACCAGGAAGTCCAGGTTGGCCAGGGCTTTGCGCACGTGGGTGATATCCGGGTCCGTCAGGGCCGGGTCTTCGCCCATGATATACATGGCCCTGATATAGCCCCCGGCCGCCAGGTCGATCATCTCCGGGATACGGAGGCCCGGGGTGGCGTCCAGCTGGCAGTTCCAGGCGGCGGCAAAGCGCTCCCGCACCTCCGGGTTGGCCACCTTCTGGTAGCCGGGGAAGACATCGGGCAGGGCGCCCATGTCGCAGGCCCCCTGGACGTTATTCTGGCCGCGCAGGGGGTTAACGCCGCTGAACTCTTTGCCCACATGGCCGGTAATCATGGCCAGATTCGCCAGGTTCATGACGTTGCTGGTACCGCTGGTATGCTCAGTGATGCCCAGGGTATAGAAGATCCCCGCCCTGTCAGTCGTGGCGTAAAGCCGCGCCGCGGCGTAGATCTTCTCCGCCGGCACACCGGTAATCCCCGCCACCCGCTCCGGCGGGTAGTTCTGGACCACGGCCCAGAGGCTCTCAAAACCTTCCGTCCTTTCCTCGATAAACTTTTTATCCACCAGGCCTTCCGTGATGATGACGTACATCAAGCCGTTTATCAAAGCCACATTGGTCCCGGGTCTGATGGGCAGCCACAGGTGGGCGTGCTCCACCAGCTCGATCCGGCGCGGGTCAACGACGATGAGCCTGGCCCCCCGCCGGGCGGCCTGCTTCATCTTCTGGCCGATGACCGGGTGGGCCTCGGTGGTATTAGAACCGATAATGAGCAGGACGTCGTTATGCTCGATTTCAGCGATGGAGTTCGTCATGGCGCCGCTACCGAATGCAATGGCCAGACCGGCCACGGTAGGGGCATGTCAGGTCCGTGCGCAGTGATCGACGTTGTTGGTGCCGATCACCGCCCGCATGAACTTCTGCATAAGGTAGTTTTCTTCGTTGGTACACCGGGCCGAACTCAAGGCAGCGATGGCCCGGCTGCCGTACTGTTCCTTGATCTCTTGCAGGCGCCGGGCGGTATAGTCAAGGGCCTCGTCCCAGGTAGCTTCCCGGAAGCGGCCCTCGCCCCGCTCGCCCACGCGGATGAGGGGCCGGGTAATGCGGTCCGGGCTTTCGGCAAAGTCGGCGCCAAAGCGGCCCTTGACGCAGAGCCAGCCGCTATTGACCAGGGGGTTGTCATAACCGCGGACACGTACCACATGGTCGTCCTTCACGCTGACCTCCAGGTTGCAGCCCACGCCGCAGAAGGTGCAGGTGGTCCGCACTTTCGTCAGCTCCCACTCGCGGCCCTGCCATAAACTCGCCTTCTCCGCCAGGGCCCCCACCGGGCAGACCTGGACACAGTTGCCGCAAAAGACACATTCCTCCGATTCCCTTAAGGTTAGATCCATGGCCGGGGTTACCCTGGTGTTGAAACCGCGATGGGCAAAGTCGATGACGTTGTTAACCTGGACTTCCGCGCAAACGCGGATGCACTTGCCGCACAGGATACACTTGTTCATATCCCGCACGATGAAGGGGTTGTCATCCTCCAGGGGATAGTCGTGTTTTTCCCCGTGGAATTTGTCTCCCCTTACGCCGTAATAGTAGGCGTAATCCTGCAGGCTGCAGGCGCCGCTCTTGCTGCAGGTGAGGCAGTCCTGGGGATGGTTGGCCAGCAATAATTCCAGCATCATTTTGCGGGCTTCAACTACTTGCGGCGAAGCCGTCTGCACCACCATACCCTCAGCGACGGTGGTCACGCAGGAGGCCAGCAGGCCGCGCATACCCTCGATTTCCACCACACACAGGCGGCAGCCGCCCCAGGGCGTGAGCTTCGGGTCATGACAAAGGGTAGGGATAAAGATGCCGTTATCCCGGGCGGCCTGCAAGACCGTTGTCCCGGCCGGTACGGTAATTCTCTTGCCATCTATGGTCAAGGTGACATCAGCCATCTGTTTTCCCCCCTACGTAAATAGATGTGGGAAGTTGGAGCTTAAAGTCTCTAAAACCCACCATTTTCGTTCTTCGCTACAACCTGGATATGGCCCCGAACTTGCACTTCTCCATACAACTGCCGCACTTGATGCACAGGGCGGGATCAATCCGGTGCGGCTGCTTTTTCTCGCCGCTGATGGCCCCCGCCGGGCAGGCGCGGGCACAGGCGCCGCAACCGGTACACTTGCCGGCGTCAATGGTATAGACCAGCAAGGCCTGGCAGACATGGGCCGGGCAGCGTTTATCTTTGATGTGGGCCTCATATTCGTGGCGGAAGTACTGAAGGGTGGAGAGGATGGGGTTGGGGCAGGTCTGCCCCAGGCCGCAGAGGGCCGTATTCTTGACTACCCGCGCCAGGCGCTCCAGGGTATCCAGGTCTTCCATCTTCCCCTGGCCCTCACAGATGCGGGTGAGGATCTCCAGCATTCGTTTGGTGCCCTCCCGGCAGGGGGTACACTTGCCGCAGGATTCCGCCTGGGTAAAGTTCAGGAAAAAGCGCGCCACATCTACCATACAGGTATTCTCATCCATGACCACCATGCCGCCGGAACCCATGATGGCCCCGGCCCGGGTCAGGGAATCATAGTCCACCGGCAGGTCGAGCTTGTCCTCGGGCAGACAGCCGCCCGACGGGCCGCCGATCTGGACGGCCTTGAACTGCTTATCATCCTGAATACCGCCGGCAATATCAAAGATAATTTCCCGCAGAGTTATCCCCATAGGCACTTCGATGAGCCCGGTCTTTTTGACCTTGCCCGTCAGGCAGAAGACCTTGGTCCCCTTGCTCTTTTCCGTGCCCATGGCGGCAAACCATTGGCCGCCGTTCTTGATAATAAAGGGGACGTTGGCGTAGGTTTCGACATTATTGATATTGGTAGGCTTACCCCATAACCCCTGCTGCGCCGGGAAGGGCGGCCGCACCCGGGGCATGCCCCGCTTGCCTTCGATGGAAGCGAGCAGGGCCGTCTCCTCGCCGCAGACGAAGGCGCCAGCACCGGCCTTGATATGCAGGTCAAAATTAAAGCCCGTCCCCAGGATATTCTGGCCCAGCAGGCCCTTTTCTCCCGCCGCGGCAATGGCCATTTTCAGGCGCTTGATGGCCAGGGGGTACTCGGCGCGGCAGTAAATATAGCCCTCATCGGCGCCAATGGCATAAGCGGCGATGGTCATGCCCTCAATAACGGAAAAGGGGTCGCCTTCCAGGACGCTGCGATCCATAAAGGCGCCGGGATCGCCCTCATCGGCGTTGCAGACCACATACTTTTTGTCCCCCGGCGCGCTGCGGGTAAAACCCCATTTCAGGCCGGTAGGAAAGCCGGCGCCGCCCCGGCCGCGCAGGCCCGAGATCTTGATTTCTTCGATAACCTGTTCCGGGGTCATCTGGCCCAGGACCTTTTCCAGGGCCTCATAGCCGCCGGTGGCGATATATTCTTCCAGGCTTTCCGGGTTGGTAAGCCCCAGGCGGGAAGTCACCACCCGTACCTGCCGCCCATAGTAAGTGCTTCCCGGCATCACCGGGATGCCTTCATAGGGATTTGCCTCACCGGGCACCTGAATAAGCGCCCATTCAGTAACAGGCTCCCCCTGAACCACATGCTTTTCAATCAAGCCGGGGACCCGCTCCGGCGTTACGTCACCGTAAAACACCCGCGGTTTCCCCGGCAGGGCTACTTCCACAATGGGCTCAGCGTAACACATGCCGATACAGCTCGTCTGGCTTATATCTACCTGCAAACCCCGCCTGGCTATCTCATCTTCCAGGGCCGCCATTACCTTCGCTCCCCCGGCCGCCTGGCCGCAGGTGCTCATGCCCACGGTAATGGACGGCCTGTCCCCCCGGTGAGATTGCTGCTGCAAAGTTTCCCGCCATTCCTTCAAGTCCTGCAATTCAGTTTCACCCCCACCTAAAAATAGAAGTCTTTTTATATCCATGCTGTGGAAGCTCGCGACGTCATAGTCGTATAGCTAGTATTTTTCCAGGATGGCCGGGATCTTCTCAGGCGCCAGCCGCCCGTAGGTTTCTTCGTTAATCATCATCACCGGGGCCAGCCCGCAGGAACCCAGGCAGGCCACCGTTTCCAGGGTAAAGCGGCCGTCGGCGGTAGTTTCATTTTTGCCAATGCCCAGGGCTGCAGAAATAGCCTCCAGCAGCCGGGCACCCCCCCGCACGTGGCAGGCCGTACCCTGGCAGACACGGATGATGTTCCGCCCCCGGGGTTTCAGGTGAAACTGGGTATAAAAAGTAGCCACGCCGTAAACCTGGCTGAAAGGTATTTTCAGCCTCCTGGCAATCTCCTGCATGACCTCTCGCGGCAGGTAACCGTAAATCTCCTGGGCTTCCTGGAGGAGAGGGATCAATGCTCCCTTTGTCCCGGCATAGCGTTCCAGGACCTCTGCCAGGGCTTTTGCCTTAATGTTCACATCATTGTTGCTACCAGGATCCATCAGATCTAGCCAACCCTCCCATCAAACGCTTTCCGCCAATTTAGTGTTATTATAACACTAAATCTACGCACCAGTCAGTAACTTTTTTTGCTCTAGATTTTACTATTTTGCATATTTAACTTTGAACGGGCAAAATCAAGAAATTCGGATAGGGCTCAATATCCCCGGTTCTATATCCCCTAAATCGCCGCAACCGGTAAGGCGCATGGCAACGGCCAGGTCGTCAGCCAGGGCCTCCAGTTGCAGCCTCACGCCGGCGGCGCCGCCGCCGATGGCAGCAATGGCCAGGGGCCGGCCCACCAGGACCGCCCGGGCGCCCAGGGCCAGCATCTTCAGGACATCCACACCCGAGCGCACGCCGCCGTCGGCCAGGACCGTTATTTTATCTCCCACCGCCGCCGCAATCTCCGGCAGCACCGCCGCCGTCCCCGGCGTGTGGTCCAGGGCGCGGCCGCCGTGATTGGAAACCACAATGGCCGCCGCCCCGCCGGCCACGGCGGTCTCCGCGTCGGCTACCGTCATAACGCCCTTCAAAATTAGGGGAAGAGAGGTCGCCGCCGCGATCCCGGCAATCTGCTCCACCGTCTTGGGTTCCACCAGCTGGCCGGCGCGGGTCATATTCACCAGCCCGGCAGCGTCGACATCGATACCTACGGCCACGGCGCCGGCATCCTCAGCCCGGCGGATGAGGCTCACTATTTCCCCATCTTCCCGGGGTTTGATGACCGGGATACCCCGCCCCCCAGCAGCTTTGATGGCCTTAAGACCGGCGTCCATGAGTTCCGGCAGGGGACCGTCCCCGGTGAAGGAGAGACTGCCGGCCTCGGCCGCTCCCAGGACAAAGGCCCGCGCCAGTTCTTCTTCGCTAACACGTCCCTGGAAATTGACCCTGGCCCCGGCTACGGCCGCACCCAGAATAGGAAAGGCCAGCTTCTGGCCGAAAAGCCGCAAGCCCAGGTCCTGATCCTTGCGGTCGTGGAGGACGCGCAAGTTAACCTGCCAGGCCGCCAGGGCGGTAAAGTTATTGCGGAAGGACGCCCCGGTACCAATACCGCCCATCCCCGGCACGCCGGTAGGACAGCGCCGGCCGTCGCATACCGGGCAGGCATGGCAGATGCCCTCCAGGAGCACCCTGGCCCGCTCGCGAATAGATGCAAGAGTCGCCGGCATAAGCAGCTTCTCCTTCCCGATACTTCTTGCAAGGTGAAGTAAATTACCTGCAGGCCAGGTTGCCGGCCACCAGGGGCGGGGCAATTTGCGCCCGCAGGACCTTCAAGGCGCGGTCTAACTGCTCCCGGCCCTCCGTCACTTCAATATCAGGTATTAGCCCTTCCCCATCAATAGCTTGACCGGCAGGAGTAAGATAATATGCAGTAGTTAATTTTAAAACGCCGCCATTGCTCAAAGGAAAGATGGTCTGCAGTGCCCCTTTCCCGTAGGTCCGGGTTCCTATCAGAATGGCAGCGTGATTGGCCTGCAGGGCCCCGGCCAGGATCTCCGCCGCGCTGGCCGTATCACGGTCCACCAGGACCACCATGGGCAGGTCCTGGCCCGGTCCCCGGGAACGGAGGACGGTAACCTTTTTATCCCGCCTCACCACCTGCACCACAGGTTTATCCCAGAGCAAGAACAGGGAAGCAATCTCCAGGGCAGCATCCAGGTAGCCGCCGGGGTTACCCCGGAGGTCCAGGATCAGGCCCCGGGCGCCCTGGTCTTCCAGCTCCGCCAGCGCCGTTTCTACCTCCCCAGGCGCCCAGTAGGGGAAGGAGCGCAGGTAAAGGTAGCCCACCGGCCCGGCCAGCAGGCGGCTGCTGACCACTGGCGGCCGGATTACCTCCCGCCGCAGGAAATAACTATGGCGACTATCGCTGCCAGGCATGGTCACCGTCAGGTCCAGATAGGTTCCCGGTTGGCCTTTCAAGAGCCCAGCTACCTCCTCCAGGGGCAGGCCCTTCACCGGCCGCCCGTCCACGCTCTCCACCACCGACCCGGCCCTGACCCCCAGCCGGGCCGCCGGCGAGCCGGGGACAATGTTACTGATAACCACCTGCCCCTCAACTTCCTGAAAAATAATCCCTACACCCGTATACTCATCGTTGAGCGAGGAGGCAAAAGAAGATAAATCTTCCGGGGCTATGTATTCACTATAAGGATCGCCCAGGGACTCCACCAGACCCCGGACGGCCCCAGCTTCCAGGGTTGCCTGATCAATAGGACCGGCATAATTTTTTTCCGCCAGGGCACGCACCTCGTCCAGGAGGGACCACCCCGGCGCCGCAGCCCGGGCTGCGGCCAGATCACACAGGAAAACCGTTAAAAAGACGGCCAGAAAGAAAAGCCACCGGCGCGCCTGCAACCTCATCCGCCATTCCCCTCTCCCGGCTTGATGTTGTTAACTATTCGGTACAGTAAGTGCTATTTCCTGCCACAATACATGATTACATTGATTTTTTCCCATAAAATGCTAAGATGATGAATAAGGAAAGAACGGAAGGAGAAAGAACAATGATGGCCGCTAAAGACCTGGCCATTGCCAGGAAGGTAAAAGAGCGTCTCACAGGGAAGATCCCTCTTTACGAGGTACGTCTATTTGGATCCCGGGCACGCGGGCAAGCCAGCCCCGATTCAGATCTTGATCTGTATTTAGAGACTGGTCCTCTTTCACGGGAACAAAAACGTTTAATCAGCGAAGTGGCCTGGGAAGTGGGATTTGAAAACGATGTGGTTATAGTACCACTGGCAGTTAATCGTAATGAAGCACTAAACGGACCTTTTTCTATTTCGCCACTCTACCGGTCGATAAAAAAAGAAGGGATAAAAGTATGAAAGAAGATAACCACAAACGCACTTTAATTAAGTACAGGTTAATCGAAGCATATGAAGTTCTGGTCCGCGCTTTTGAATTCCGCCAGCAAGGGGATTATGGCGAAGTTGCGCCTGTAGCGCTGGTTACTTATCCACCCTGGCGCCAAAGTGCTGCACGAGGATCTCCCGGACGGCCGCCACGTCGGCGTCGGTGAAGGTTCCCGGATCGCGTCCCTTCGTCAAGGCGTAGGTCGCCGCCACCCCGGCGGCATCTCCCAGGATGCAACTATTGGGCAGTACTCGCAGCTCGGCCCAGGCCAGGGAGGAAATACTGGCCGCGTAGCCGGGGATGAGCAAATTGGGCACCGGGCGGCTGAGGAGGGTATTAAAGGGGATATAGACCGGGTTTTGCGGCCATGCGTCCGGCCCTGGCGTCGTCCGGGGGTAATCAGGCCGCAAAAAGGATGTCACCGGCCAGCGGTAGCGGCCATCGCTGCCTTTAAGGTCGCTGAAATGATAGGCATTAATATCCTGCCAGTAGAAGCCCAGACCAATACGGTTTACATAATTCCCTAGATCATTGCCCTCTGCCGGGCCAGACCCTGCCCCATGGGTGGCCGCCGCGGTCAGGGCATAATTGCTGTCCTCCGTCCCCGGTCCCGCTTCCCGGGGGTCGACCACCGTATGAATCGTTTCCCGCAAGTATAGCATCGCCCCGGTAAGCGGCCGGCCCTGTCCATCCCGCACCAGTTCCGCCTCATTAAAACCATCAAAACGGCGCAAAGCCCTGATGAAATCAGGATTGTCGAGCATCTCCCGGCCTTTTTGCCAGGCCGTATCGGTATCCAGAGCGCCCGGAGCCATATCGCGAGGGTAAGGGTCATGCCCGCGGTCGCGGGCATTCGCCCGGCCGTCGACATTAAAGATGAGGAGGGCATTGACCCACCACTCCGGGCTCCCCGGCCCGTCCTGGGCGGCATTGAGGGGCTTTAGAGCAAAGCCCGCGGGACCGTACCTGTCGTTAAAGCCAGTTACCACCGGATCATTTATGTAAACTTCCCTGCCACCATAGGCCCCCCAGGCACCCCGCTCCTGGCGGAAAATCATATCCCGGTAACGGCCGGGCTGCACTCCCCGTACCTTGAACATGAGGGTGGCCGCCTGCTGGCGGGGCAGCAGGATATCCCCATCGTGGCCGGGCCCCGGCCGGCCAGCCGCTATTCCTCTGGCGCCGGCAGTACCGCCTTGCAGCCGCAGGCTCTTAAGACGCCGCACCTCTTCCTTGCTAACCAGGTCCGCCGCCAAAAATTCGACGGGCCAGTCTTCCCGGCCCACCGTTACGCCGGCCGCACTCAAGCGGCTGAGCCGCCCGTCTTCCGAGGCGTCAACAAAGATGGTCGCGGCCAGTATCTGGCGCTCTTCACCCCAGATTACCGTCCCGGCGGCATCCCGCTGCAGGCCCCGCAGGGCCAGGGCCTGGAGCCGCCCGCGCCAGTCCTTCCGGACGGCAGTAATATCCATGGCCCAGTAAGTCTGGAGATTAGGCAGCCTGCCCAGGTCGGCGGCAATCCGTACCGCCAGGTCAGCCGTGCGGTAAAATGGTCCCACAGCTTTAAACCAGTGGACAAAAGACCCCCCCTGCACAAGCCTTCCATCCCGGGCCCAGTAGCGCACGTCCCAGAAGTTCTGGCCGCCAGCCGTGGCCAGGCCGCCGTACTGGCGCTCGGGGTAGGGGACCACCAGGGCTACCGACCTGTCCGGCGCCGTCGCCGCCGCCTTCCAGGCCGCCGCGCATCCGGCCAGCCCGCCGCCGTAAACGACAATATCCGCCCGCGCCACCGGCGCCGCCAGGGGCCAGCCTTCCGTCCGGCTTCCCGTACCGGACAGAGTTAACATAAAATATAAAGCGATAAAAAATAACAGCAACCGTTGCCCCATTAGCTAATTCCCAGTTGTTCTTTTATAGTTAACATAAAATGATTCAAATCCCCAAGATCACGCTTTAATATACCCCAGATGACCTCAGCATCAAGTCGAGCATAATCATGGACAATAATGTTACGAAATTGGGCCATCTTCATAAGTTTTTTGGTCAATTCCTCAGGCAGGTAGCCGGCTTCACCTAAAACAGCAAAAATATCTTTATTATCCCGTGGCTCCCGTAATCCCTCATCGGAAATAATATGGCTGGCAATATCTATGCAGCTTTCTACAGCCAGGTGTAAAGTCCGTTCAACATACCGGCGCAGCCGTTTATCGGCCAGGAACTCTTTTAAGCTGACGTCCTTTTCTACTTCCAAGTCAGCTATATACTCACTTAACAAAGCCAGGCGGTGCCTTATAACTTCGATATCAACCATTTAAGCCACTCTCCAGGACTTTAGCGATAATTTTTTTATTACGCCTCTCCAGAAAAGATTGCAGGTCAAAATAAGTGCGCCTGGACCAAACTTCAAACGCCACCCGGTAGCGGGGATTTTTATCGACCAGTAAAATCCCGTCCTTTAAGATCTGGTGCTGCAGCAGTAAAGGTGCTGCCTGAATGTCAATGACATCCACCTTTTTCCCCGTCACCCTTTCCAGGTCGATAATTATTTCCAGCCGGCGGTCAAAACGCTGCAATTTATCTTCGCTACCGACAAATAACACGGCCACGTCGATATCGCTGCGCTCCCGGCCGGTCCCGCGGGCGTAAGAACCAAAAAGGTACGCCGCCACCACATCCTGGCAGCGATTGAGATACCCGGTTATGGCATTAGCTACCGCTTTATCCAGGCGCGCTCCGGCCGGCAAATATTTGGGGGAATTCAAAATATCCACCTTCCTGCAGCCACACACTTACATCACCTTGACCTTAATTTTACTGGAATTAACCATTTTAAGCAACAAAACAAAAAAGACTATCCCGAAATTATAATTATGCCGAAAAAATCCTTAAGCGCAAAAAATCCTTGCTTTAAGCCGGAAATTGTAGTGTAATTTTTATATGAATGGGGTTAGTTGTTTGCTTTCAGGAGGTTCCTCAGCAAATGTTTGCTCCCAATACTTTCCAGCAGATCTACCGCCAGAACAGCGACCTGCTTATCTACCAGGATCTCACCGGCGACCCTGTTATCGCCGCCTTCCTTGAAGTCTGCCGCTTGCTGGGCGAAGGAGAGGAAAGGGACGAGAAAGCGGCCGGCAGGGCAGGTGCCGGCGACGGGACAAGGGTAGGTGCCGGCAACGGTACAGGCAAACAGGCGCCCGGCGGGGAGCTGGCCGCCGCCTGCCGCCGCTTTTTCCGGCTGCTGGCCGGCGCCACCGAACTCTACCAGGAACCCTTTACCGGCGACCCCTGGCAGAACTACCTCCTCGACCGCGTCATTGAGGCTGAAAATACCTTTACCCTTAAAGCCGGGCAGCAGGGGTGGAATAATATAAGCGCTGCCCTTAAAGACGCTGCCCGGCAGGACCTGCGTTCCCTACAGGCTCTGGCCGGGCTGGGCCCCGCAGCTTATGCGGCCGCCCTTCAGGCTCCCATCCCCGACTGGACGCAGCTTCAACCCCTCAACCCGGACCGGCCCTTCCAGCCACCGGAGGTGGCCCGCCAGGAGATCAAGGAAAAACTCCTGGCCGCCGGCGACTGGGGCCGGGATGGTATCAAGCTCCTGGCCGACTACTACCACACCTGGGGTACGGGCATCTTCGGCTCCTACTGGGCCTTCCGCTGGGAACGCGGCCCGGCGGGCGGCAGGCTCGTATGTATCGACCGCCCCGACCCCATCACCCTGGCCGACCTGGTGGGCTACGAAGCCGAGCGCCGGGAGGTCATTCACAATACCGAGAAATTCCTGCGCGGCCTGCCGGCCGTCAACATCCTCCTCTACGGCGCCCGGGGTACCGGCAAGTCGTCGACGGTCAAGGCCCTCCTGCATGCCTACGGTTCCCGGGGCCTCAGGCTTATAGAGTTACCCAAAAAGTACCTGGGCGACTACCAGGAGATACTAAAAATCCTCGCCCCCCGGCCGCAGAAGTTTATCATTTTCATCGACGACCTTTCCTTTGAAGAGGACGAGGTGGAATATAAAGAGCTGAAGGGCCTGCTGGAAGGGAGCCTGCAGGTACGGCCGGCCAACGTCCTGGTTTACGCTACCTCCAATCGCCGCCACCTGGTGAAGGAATTCTTCGCCGACCGCGCGCCGAATACTGGCGGCGAGGTGCGCCTGCAGGACACCGTCCAGGAGAAGCTCTCCCTGGCGGAACGCTTCGGCCTTACCGTCATCTTCCCCAGCCCGGACCAGGAGCAGTACCTAACCATTGTCCGCGAGCTAGCCCGCAAAGCCGGCCTGCAAATGGAACCAGCCGAGCTGCGCCGCCGCGCCCTGCAGTGGGCCCTCTACCAGAACGGTGCCAGCGGCCGCACCGCCCGGCAGTTCGTCGATTACCTCCGGGGAGAGCTGGAATAAGAATTGGTTATACCTCGCTGCTACTGTCAAGCCCGAGGATCCGGCGCATTCTAAGGATAAAAAGATGCAGGTCCTTCTTAAAATCACCGGCCAGCTCCGGCAATCCCTCCAAGAGCTGGCGAATTTTTGCCGGGTCCAGGTTAAAACCATAAATGTTACGGAAAACGTGCCTGAAAGCCATCTTTACGAATACGGGCTTCCAGCAGGAGGTATTTTTCAGGGATCAAATTTTCACCCCTTCCCGGGCAACTTCTTCCTGTAAAGATGGCAGGGCGTCCTCGGCGCACACTATGCTGACATCAAAGGGTGCGGCCAGGCGCCCGGCCCGGGCCAGCATCTGCCAGTAGGGGCCTGTAAAGCCCTTGATATAAAGATCAATATCGGACCCTTGCCGGAAATCGCCCCGCGCCAGGGAACCATAGAGGATAACCTCCTGCGCGCCGTAAGTATCCCGCAAAAAGGAGGCCACCTGACGGGCCTTCAGCCAGGCCATGGCCCGGCGCTTATCTAACTCTTCCTCGCGTTTCATGTCAAGAAGCCGCTTTAACCGGACAAATTCTTGCGTCATATTATTATCCCCTCCAGGGAAGCCCTGAAAGATACCAGAATCCCCCGGATAGGCTTAAAATCTGCTAGGCACAGCCTCAACAACCACAAAAGAAAATAGCGCTATATCCGTACTAATCACTTATTTGGCTTATTTGGCTCTTAATGAACTGCAATACCGCACTGAGATCTATCTCTAATGATGGTTCTACTCTTTCTGGTGAACCTATATGCTTATGATGAGGAAAGGTGGCAAACTGGTGCCAGTGAGGAGCATTGTCCCAGCGAATAATAAGTTCTCCATATCTATCTGCCCAGTGATATGAATACTTCCGTTCAGAGCCAAAATTATAATCTTTTATGAAATGCTTGCTCCCATCGATAAAAGTAAGGGTTGCTTTTAAACGCTTACGATTGGTTTCCCGTTCAAAAAGTTCAACCACATAAGTCTTAATAATGCTCCGAAAGGCTTTAAGACATTAAGCATCCTCAATCTCCTTTTTCTGGCGCATTAAATCTTCCAGTGTTTCCTTTGCAAACCGCCAGTCCAGGAGATCGTCCTCATGTTCGAAATCCTCGCCACTATTTTCATGAACCATGGCAGCAAACTTTTCAAAAGTCATACCATACTTTTTTTCGTAGTATGAGCATTCGGCTCGATAGCGGTTTATCTTGCTTAAAATTAGGAGCAAAGCCTGCTCCTTTAAGGCTTCCCTCTCATTGGCAAACCCCATATTCCTAAGCACAGGACCTACCTTGCGTAAAAAATCGGCATCAAGATTAGCCCTTTCCTCATACATAAAATCACCATCCCCTCTCTTGACCGAAAATATCTCTATATATTATTAGTATGCCTTTATTTTACATCCTATCATTAGCCAATTGTCCCGTCAATCCTGGCCGGGCCAATGCGTCATTCCACCGTCACGGCCATGCCGTCTGGAGCTGGTCCACAGCAGCCTGGGCATCGTCCAGTTGTTTCTGGGACGCAGCCCCGGCCGCGGCCAGGGCTTTAACCCGTTCATAATCTTTTCTGGCCGCGTCCAGCTTGATCTGCGCTGTATCAATACTCACCTGGGCCGCTTCCATGCCCAGCCTGGCCTGTTCCGCCTGGTCCTGGACGCCGCGGACGGCCGCCTCGGCCTGCTGGAGCTGGGCCTGGAGTTCTTTCGTATCGATCTCTACCAGGACCTGACCGGCCTGTACCCGGTCGCCGACATCGGCCTTCACGGCCAGCACCTGCCCCGCCAGTTTGCTGACCACATTGGCTACCCGCACCGGCGCCAGGGCGCCGCTTATCTCTACCGTGGCCGCCAGCTTCCCCCTGCCGGCGTCGGCGGCTTTTACTGTTACCCGGTCGCCGGCCCCGGCCCTGGTGCCGCAACCGGCGGCCAGGGCCAGGGCTCCCGCCGCCAGGAGTGCCATAGCTTTCTTTATCCACGTCCTCATGGTTTGCTCCCCTCTTTGCCTTTCGCTCTATGTTTTACCTGATATGGATACGCACCGTCGCGTTCATTCCCGGCATCAGTTTCACGTCACCGGTATCCAGGAGCTGGATCTTCACCGGAACGACCTGGGGCACCTTGGTGTAGTTGCCGCTGGCGTTCTGGGCCGGCAGCAGGGAAAAGACGGATGTCGTCGCACCGCTGATGCTGGCTACCCGGCCGCTGAAGGTCCGGCCGGGGTACGCATCGATTTTTATGTCTACTACCTGGCCGGGCTTCACCTTTTCAATCACCGTTTCTTTGATGTTGGCGCTAATATACAGGTGGGCTGTGTCGGCAATAACGGCCAGGGGCGTACCGGGGGCGACCATTTCCCCGGCCACGGCCCTGGACTGGATCACCTGGCCGCCGACCGGTGCCGTTATTTCCGCCTTCTGGGCCAGCACCCCCGCCGTACTCCCCAAGGCCTGGGGACTGACGGCGCTGGAGGTCAGTACCGCTCCCAAATCCTGGCGTCCCAGCACCTGGCCGGCTTTGACCATGTCGCCTTCCTGCACCAGCCAGGCCAGCAGCTTGCCGGGGATTTCTGGGCTGACCGTCACCGTATCCGCCGCCACCCGGGCGTCGTCGGTGCTGGCATAGTTGACGGCCTGGTAATGGTAGTAGTAGGCAATGCCTCCCGCCCCGGCCAGGGCTAAAAGGAGTACCACTGTGATAATCATTCGCCTTTTCATTTATTCTACCTCTCCCTGACTCTATTTTCCTGATTGGTTGTGCCTTCCAGGCAGGGCCGGTTATTTAAAAATTACCCTGCCGCCAGTGCCCGTCATTCGCTGCCGAAGGTGGCCCTGGCAGCGCCCGACCCTTTCTGCAGGAAAAAAGCCGGGAGCAGCCCCACCAGGACGATCAACGCGGCGATAATAAACACGTCGTCAATGGCCCGGACAAAAGCCGTCCTGGCGATAATCCCCTGCAGGTAAGCAGCCGCCAGGGTTCTGGCCTGGTCCCCAGCCGTGGACCCACCGCCCAGCAGTAGACCCGCCTTCCGGAAAAACTCGCCGGCCGCCAGGCTGGACGCCGTGACCCCGTTGGCCAGGTGGGCGGCGTGCATAGCCGCACGGTTGTTCAGGACGGTTGTCAGCACGGCAATGCCGAAGGAGGAGGAAACCCGGTTGATGATATTGGTAATGGCCGACGCGCGGCCCACCAGTTCGGCAGGAACAACCGACAGGGCCGCCGTCTGGGCCGGCATCATGGCCAGGGACATCCCCAGGCCGCGCAAGATCACCCACAGGTAAAGGGTGGAAGTCGGCGTGATAACGTCGATATTATGGAAAATATAGGTGGTCCAGCCCAGCCAGAGCATACCCGCGACCGCCAGCGGCCGGGGTCCCAGGCGGTCGTAAAGCCAGCCCGTCAGGGGCATCACCAGCCCGGAGGCCAGGGCTCCTGGCATGGTGATCAGTCCCGTCTCCATGGCACCCAGGCCCCGGGCCACCTGCAGGAAAAAGGAGATGTAAAACACGCCGGCAAAAAGGCCGATGGAAGTAACGATGACAATGACGTTTCCCAGCGTAAAAGTGAGGTAACGAAAGACGCGCAGGTCCAGGAGGGGATTTTCCTGGGTCAGCTCCAGGTACACAAAAAGGCCCAGGGAAACCGCGCTGGTATAAAAGAGCAGCACGATGGCTTCCGAAGACCAGCCCCAGTCGCCGCCCTTGCTCAGGGCCAGCAGCAGGCAAAAAAGCCCAACCGCCGCCGTCACGGCGCCGCCGATGTCCAGGCGCCCGGCCTCACGGCTGGGGAAGGCTGGCAGGTAAAACCAGGAAAGAATGACCCCCAGGAGCCCTACCGGCAGGTTAATGGTAAAAATCCAGCGCCAGTCCACGTACTCCACCAGGTAGCCTCCCAGGGTGGGGCCTATGGCCGGGGCGACAATCATGGCCATGCCAAATAAACCCATTGCGCTGCCCTGCTTTTCCCGCGGCACCAGGCGGTAGATGATGGACATGGTGGTGGGCATAATCATCCCCCCGCCCAGGGCCTGGATCACCCGCGCAGCGATCATGGAATCGACGTTCCAGCTAATGGTGCACAGGAGCGAGCCCAGGGTAAAAACGCCCAGGGAAAGAATATAAAGCAGTTTAAAACCCAGTTTGTCACCCAGCCAGCCGCTCAAGGGAACAACCACACCCAGGGCGAGCATGTAAATAGTGACTACCCACTCAATGGTGGCGGTGTCGGTGTTGAAAACGCGCATCATGGTCGGCAGCGCCACGTTGACGATGCTGGAATCCAGGATGGCCATAAAAGCGCCGATGAGGGCCACCAGGACGGCGATAAGCCAGCTCCCCTCATGGCTGCCCTCTCCACCCGGCAGGCCCGATACCGCCTCTGTTCGTACCTTTTCATGCCCGGCCATGGCTTTCCCCTTCTTCCTGTTCCAGGTACCGGCAAAGCAGCTCTAAATCTGCCATTAAACGCCGGTAATAATCTTCCGGCACCGCTTTAAAAATATGCCGCAATTCCTCTTCCATAGCTTCAATCAACCGCCCTATCAACTCTGCCAGGGCGGGCGTGCCCCGCACCAGGACGCTGCGGCGGTCCCCCGGGTCCGGCACCCGCTCCAGGAGCCCGCGGGCCACCAGGCGGTCAAAGATGCCGGTAAAGGTGCTGGGCGGGATGCCAATGTGCCCGGCCAGCTCCGTCGCCCGCAAAGAACCCTTTTTATGCACCTTCCAGAGAACAAGGATCTCCGTCCCGGAAAAACCTTCCGCATGGAACAGCGGCGCCAGCCGCCGCACCAGCCGCCGGTACACCCGGCTGAAAAGCTCTAATAGCTGGATTTCCTGCAATCCCACCACCTGCTTTGAAACCGAATATTACGATATCGAAGTAATAACGATAAAAATAATAGCACCACCATGGTGCCCTGTCAACTGTTACAAATTTCGATAAAGACTTCTTCCCATCTCCCCGGGCGTGATATAATATTTTTAGCGAGAGGGAGTGGAGAATTGCCCAACAAGCAATGGCACCCGGTTTTTGTGACGGCTTTAAAGGAGGCGCTGTCCGACGCCCCGCCGGGCCAGGTAGAAATCCAGGCAGAGGTAGCCCTTTCCTCCAAGCCGCTGGCCCAAAGAAATGGAGGAGGTGCAGCAACTTATGTATTCGCCTGAAGAAAGGCAGAGGATTAAAGAGATCTTTAATAAATCTCCTATAATGCAGGAATGGCTCAAGGAATGGTCCGAGCAGGCCAGGATTGAGGGCCTGGCCAAAGGCCGGGCGGAAGGGCTGGCCAAAGGCCTGGCCAAAGGCCGGGCCAAAGGCCGGGCGGAAGGCGCCCGGGAGGGTAAAATCAAAAAGGCCCAGGAGGCCATTTGCACCTATTTAAAAATAAAAGATGCTCCCATAGCTCCTAAATGGCTTGCCAAAGTCAGGAAAGTTAACGACCTGGAACTACTTGATTCCATAATGGTTCAACTTTTCCAGGCCACTTCCAAAGAGGAAGCCCAGGCGATTATCCAGCAGGCGCTGGAAAAAGCGAACGAGCCTTCTTCCAGATAAAGTATTTTACCAAAAAGGGTGGTGCAAATGGGACTGGATGCGGATAAAATAAACGCCAATGAGAAAATGGTTAAAAAACTTGTTCTGAAAACTTTACTCGCCAAGGTAGAAGAAATAAACCGTACTGTTGAAGAACTTAAAAAAAGCCTTGGCTACTTTGAAAAGAAATATGGGATGACTACCGAAGCATTTTATCAAGATTTTATTCAAGGTACTCTGGATGATAATATGGATTTTTTTGAGTGGAAAGCAACAAAAGATATGCTGGATGAACTAAAAATAGAAAAAGAAGCCTTGCTCGGGGTATTAAAATGATCCAGGAATACTTCGACTTCCTAAAGAAAATCGCCAGCACATTTGCTTTAACCCAGGAATTCCGGCTTATTAAGGAAGTGATTGCTCTTAATAGAGGTTTCATCAGGTTTATCATCAAGTTTATTGATGGGTCTGAACTCCACGTTTTTGAGCATGTAGATGCTCGTTTACATAAAACGGATTATTCCTATCACTGGCAGGATGAAAATAAGAAACTGATAAAAAGATGGGATAATGCTCCCCACCATCCAGAGATTAAAACAAGGCCACATCATATGCACGATGAAGATCAAATTAAGCCCTCTATAGAACCCACGTTAACTGCAATTTTAAAGATAATAGAGAATAACTTCTAGCTCCCCCGCCCCATGGCCTGGGAAGCCCTCCTGGGAGGTAAGTACGCCCGCAAGGTGCTGCCTGAGGTCTGGGAACAAGGGCTGCCCACCCTCAAGGCCATCCTCGCCGAAGGCATTTCCCGGAGGCGTCTTCCGTCCCGACCTGGACCTCAAATAGGTGCTGGGCAGCATCACCACCCTCTGTGCCGGCTATTTCACCAACAAGGATATCCTGGCCATCCTTTGGGAAGAGGACCCCCTGAGCCCCGGTAATATGGAAAAAAGGCTCAAGCATATTACCGTTCTGATTTTAAACCACATCGTCGCGTGACCTGCACTACTCACGGAAGGTTGTTAAAAATTTCGATAAAGACTTCTTTCCATCTCCCTATGCTGTGATATAATATTTTTAGCGAGAGGGAGTGGAGAATTGCCCAACAAACTATGGCACCCGGTTTTTGTGACGGCTTTAAAGGAGGCGCTGTCCGACGCCCCGCCGGGCCAGGTAGAAATCCAGGCAGAGGTAGCCCTTTCCTCCCGGCCGCTGGCCCAAAGAAATGGAGAAGGTGCAGCAACTTATGTATTCGCCTGAAGAAAGGCAGCGGATTAAAGAGATCTTTAATAAGTCTCCTATAATGCAGGAATGGCTCAAGGAATGGTCCGAACAGGCCAGGATTGAGGGCCTGGCCAAAGGCCGGGCGGAAGGTCGGGCTGAAGGCGCCCGGGAAGGTAAAATCAAAAAGGCCCAGGAGGCCATTTGCACCTATCTAAAAAATAAAATATGCTCCCAGAGCTCCCAAATGACTTGCCAAAGTCAGGAAAATTAACGACCTGGAACTACTTGATTCTATAATGGTTCAACTTTTCCAGGCAGCTACCAAAGAAGAAGCCCAGGCGATTATCCAGCAGGCGCTGGAAAAAACGAACGGTTCGTAACTCAATAAGACAGCTTTTTTCTTAGTCTGTTACTAATTAAGCCGTACCCGCTAAATGGTACGGCTTTTGTTGCATAATAAGTTATCATGCCGCAAATGGTGACCTTTATCATTTATTACTATTATGCTTTAAACACCTGTTGAAGCAGTATTAATTATAAGCCCACGGTTTTTCTAGAGCTAGCTTATAATAGGCATGATCTAGAGTTAACTGGAGTAACTTTTGCTGAGCATCAGCAAGGTTCCATTCTGCTTCTTTAACGTCGCTTTTCGTTGCCATACCTATTTCATATTTAATCCTTGTTACCCTTAAATTTTCTTCTGCCAGGCGAAGGTTATCTTGAGCTACAGGGTAATTTTCTTCCAAGGTCTTTACACTATTATATAGACTGCGTACCAATTCCTTTACCTGGTCGGTGGCCATACTAGCCTGCAGCCTGGCGATTTCAATATCTTCATCGCTGATATTGTCATCCCAACCCTTCAATCTTTCTTTCAGACGGGCATTTTCTACGGCTGCCATTACACTCGGGCTCTCATCCAGGGCCAGGCTTTGCTGGGAGGCTAACTCACCTTGGAATGGCTTAAAATCTACCTTATCAACAAGTACCGGCCTGGCATCCTCTGGCAGGCCGATAAGTAAACACAGGGCTCTATATGCCTTATCCATCTCGTTCCTGTCTGCTGCCAGGGCTGCCCTGCTACCCGCCAGCTGGGTTTCTATTCCTATAAGGGCCTGCTTGCTAATTAAGCCGCTTGTAAAACTCAGCCGGGCATTATTGAGTTTTAGTTCATCCTTTTGTACAGTTAAAGTAGCCAGGGAAACCTGAGCCTCTTTTTTTAAAACATCATAATAGGCCTTATGAGTTGCCAGAATAACACTATCTTTTACTGCTGCCTGCTTCTTCCTGGCTACTTCATAGCCCATCTTGCTCTGCTCCCTGGCGACATAAAGAGGTTCTACGCCGGGAGTATAGTCGGTAGCCCAGTTTGGACTAAACCTGGCCAGGGCATAGGCAGCATCATCCTTTAACTCCTCGCTTTTTTGCAATTCAAGCTCGCTTATTTTTAAACTGTCACTATGCAGCAAGGCTTTCTTGATTGCTTCTTCGAGGGTTAATTCCATCTCGTTATTTTCTTCGGCCCTAGCAGGCATTACCATCAACATCAAGAACAAGAAAACCAACATAACAATTGTTGGCAGCCGCCGCATTATCCCACTCCTTATACTTCTTGAATTAAACCTGCTGTTAAAGTCTCCCCTTTTTATAATCTGTATCAATATTTAGATAACCCATAGAAAGAAGCTGAGCCCGGGTTAAAGCCCGGGCTCAGCAAATTTGGTTGGTTACTTATTCCAGATTCATGGTCACGGTCTGGGTGGCTTCGTCATAGCCGACGCTGGCACCCAGGGCCTGGGCGATGAACCGGAAGGGCAGCATGGTGCGGCCACTAGCAACCTCAGGAGCAACGTCCATGGTCAGGCTGATGCCGTTGACCTTCAGCACGTTGCTGCCAATGGTCATCTGGACGGCAGTAGTACCCTTCAGCACGGTCACGGTCTGGGTGGCGTCATCCCAGAAGATGTTCTCCGGATCCACACCCAGGGCGTAGGCGACGTAGCGGACAGGCAGGTAGGTCCGGCCGTCTTTTACGTAGGCGGCTACGTCCATGGAGTACTGGGTGCCGTTGACGGTGTAGGTGCTACTGCCGATGACGAAGGCGGCGGTACGTTTGGTGGCGGAAACTACCATAGCATTAACTACTTTACCAACATTTTTGCCAGCAAAGTCTTTGTCGTAGGCTGGATTATCTTCTAGTAAGTCATAGCCCTCTACCAGAGCATCCCCGCCGATGGAAACCTCCACATCGCCAACTGCCCGGATATCCACTTCGTATTTAATGTTGCTGATGGTAATGGTGTCAATGCCGCCGGTAAGACCAACATTTGCCAGGTCTAGCTCTACAGAATCAACACCACTACTTCCGAAGGACAAAGCGCTACCATTATTGACAGCGTACTTCGGTTTCTCAGCAAACTTGAAGCCAGATGGCAGAGAGAATTTAATCTTGCCAGTTCCAAGTGAAGTCTTCGCGGTTTCAGTAATTACAATGTCCCCTGCAGCTTCTTTGAGACCGCCGACTTTAATTTCTGCGGGCGTGGAGGAAACTTCAACCCTCGCCAACACTTCACCAACAACAACTGTACCTGTGGCACCAGCAGTTCCGCTTAAAGTTACTTCTAGATCACCAGGAGTAGCGCTGGGAAGCACCTTAACGGTTGCATCGGTGATCTTAATTTCAGATTTGCCTTCTACATTAACCTTCGTCCATAAGCTCTTGCCATCATTATAAGGTGCCGCTGCGACTAAAACATCCCCAAAGGTAGCATCTTTATCCGCAACCCACTTAAGCCCATCAGGCAAGGTAAGAACGACAGAATCACCCTTTGTAAAGGTCCCGGAACTCTTTAAGACGATTTCATCAATCTTCTTGGCAGTTTTGGTACCTACATACAGCTTGTCACTGCTTGTGTCATTAACGCTGGCAGTTACATCTGAGGTCCCAATCGTAGCAATTGTAAGTGTCGTCGTATCAATATCTGAATCGTCGGGGCTAGAAACAGTTGCGCTAATATCCCCTTCTGGAGCACCAGGGAGAATTATCAGGAGAGGAGTAAAGCTGATTTTATCTGCAAAGGCACCAGATTCCCCTGTCACTTGGAGAGTAATTTTATCGCTAGCTATGGATGCAACTTTAACCTTCAGGCCATAGTTACCTGCAATTTCATCATTTAGAGCTTTACCATCAATTCCACTGAACTGGTAGTATTTTGTGGAGGATAATTTTACTTCTATATTACTGTTCGCCGTTAGATCTCCAGGTAGGGCTTCCTGTAAAGTAACTTTGGCCGCTTTTTTGCCATCGCCCTCGCTAACGGAAGTTGGTGCAGCGGCTGTGGCGGTTACTTTACCAGAGCCAACGAGACCTACAGTTTTCTCTACTGTGCCAAGATCCCATATGGTCGTCCCAGCATTATCTTTTGCCTTAGCTGTTACTTTTACTTTGATTTCCGAGGCTGCATTCTTGAATACTTTAGTTTTATAACCGGGTTCGCTAAATCTAACTAATACCGTATCCACGTTCGCAGAGCCATATACAGAAAGCACACTCTTATCCGGAGTGCCTGTTAAAGCAAGAGGGTTGTCAGTGCCAAATTGTATATATTTACCGGCGTCTGTTGCGTTAGCAGGTATTGTTTGAAACTCGACCCCTGTAGGAAGCTCTACAGTTACATATATTTTTCCATCCATTTTATATGCAGAATCAATACTAAGCTTAATCCAGCCAAGGCTTTGATATACCATATCAGATACAGTATATTTCTTTACAGTTTCGTTAACAGAATTACTAACCGTCACCGGGTCCCCTGCAAAAGCAGTACCAAGTGGTAGCAGGGTTAGCAAGAAAGCTAAAATAACAATCACCGATAACGCTTTCTTATTCCTTTTCAACTATTTTCCCTCCTTGAGATTTTTGCCCATATGTAGGGCGGTTGCGTTCACTTTCCTTTCGGCCCGGGCGGCCAATCTTACCCGCTACTCCCCTCCTTCGCTCTGGTTTCGCATACCTTGCTGCGACTTAGCGCTGCGACTGGTGCTGCGATACAGGCAATTATGCCCGGATGAGGAATTTCCTGCGTGCCCGACCAGCATCGCTACTGGTTTGGACAGGTTTTCCTCACCCAACCAGTTTATTAGACACCGCACCGCGGTAAAAAGTTCCCAGGGCCCGTAAAAAATTTTAAAAGGACATATGTAATATAAAGTATAATTTTAACGGAACCCGCCAGTAAAACGCTCGCCTGAGATATTTGTTACTTTCTGCCAGGTTGCAGTATAGATAGCCCTGCGATATACTTAGTAATGATAGCATGAGGGCATTAAAGCATGATTTCGTCTTCTTATAGAAAATTTCCTTACGGATAACGTCCTTCACGGGAACTTTTTGTCTTTCAAAGTTGTCTAATAAGTGTCCGGGGAATACCGGGCCTCCAGGGGTGTTCTTCTTGAACCTTGGGAGTAAAAAGGCGCCGGGCAAAAAAAATGGCGCTGTTTCCTTTGAAGAACTGGTCCTGACCTATCAGGATAAGGTATATAACCTGAGCTACCAGCTGACGGGTAACTATACCGATGCCCAGGACCTGGCCCAGGAGGTCTTTGTCAGGGCCTACCTGGGGCTGGATAAATTCCGGTATGAGGCCGACCTGGGCACCTGGTTACACCGCATCACCGTAAATTTATTTTTAAACCTGCGGCGGAAAATAGCCCGCCACCCGGCTGTTTCCCTGGACGCCCCCCTGGATACGGGGGAGGGGGAAATCACCAGGGAAGTGGCCGCTGCCGGGGGTGACCCCCAGGAGCTGTTAGAGGAGCTGGAGCTGAAGGGCTTTGTCCGGCGGGCCTTAAGGCAGCTGCCAGCGGAGTACCAGGCGGTGCTGGTGCTGCGGGAACTGCAGGGTTACAGCTATGAGGAAATCGCGTCCCTGCTGGGATGTTCCCTGGGGACGGTAAAGTCGCGCCTGAACCGGGCGCGGCAGGCCATGAAAGAAAAAGTAATGCAGATGGCAGAGGAGAAGCCGCCTGAACACAGGCGGCCTTGAGGTGAGGAGTTATGCAGTGTCGTGAAGCGCGGGAGTTCTTCTCGCCCTGCCTGGACGGGGAACTCTCCCCGGCGGAAAAAGCGGTTCTCCGGCAGCACCTGGACAAATGCCCGGCCTGCTGCGCGGAATTAAAGCGGTGGCAGGAGATTTCCCGGGCGTTACGGGGGTTGAAGGCACAGGTAGCGGTGCCGCCGGGCTTCCTGGCGGCGGCTAACGCCAGGCTGGCGGCCCGGCAAAGGGTACGTACCTGGCAGGGTATCAGGCGCTGGGTGGCTGCCGCTGCGGCCGTGGCTGTACTGGCCGCCGGTTCCATAAGCTACGCTGCCCGGGGATTATGGCAGCACCTGCCTGCTCCTGTAGCCAGGGTGCAGCAGGGCGGTGGCCAGCAGTTAGCTGTTGATAATCCCCATCCAGACGTGGAGCAACCAGGCACAAATCTACCGCCGGACAGCGGGTACAGCCAGCCGGTAAAGCCGGACGGCCAGCAGCCGGACAGCGGCAACGCGCCGGGTAAAAATCAGCTGCCGGTAACTGCGCCTGGCAATGGCGGGGGGCAGCCTGTGACACCGGACAGCGATAAGCCAGGCCAGCAACCCACACGGCTGGCTGACAGCGAGCCATATACCGCCCGGACCTTTTTAAGCGCCGAGCGCCAGGCGACCAGTACCATGATAAAAATCACCGTTCAGGATGATATAACAGGGACCAAAGCAAAGGCTTTAAGTTTAGCCAGCAGCAGCGGCGCTACCGTCCAGGTCATCGCTGACCAGGATAATGGCCAGGTGAAGCGGGTAATCTACAAGTTCACCGTGGCAGAAAGCCAGGCCGCCGCCCTCCTGGCTGGATTGAGCCAGCTGGGCCAGGTAATTGCCAAAAATACCAGCACTCAGGACCTGACGCAGCAGTTCAGCGCCACCCTGGAGCAGTACCAGGCCAAAGTAGCCCAGGTGAACGCCGCCGCCGACCCGGAGGAGAGGGCGAAGCTCAGTAAGGAAGCTAAAGCCCTGGAACAACAGCTCAGTACCTGGGAAGAGGAAACGAAACAGTACACCATCATATTATGGCTAGAGACGAAATAAGGGACCGCAAGGTCCCTTATTTCTACCGGCCTGCGCCGCCGGGAGGCGTATCCATGTGAACGGCCGGGGCGGAGGGGCCAGTGCCTATACCGCCAGCAGCCTTCTTGCCAACTATAAAATAGAGCAAAGGAATGACAACAAGAGTTAAGAGCGTCGCTACCAGGGTGCCAAAAATAAGGGATATCGCCAGCCCCTGGAATATAGGATCGAACAAGATAACAAAACTCCCGACCATGACAGCAGCAGCTGTTAATAGTATAGGTTTAGCCCGGACGATGCCGGCTTCAATTACGGCTTCTTGTAAGGGTATGCCTTCCTCAACCCGCTGTTTGGCAAACTCAACAAGTAATATCGAATTGCGGACGATTATACCGGCAAGGGCAATAAAACCGATCATGGAAGTCGCTGTAAAGAAGGCTTGCATCAGCATATGCCCGGGTATGATACCTATTAAAGTTAAAGGTATGGGCGACATAATCACCATCGGTACGACAAAGGACTGGAACCAGCCGACAATCAACAAATACATCACAATTATGCCGACCATAAAGGCCAGGCCTAAATCGCGGAATACCTCGTAAGTAATCTGCCATTCCCCGTCCCACTTCAGGCTCACTCCTTTCTCGTCTTCCGGTTGACGGGTAAGGTATATTTTTACAGGTCGGCCGTCGCTGGAAGTAAGGGATTTTATTTGATCGCGAACCGCCAGCATGGCATAGACCGGGCTCTCCTCTTTTCCCGCCACATCGGCTACCACGTAAATGACCCGCTGCAAATTCTTATGGTCGATGGTTTTATCGGCCAGGCCCTTTTCTAACTCGACCAGCTCGGCTAAGGATACAAGCTGGCCGCCGGGAGCCTGTACCTTATAAGACAGCAGGTTCGCCATATCAGAGCGCTCGGCCCTGGGAGCCCGGACTATTACTTTTGCCCCTTCCAGGCTGCCTGACTGGTCCATGGTGCCGGCCTCATAACCGCTCAAAAGTAAGCGTATGGTACGGACAATTTGATCTTCAGTCACGCCGCTTGCCCGCGCTTTATCTTTAATGTTAAAACGGTACTCAGTCTGGTCATCATTGACAAACCAGTCAACGTCCACTACCCCGGGGGTATTCTTCAGGATTGCCATTACTTTACTTGCCACCGCGACCTGGTCACGGCTGTTTTCACCATAAATCTCAGCCACCAGCGTCGATAGCACCGGCGGGCCGGGGGGTACTTCAGCTACTTTTACGTTAGCCCCGTATTGCGCCGCAATCTTTTGGACCGCCGGGCGGATTTCTTTGGCGATATCATGGCTTTGTTTACGGCGCAAGTGCTTGGGTAATAAGTTTACCTGGATATCGGCATAATTGCTCCCTTCCCGCAGGTAATAGTGCCGCACCAGGCCGTTAAAATTAAAAGGAGCGGGAATGCCAACGTATAATTGATAATTGGTTACCTCATCGACAGTTTTGAGGTAGTCACCGATAGCCAGGGCTACCTTGCTGGTTTGCTCCAGGGTTGTACCCTCGGGCATGTCAACTACAATTTCAAATTCGCTTTTGTTATCAAAGGGTAACATTTTAAAAGTAACCATCTTGCTTCCAATCAAGCCGAAGCATAGCAACAGCAAGAAAACTACCCCGCCCAAAAAGAAATTTCTTCTCCAGGGGTTCTCCAGGAGGGTATTCATCATCACTGAATACCTGCTGGCAAGAAGTGAGGTGGCGACCGCCGGTTGGCCGCAACTCTCGCTATGTTGCCGGCGTAAGAGACGGAACGCCGCCCAGGGGGTTACGATAAAAGCTACCAGTAAAGAAAAAAACATGGCTACGGAAGCGTTGATTGGAATCGGGCTCATATAGGGACCCATCAAACCGCTGACAAAGGCCATAGGTAAAAGGACGGCAATTACCGTAAAGGTTGCCAGGATGGTCGGGTTACCGACTTCATCGACAGCTGAAACTGCTGTTTCTATATCGCTGCATTTTTTCATGGTGAACCAGCGGTGAATATTTTCGATCACGACAATAGCGTCATCAACTAAAATGCCGATGGCAAAGATTAAAGCGAAAAGGGTAACCCGGTTTAAGGTGTAGCCAAACATCCGGCTTAAAAATAAAGCAATCGCCAGGGTAACCGGGACAGCTACGGCAACTATTATTCCCGCCCGTATTCCCAGGGTTATACTGATAAGTATAGTGACTGAAAGGGTAGCTATAAGCAGGTGCTTGATTAATTCATTAGATTTTTCGGCTGCCGTTTCACCATAATTCCTGGTAACTGTGACCTCTACTCCTGCAGGAATGACCTCTCCTTGTAACTTGTGAACCTTGTCAATAACTTCTTCGGCAACTTTAACCGCATTGGTGCCTTTCTTTTTGCTTATCGAAATAGTTACCGCCGGGTATACTCCTTTTTCCTCCGCCTGGGACCCCGTGCCAAAAAATACATAACTATCGACTTCCTGGGGACCTGCCTTAATGGTGGCTACATCCCTTAAATAGACCGGTTTACCATCTGCTACTGTAATTAAAAGGTTGGCTATCTCATCTTCATTACGGAAAAAATGACCTGTTTTAACCAGGATTTCATTGTTATTACCATTAAAACTGCCGCTGCCTAAAGCAACATCAGCCTGCTGCAACGCCCCCGCTACTGCCAGCGGGGAGAGACCATAGGCGGCCAGCCTGCCGGCATCCAGGTATACATTGACCTGCTCCGGGCGGCCGCCGTAAATTTTGGTGTCGGCCACATTTTCAATTTTCTTTAATTCATCCTCCACGACCAGGGCAATTTTTCTTAACTGGTAATCATTGAACTCTTTGCTCCATAGAGTAAAGGTTACAATTGGGACATCGTCAATGGATTTTAATTTAATTATAGGTTGCGTAACCCCTGGCGGCAGGCGATCTAAATTGGCAAATATCTTGTTGTATAACTTAACCAGGCTGGCCTCCGGGTCCGACCCCACCTTATAGCGAACCGTCACCAGGGCCATTTCTGCCCGCGAAGTCGAATAGACATATTCCACGCCTTCGATTTCCCACATAAGCTTTTCCAGGGGTTTGGTAACTTTTGTTTCCACTTCCTCTACTCGTGAGCCGGGGGCGGCTACCATAATGTCTACCATAGGCACTTTTATCTGGGGTTCTTCTTCCCGGGGTGTAACTAAAACGGCCATCGTGCCCATTAAAAGGGTAGCAATGATTAGCAGGGGTGTTAACCTGGAATTAATGAACTTCCGGGCTATCTGGCCGGCCAGGCTATATTGTTTCATTAGTGGTAATTCACCTCCACCTGCATGCCATCTGCCAAGCTTTCCGCTCCTTTAATGACAACACTCTCCCCAGGGTTTAACCCGGATAAAATTTCGATGCCGTCCTTTAATTTTTTACCCGGTTCTACATAACGCAGGTGGGCCGTTCCCTCAGCATCGACGATATATACCCCGGAAAAATCATACTTTTTGATGATGGCCTCTTCGGGTAGCACAATACCCTTTTTAAGCCCGGCAGGCAGATATACCCTGGCAAACATCCCCGGTTTGGTGCCGTTTTTTTCCGGCAAGTCAATTTTAATCTTAAATGTCCTAGACACAGGATCAACGGCAGGGTTTATTTCCGCAACCCTGCCGGTAATCTCTTCCTCCAGCGTATCTACTTTAATTTTTAAAGGATCACCGCGATGAATATCCTGCAGGTATTTTTCATTCACGGCCGCTTCCACCCTCCAGGGCGGCCTATCAACAATCAAGAGGGGCTGTCCCGGCCCCACCAGGTCGCCTTCTTCGGCCAGCTTTTGGACAACATAACCGTCAAAAGGAGCGTTTATACCGGCATAGCTTAATTGAATGGCCATTGCCTCGACACCTGCCTGGGCCTCTTTTACTTTGGCCATAGCCTGTTCCCGCTGGGCCAGCAGGGCCTGTTCCTGGGCTTCTAAACGCTCCATTTGCGCCTTCGTTGCCTTGAAACGCTCAGTGGCGTTATCAAAATCCTGGCTAGTGGCTGCGCCCACCTGGAAAAGCTTTTTTGTTCGTTCATAAGTGCTTTGGGCGTTAGCCAGGCTGGCCTCCGCAGCCTTCTTAGCCGCGGCTACGTCTTCTAAAGCGGCTTCTGCTGCATTGACAGCCTTTAAAGCTTGTTCCAGGCCGGCCCTGGCCTGGTCGCTGCGGGCAATAATCTCGCGCTGGTCCAGGCTTACCAGCAACTCGCCACTATGGAAGCTATCTCCTTCGCGGACATAAATCTTCTCTACATGAGCCATTATTTTAGAAGCCAGTTTAACCCTTTCCTGGGGAATTACAGTAGCGGTAACATGGGAAGCTTCTGTAATGGGTTGTTCCTTTACCTTGATTGCCGTTACTTTAATTTTTTCCCGGCCAGCCTCATCTTTTTTTATATCAGCATGGCCTTTTTTCCAGGCAGCGGCGGCCGCTACCAGGATAGCCACAACTGCAATAATAACCAGGAATTTTGTCTTCCCCCTCATAAATTGGCCTCACCTTTTCCCCTTAATTAAATTTGGTTTTATTATGCTGATGTAATGGTTCGCTGTTAATGGCTTTTTGCGAAATATAAAGGATTAAAATGTAGCTTACAGACTGCAAGCTACATGATTGAAAACAATCGATTTTACTGGTTGTTATTATAAAACTGACTTATTTCCTTGCCGGTAAGCCATTTGAAAACCGCAACACTAGCAAAATGAGCTGCTTTTAAAGAATTTAAAGCAGTCGCCGCTTCAACAGCCCCTGCCTCTAATTTAAGGAGTTGTTCCCGGGTAATTACCCCTACTTCATACTGCACCTTGCCGGTGCGGGCATTTTCCTCAGCAGCAGCAACCCCTTTCTGGGCTGCAACAATTTGTTCTTCCAGGTTTAATATGTCGCGGTACGCTTTCCTTACCTGCTCGCGTACGGCATCCTCGGCACTGAGCCGGGCAAAATTAACGGAGTAGACGTCATGTTCTTCCACGTCGTAATCTTTAACAGCAGTACCGTTAGGTCCATAGGTAAAGGGATAATCCAGATCCCAGTTTTCAATGTCGGTTTTCCGCCGCAACAGCCAGACGTCATAATTTGTATCTACTGCCCTCTCTGCTTCTACCTCTACGTCCTGGATAGCCAACTTTCTATAATCGGGAACAATAACCTCGTAACGTTTACTTAATTCAACACCCATGAGCCTGTTTAAGGCTTCATAAGCTTTTTCCAGGTTATGCCGGGCAACTTCCAGACTCTTTTGCGCATTTTCTGCCTGGGCCTCTATACCGCTTAAATTCGCTTGCGTCGCCATGCCTACGGCTACCATAGCCTGCATATTTTTTAGCGATACTGTGTCCCTGCTGGCAATAATCTCTGCTCTTTTTAAATTTTCCTGGGCGGTAACAACATCCATATATTTACTTATAATATCCAGGGCTAGTTTGCGCCTTGCCTCTTCCAGTTCCCTTTTTTTAATGCGCCAGTTGATATCTACATTTAACAAGCTGGTCCACATGCTTTGAGCTTCCGCAGTTCCTGCTCCCACTCCGGGAGCAGGAACATAATCGACATCATCGGCCACATCTTTTCGCTGTTCCCATAACCGCTCCACCTGTTCTTGAATGGACTTTAAATCGTTGCTATTTTTTAGCGCGGTATCTATGGCCTCCTCTACCGTCAGGGGTTCCTGGCCATAGGCGCTACCAGCTGGTACGAGTAAGCTCATTACAAGCAGAACAATAAAGACTGGCAGCCATTTTTTGCCGGGGTGGTACATTATGTTATCCCTCCACAATATACAGGGGACGGGACCGTTAAAAGCGGCCCCGTCCCAGCACCATATACAGCGCTACAGGGTCATGGTTACCGTCTGGGTGGCTTCATCCCAGTCAACCTGGGCACCGAAGGCCTGGGCAACCCAGCGGAAGGGCACCATGATCCGGCCGTTGACCTCCTCGGTGGGTACGTCCATGGTAATGGGGGCACCATTGATGGACATGATCATGCTGCCAGGAATTACCTGGACAACCCGGCCGTTGCCGATAAAGGTTGCGGTCCTGCCGTCCCAGAGGATATTCTCGGGAGTAATCCCCAGGGCGTAGGCAGCATAACGTATGGGCAGGTAGGTCCGGCCGTTCTTCGTATAAGCAACTACGTCCATGGTGCTCTGCACGTCATTGACAGTGTAGGTGTTGCTGCCAATTACGAAGCTAGCTGTCTTCTTACCAGCTTCACCGGGCGCCGGAGTCACGACCCTGGCGATGAGCGCCTTGGCCGCCGTGGAGGTCTTCGGGAAGATCTTGTAGTCGCTTCCTACTACGAAGGCCTCTTTTCCGGCCACCTTAAGGGTTGTACCATCATACTCGTATTCCTTCTGCACTTCTGTCTTATCGTTCACTTCGGCCACAGCAGGACCCTGGACCTTGGCGATGACATCACCGTCGGGAACACTCCGGTCGGCAACAATTTTGATGCCGCTGATTTTGATAGTGCTGGCTACTGAACTCTTGGTATCAACCGGGATTACCAGCTGGTTATCATCGGTATTGCTGGCTCCGATGGTGCGAATATCTCCGGACAGGAATTTAATGTTACCTTCAACAACCTCTACTTTCGGAGCAGCAGCAAACTTTACTCCTTCCGGCAGGTCGATGATTAAATCCTTGTCATCGTCAATAGCACCGGCGTATTTTTCTTTCACAAGCAAATCTCCGACTTCCGTTACTTCACCGGCTTTAACCTCGGCGGTTGCGGAAGCTTCCATGGTTACGGGGGATTCAACTTTGGCCACCACAACACTGCCACTGACCCCAGCCGTACCGCTGGCCTCAATCACCAGATCGCCGCTCGAACCGGGCTCCAGAGCAACTTCCATGTCCTCGAGCACCAGTTCAGCGCCTTCGCTCGTCGATTTACCCCTGACTATCCACTTGGCATCGCGCCCGTCGGTGCCGGGGAAGCCGGCAAACTCCAGGCTCACGCCCTTATCGCTGTCCTCATCGATCTTATGCCACTTGGCGTTGGCGGGAAGAGTCAGGATAATAGTCCTTCCCTCCACCAGGCTGCCGGCGATGGATTCTTTGATCACGACCTTGCCAATCCTGGCGTCGATCTGGCCGGAATACAGCAGCGGCGCATCCGTAGCTTCCAGGGTCGATTCATACTGGCCGTACTCGGCAATGGTTAACTCGCTGGGAGTTAAGTCGCTCTTGCTACCGGTAGTGGAAATAATTACATCTCCCCGCTGGGCGTCCTGCTCATCTACTACCGCGATATTGATCTTGATCTCGAAGGCGGTTTCCTTGTAGGTCCCGTCGCGGCCATCCGCTGTCTCCAGGACCCAACCCCCGTCAGGAGTACCGTCATTGTTGATGTCCTTCTGGGGGTCCCATACCTTGAGATTTACTTTTAACTCGTCATCATTAAAACCGGTAAATTCTAAACCGATGGCAGGCTGAGTTTGATCGGCCGGTTTATTGGAAGTATCGCTTAATGTGCCGGTTGTATAAACAATCTGGTCGCCCCACAGACGGGTTACCGTCAGCCCGTCGCTGATCCACTCAAAATCAGAGGGTAACTTAAACTTCAGCGATTCGCTGCCGCTATCCAGAGCGCTGGGCTTTTTCTCAGTTACACGAATCTTAATCGGGTCATCAATCGTATTGTCGCTAAAGGACGGGATGTTGGTCGCCGCCAGCTCTACCTTGTTAGCTCCGGTGACCACGCGGCCAACTACTACGCTCCCGCTGGGGAAACCAGAACCGCTGGAGGTAGTGGCGGTCAATTTAATGTCGCCGTCAAAGCCGCTATCTACATAAACGCGCGGGAATTCAAGTTTAATTATGGAAGCGTCGGTAGGCTCGGTACCATTCATTGGCTGCGGTGTGCCTACCACAGTGAGCTTGAATTCTTCATCGCTGACCTGACTTAAGGCAATATCGGTAATTTGGGTAAGTTCGTTAATCTTACCGGCCAGCGAATATGGGACAAACGCTTTGACCGTAATATTGCCGGCGCTGTCTTTTAAGTACGCATACTCACCAACAGTATCATAACCACTAATGCTGCCGATCACGAAATCACTGGGAAACATCAGGTTAACCGAATCGCCCCGTTTCAACGTACCACCGTCAATTTCGATTACTACGCTGCCCAGTTCCTGCCACACACCGTCCAGCACGCTGGGCACCGTAAGGGCCCGGTACTCGCTGGCGGCCAGGGCGCTTCCCGCACCCAGGGGGAACAGGGTAACCAGCAGGGCAAGGATTACCAGTACTGAAACCAGTTTGCCGCGCTTTTTAATACTTCTCGCCATTTTTTACCCTCCCAATAATTTTAAGTTGCTCTTCTCCGGGACTTGCTTCCGGCCCGGCGGCGCTTGCAGCGCCTTACCCTTAGCCATACCTGCTCCTGCCCTTTGCTTTTACCTCACAGACATTTCCCAACTGCTCCTCAGGTAACTCGGCCCCGCTGGTTACACTGCCTTTTCCACGAGGCCACCCCCGGGACCAGGAGATCCCCCGGGACACCTTTTTGCTTCTCCTGGTGGCCGTCTCGTCCCGTTAATGGCACTCCTGGCACCCCACGGGTTATGATGCCGGCCAGGGAAGCTTTCAGCAGTCAGGATAGCATCCCCCCCTTCACAGGTTTCTCCCCCGCCTTCGGCGCTAGAAACTCCGGCAGGAAGGTGTTTTTCTTAACAACCTCCCCGCTAACTGGTTATCCAAAATCATTACCTATCTGGCTATAAGCCATATGTTTACGATTTCGTGACCGGCCTCCAGCGATTCTTTTTCTAATGCTGCCAGCTGTTGTTGCAGCAGGTTAAGCATGCCAGCGCTGGCAGTTGCCTTTTCCTTTTGTCCAGCCAGCAGGTGGTATTCGGCCAGCTTCCTGTTGTACTCCGCTGTGATGTCATTTGTCTCCTGATGGCGTTCCAGTTCTTCCCCCAGGGTAGCTACTTCCTCGATCAGCTTGCCTGCTGCTTCCACCGGTACTACCAGGCGGAGTATAGTCTCTTCCTTTTGCCATACCCACACCACCTGTGGGGATTCCGCTCCTGCCTGCCTGGCCAGGGCTAATACCTTCTCTTGAACCGCTGGCAGGTCAGCTACCTTCAGCTTGAGCAGCGTACTACGGCTATGCCTGGTATTGCTCAGGAAAACCCGAGCGGGCTGACCTTCTTGTTTTTGGGATGCTGGTTGCGGGCTGGTTACTTCAGGCTCTTGCCCTGAGATTTGTCCCTTATTCGCTTCTTGCTGGGGTTTAGCGGGTTCAGGGTTGGTTTTTCTCGTACTTACCTGTTGCGTTACCCTTCCTTCGTTTATATCCTTAAGGGCAGCTGCTTTCCCGGCAGATCCTGTCTCCTTGGGTGCCTTTCCACCATCTCCACGTTGTCCCGGTAAATTTGTTTCCTGGGTTTGTTCCCCTGGGGCCAGGGCTACCGCCGGGGGATCTACTGGCGAGCTGTCCTGCCAGGCCATACTTCCATCCGTTGCGCCCCCTGCCCCTTCCTTGTAGGCCAGGACCACGGTGCCTCCGGCCAGCACCGCCACTGCCGCCGCTGCCGCCAGGTGTCTCATCCAGGCAGGCCTCCGTAGTGCAGCATTCGCTTCCCGCTGCCGGGCCTGCTGCTCTATCCTGGCCATGACCGCCGTGCTGAAACCCGGCGGTGCCTTAACCTGCCTGTATATTTCCTGTAGCCCCGCGGATATTTTCCTCTGGGCTTCCAGTTCTTCACGACAGGCGGGACAAACGGCAAGGTGCTTTTCTATCTCGTCTCTTTCTTTAACCCCTACTTCATTGTCAAAGTAAGGGGAAAGCAAGCGCCGGGCCTGTCGGCAGTTCATATCAGTCATCCCTCCTCCAGCCGTTCCGGCTTTTTGCTCCCGGAGCTACACGCGGTCTCTTCCACCGGCCTTTCTGCATCTTAACACGCATAACGAGCCCGAAAGTTTCGCTTCGCCAGGAAAAAATTTTTATAGCCATCCATACCTTAAGCCCCTAGAGATAGAATCCGGCCGCTGCTAATTTTTGTTTCAATCGCTGCCGGCAGCGGTTCAACTGGGACTTGAGGCCTGCCTCGGAATTTTTCAAGATGGCGGTAATTTCTTTATAGGAGTAACCATCAATCGCCCTTAATTTGAGCGCCACCCGGCAATTTTCCGGGAGTTCGCCCATGGTACGCCACAGCATCCTCCAGAACTCTTTCCTTTTCACTTCTTCTTCCGGGTTGTTTCCTTTACTTGCTATTTCCCAGCTTACTTCGCCATCACCGGTACTCCCTCCAGCATCCAGGGAAAATACCTGTACCTTTTTGCGCCGTCTCCACCAGTCAATCCACAGATTAACACCTATTCTATGTACCCAGGCGTCAAACCCTCGCTCGTCATTAACGAAGTTTGGCAGCGCTATGTATACTTTCAACAAGATTTCCTGGGCCAGATCTTCAGCGTCGGCATGGTTGCCTGCCAGGGTAAAGGCCAGGGAGTAAATTTTCTCCTGGTAGGCTCTTGCCAGCTCTTCAAAAGCGTACATATCGCCTTGCTGGATCCTGGCTATCAGGCCTTTGACTTCATCCATGGATAGACACCCTTAATCCAGTACCTGCCTTTACCGTTTTCTGCTTATAAACACGAAAAACGCAAGCAAAAGTTTCGGCCTGAAGAAATAAATTTTTAATGAAGAGCAGGTTAATTTTTCGTAAATACTTTCCCGTCCTGATAGTAAAATAAAATGTTGTGTGCACCCTTGCCGGGCATACAAAAAAGCGCCCGCGCTAAACAGCCCGGGCGCATAGACAGCATGCCTTTACTATTTTGCTATGTTTTTATTACGCTGTCAATTCGCCACCATCTCACCTTGCCGAAAGCGCCTGGTAAAAGAAAAAATGGCACCTTGCGGCGCCGGAGGCTCTCCCGTGACGAAGCTATTCTTGAGGCAGGCCGGTAAGGTTGCGTCCTAATCTTAATGACCGCCCTTACTACTATATTTGCTCTTATACCCTTTAAGCCTGGCGCTTGGAGAAAGCTCTGAGGCCCAGGCGGCCACGGCTGTTGTGTTCATCGGGAGCATGACCTTCTGGAATGTAGGCAATGAGGCTGCAAAGAAAAATAAAACGGGGTGAAAGCGAAAAGGGTACGGCGTTGGGCCGACGGCTGAAGATGCAATAAGGAAGCAAGAGATCCCTTGTTATTTAAGGGTTTCCTGAAAGTATCTTTTGCCCCAAAGATATGGTATATTGATAGCCGGAAGAAGGTGTTTCCATGCCGGAAAACGAAGGGAGGCAGGGTATCCCTATCACCTCTATGACAAAGGTTACAAGCAACTTCTATCCGACAAAAGGGTATTCCTGGAACTCATAAAGACCTTCGTCCGGGAAAAATGGGTAGAAACCTGGCTGAAGAACGTCGTCAAGCCGAGAATGCCCGGAGGAGATTTCAGCGCCAATCGACGGCATCCTGAACGAGAGCAATCCCTGGGAGGTGGAACGGATGATTTACAACCTGGAATTAACCCTGGCAGAGATGCAGCAGCAGGCTTTATTGAAAGGCAAGATGGAAGGCAAGATTGAGGGTAAGTTGGAGGGTAAGTTGGAGGGCAAGTTGGAAGGCAGGTTGGAAGGCAAGCTGGAAGCCCAACAGGAAATAGCCAGAAATTTGCTGGTGCTCAACATCGATATTAACACCATTATCAAGGCTATCGGACTTGGCCCGGAAGAGATAAATGCCTTAAGAAAGCAACTGGAAAATTGAGCCTGTTAAAGCAGTACCAGGCAAGGGTGGCGCAGGTGAACGCCGCCACCGACCCGGCGGAAAAGGAGAAGCTCACCCGGGAGGCGAAGGTCCTGGAAGAGCAGCTCAGCACCTGGGACCAGGAAACAAAGCAGAAAACCATAATATTATGGCTGGGGACGAGATAAGGGACCGCAAGGTCCCTTAATTTACCGGATTCAAGATGTTATTTGCTGATGGCGGCTATATACTATATAATGGTTTGAGGGAGGTGTAATTCAATGTCTGTGGAAGAAATCAAATTAGCACTTAGTAAAATAGAGCATGACGATTTATCTAAACTTATTCCCTATTTAATCGAGCTTCTGGAAAAAAGAGGCTATAAAATTACGCTTGCTAATGAGGCGGCTATCTGGGAGCATTTAGCTGCAGACTTTATTAAGAGAAATAGACAAGCCCTGGAGGAGCTTGCTAAATGATCTACTATCCAGATTTAGACATAACTTTAAAGATTTACAGAAAAGTGATCAATGAAACAGGCGGGAGTTATGGCATCAGGGATCTAGGTCTTTTAGAGGCAGCCCTGGCAAGACCCAGGGCTACTTTTGATGGTAACGATCTTTATCCAACACTTTTTGCTAAAGCCGCTGTATTGGCTGAAAGCATTGCTAAAAATCATCCCTTTATTGATGGTAATAAACGAATGGCCGTGGTTTTGGCCAGCATATTTTTGGAACGTAATGGTTATCGCTGCAGTGCAATGCAAAAGGAGTGGGTTAAATTCGGGGTCGAATTAGCTGAAAGTAAGCTGGATTTAAACAAAATTATTCAGTGGTTTCATCTTCATTGCCAGCCCTTATAATTTCTTGCTCATTACCTGGCAGCTTTTTTAGTGTCATACCATCTCACTAGCACCGACAGTCTCTTTTGCCGCTCCCCTTGCCCCTAAAGGGGAGCTGACGTAATCTGAGAATGATGTTTACCTACAACCCTACAACCCGCCCATTCGGCCGGATTTAGTCCCACAGTGGCTGCAATCCTGTTTAAATATAACTTTATGACACAATAGTTCATAAAACGGAGTGAAAGCGGAGAGGGTACGGCGTGGGTCCGGATCAGCAATTAAGTTATATTTATGTCTAATAAGTGTCCGGGGAATACCGGGCCTCCAGGGGTGTTCTTCTTGAACCTTGGGAGCCAGCGCTTTCGAGTACACTAATAACCCGTTTCAATAATTCCTGTTGTGACATTTAACAAGTCGCTCCAGGTAAATTTTTTTTATTTCCTCTTCAGGAAGATCTGGGTACCTCTGGCGTAAACCGTGCAAGAATAGCTGCCTGCCGAACTCGGAAAGCTCGCAAGCTTTCAGCAACCTTTGCTCAGGAGTCATCTTCCGTAGGACTTCAATATAAATCTGGTGATTGGGCCGCGGTTTCGGGTCCATAATATATCCACCCTTTCAAACTACCCGCACTGGTACGCTCGCAGCGTCGATAACAAGCCGTGTAGCACCAGAACAGGTGATGCTGCCCGGCAATGGTCCACCCGCGCCTTAGGCTGCCAGGCTGGGGCGCTCCCCATTATCTCTTCTCAGGCTTATAGCCAATTCCACGAGCTAATTGGTAATTGATAAATTGATTAAGGCTTGTATTTTCTTCTCTGGCCCTCTCAACCAGCGCCCGGTGCAAAGACCGGGTAGTCCGGATTAATATGCGGCCGCTATATTCCTCATGGGATGCCGGCTCTGGAATTGGGTCTCCATGTTCCAGGGCATCAACCAACCAGCAACGTTTTGCATCTTCAATCATAGCCAGGGCTTCTTCTTTCGTCTCCCCCTGGGAAAGACAGCCCGGCAGCTCAGGTATTTCTACCGCATAACCACCTTCGGGAGAAGGGTATAGAACTATTCTATAGGGTAACTTCATATAATATGCAAGATCTTTATTCATCTTCATCTGCCCCCTCTAAAAGCTTAATAGCCCTTATTACATAGCTTTGTAATACATATGGCTGCCGGTAAGGTATAACTAACTTATATTTTCCCTTTCTGTATATGTAATGGCTTGATCCTCCACCCGGCTGAGATCTTATAAAACCAGCTTTTTGCAAAAGTTTATCTATCTCATCAAAGCGGACCGTTTTGGGGTTTCTTTTATATTCATTTCACCCGTGCCAGGACGGCCGCGGCCTGGGCGCGGGTGAGGGGGGAGAGGGGGGCGAAGACGCCCGGCGCCACGCCGCGCATGAGGCCTTTTGTATAGGCGCGGGCCACGGCCTCCCGGCCCCACGTCGGGATTTCGTTCCAGTCGCGGAAGATATCGGCTACCGCTGGAGTAGAAGAGACGGGCGTACCGGATGTACCCAGCGGAGAAGATCCCGCCTGCCCGGCCGGGGATGCCGCCGGGAGAGGCGCGGTCGCTCCGGAGGGAGGGGCGGCCTCGTCTGCAGCGCTACCGTTCCCGGTGCCTTTACTTACTATCTCCAGGTAACGGGTGAAAAAGGCCGCCGCTTCTACGCGGCTGACGGGCCGGTCCGGGCGGAAGCTGCCGTCCTCGTAACCGGCGACCAGGCCGTGGGCCCGGGCCGCGGTCACGGCCGCCCGCGCCCATTCCGGGATGCTGGCCGCGTCGCTGAAGGGCAGGGTTTCCCCGCCACCGGGCGCCCAGCCCGCCAGGCGGGCTAGTATTGCAACCAGTTCCACCCGCCGCAATGGGCTGTCCGGCCGGAAGCTGCCGTCTTCATAGCCTGCCAGCAGGCCCCGGGCGGCTATTTTCTTGATGTCCTCCTCCGCCCAGTGGCCGCGAGTGTCCCAGAAGCCCTCTTCCAACGTATTGTCCAGGTCGATTTTCTGCCCTACCACGCCGCTCGTCGCCTGGTCCAGGGCCACCAGCAAGACGCTTTTTTCCCCGCCGGTTAAAAGCCGCTGGAAGTCGCCCCTGGCGTCCAGGGTGATTACCTCCTGCCTGCCGTCGTCAAAGTTTAAGTACAAGCGGCTGGCGGTAGTGGTCCCTTTGAGGAGGACACCGCCTTGCTGGGGCAGCACCGAAACAGCCAGTGCCGGCGGCTTGCTGCCGGGCAGCCCGGCGGCCGCCACCTGGGCCAGGATGGGTCCCTGGGGGCTTTCGAGCAGGGTCAGGGTCACGGGTACCCAGGCCGGCAGGCCGGCGGCGTCCACCCGGTAGCCGTTTAAAGTGACCAGGGTGCGGTCGCTTAAGGTATAGCTACCGCCGTCGGCGGTGCGCAAGACGCCCTTCTGCCCGTCAACGCCGGCCAGGACTTTAACGGTTTCCCCGGCCGGGGTGGCGACGTCAACCCGCCAGGCCTTCCCCTGGCCGGGCACTGCCGTAAGGCGCACCCAGTCGCCCGGGGTCAGGGTAGCGGCGTTTATCGGGAGCCCCCACCGAAATACCTGGGTGCCGTCGTCAAGCTCAAAGAGGCGAAACTGGTTGGCAAAATCCATGAGGTAGAGGCTGCGCCGGTCTACACTCACATAAAGGACGCGGCCGTAGGTGACGGTGCTGTAAGCCGTCAGGTCAATTATCTCCCGGCTGCCCGGCATGAGATTCAGGGCCACCCAGTCGCCGGTGCGGATAAAGTTCATCTGCACCGGCTTGCCGTCGCGTTTGACCGGCGCACCGGGGAAGAGGGTGTAGGTAGCGCCCGTGGCCAGGGTGAGGCTGCTGCCGTCAACTCTGGCTACCTTTCCCAGGGCCAGTTCCCTTTTCACGGCGATGTATTCCACCAGGCCTGTTGCCGGGTCGAGGACCAGGCGCACGGCCATACCCGGCACCAGGGTCCCCGGTTCGGCCCGCCCGGCAGCGCCGTAAGGCAGGTCGGCCCTGCCGGCGTCTACCAGTTTGTCGGCAAAGGTAACGGCTGCATGGGAACTGAAGGTATAGGGGGCATCGCGTCCCAGGAGCCAGAGTTCTCGCTTTTCCAGGTCAATGCGGGCGAGAATGCCTTCCTTTTCCTGGTAGCCGGCCAGGACCCGCCAGAGGGTCTGGGTTGACGGATTGAGGGTGGCGGCCAGAGAAAAGCCGGGCGGCAGGTCCGCGGCTACGCCGGGACGGTTGTTAACAGCAAGGCTGCCGGTAGGATTGAGGTAGTAGCCCCCAGTGCGGGCCTGGCTGTTAATCTCTAGGAACAGATCGCCCTGGCTGGTCTCCAGGGCCTGGGCGCCGGTGGCCTGCCAGCGCCGGCCCACGATGTACAGGGTATGGGGCCCCAGGTAGGCGTCGGAGCCCGGCAGGATGGAAGCGGCACCGGCCGGGGCCACAGCGCCGTCGACGCAGTTTTTAATGCCCCCTGGCGGGGCGGTAATGGTGCGGCCTCCAGTTAAAGTTACCTGGTTGGCGCCAGGAACCCCGGCCACTACTCCTCGCTCAAGGAGCTGGCCAAAGGCCACGGCAAAATCCTGGACTGGCTGCCGGGTCCCGGGTAGAGCGCTTTTATTGATGGTTACGGCCCGTACTTTAACTGTATAAGTGCCGGGGGGCGGGTCTTTTATGTAAACTTTCTCCACGTTGTTGCTGTGATCGGCTTTGCCGGCACCGCTATAATCATTACCGAAAAACTGGCGGCCGTTGGGCGCAATTACCACCAGGTCCAGGTCGTTAACCAGGGCAGCCGCCGCCCCGGCTGGCGGCGCCGGGTCGGTCCAGGCCAAGGTAGCCTTGAAGGGTGCCGCTGCGGTAGTCACTTCGACCTGGAAGGTCATCTCCTCCCCGGCCGCCAGGCCCTGGCTGGCATCCACCAGGTGCATGGTCTTTTCCTCCAGGGCCAGCACCGTACCAGCGAGATCCAGGATACCGGGAAAAGCAGTCGATGGCCCGGCAGGCGGCGTCCAGGCGCCGTTGACCAGGGCGGCCTTGATAAGGGCAGCCGATGGATCGGCAAAGCCCTTTATTTTCAAGTACTGGCGCAAGACGGCCGCGGCACCGCCGGTCACAGCCGCCGCCTGGCTGGTGCCGCTCTGGACGTTATAGCTGGCATTGAGAGGGAAATTGCCTTCTACCAGGCGAGAGCGGGGGGCAACAATACCTGTGCCCGGCGCCAGGAGATCGGGCTTATAACGGCCGTCACCGGTGGGGCCGCGACTGGAGAAATCAGCCTGGCGGCGGGCGTCGCTGGCGTCAGGGCTGAAGGCCGGGCGCACGGACTCGCTCGCCCCTACCACCAGGGCGTTTTTGCTGTTGGCTTCGGTAGTAAGCGACCCCTGGACCGGCCCGCTGTTGCCGGCGCCGAAGATGGGAAGGAAGTCAGGGTACTGGCGGACAAAGTTGTCAATCTGGACGGCAGCATCGCGATAGGCGTTGGGACCGCCGCCCCAGCCGTCGACGTGAATGCGGACGCCAGCCTCATAGGCGGGGCGGAAGAGGCGGGTCAGATCTTCGGGGGGCGCCAGTTCGCCCCCGGAGTTTAACAGGCCCTGGAAATAGATGCTGGCTCCCGGGGCGATGCCGCGGTACTGGCCGTTTGATGCCGCACCTGTACCGGCGATAATACCGGCCAGATGGGTGCCGTGGCCGACAGGGTCGTCGGCCTTCTCCCGGCCGGCCCAGCTCTTCAACATCAGCACTTTGGGCATCTGGCCGGGGGTGCTCTGCAGGTCGGCATGAATATCGCTCACGCTGCCTGCATCCAAGCCGCTGTCGGCTAAACCTACAATCTCGCCCTTGCCGGTAAGGCCGCTCGGCACCACTAGGCCCGGCGCCGCCAGGGGGCGGGCCCCGGTGATATCGGCGGCACGGTCGGTAAGGAAACCCCGGCCGTGCCAGCCGGGTGTAGGTCCCAGGAGGACTGCCAGCAGCAGGAACATGGAAAGTATAGTTACCCTGGCAGTGGTTTTCAGATTATGTAAACTCATGCCTATGAGTATACTCCTCATCTCAAGCTTTTCCTCAAACTTCTCACAATGGTAACCAGTTAAGTTGCTGTTGTTATTAGCAGCTTGCATCCTGAAGCTGCAGCCGGGGCCAGGAAACACAGCAGTACGCTGCTCGCTTGAGGGTAAGGGATTGTTTAGCTTTCAGGCAATGAGGCTGGTCCTGGTGTATAGTGGGCATGGGAATCAACCCCTCTTATGGGCCTGCCGCAGTACAACCAACATAAACTTCGGCAGGGCCAGCGTTCTTTTGACCCTCCCGGGCTCCTGAATCACCCGGTACAGCCACTCCAGGTTCAAGCGCTGCACCCAGGTCGGCGCCCGTTGCACCCGTCCCGCCAGGACATCGAAACTACCCCCCACGCCCATGACCACCGGCACCTGGAGTTCTTCCAGGTGGCTGGCAATCCAGTATTCCTGTTTGGGGGCACCGAGGCCCACGAGGAGAATATGGGGCCGCGCCGCTTTGATAGCACCTATAAGTCCCGGTATTTCCCGGGATAACAGGTAACCATGGCTGGTGCCGGTCACCACAAGGCCGGGATGCTCCCTTTGCAATCTGGCAGCTGCCGCCTCAGCCACGCCGGGAGCGGCGCCATAGAGGTAAAAGCGCCAGCCCTGGCGGCCCCCCGCGGCCGCCAGGGCCTGGAGGAGGTCAATGCCCGTAACCCTTTCCGGCAGGGGCGTTCCCAGCTTCCGGGCCGCCCAGAGGATGCCGGCGCCATCGGCCGTCACCAGGTGCGCGCGGTTGATGAGGGCCTGGAGTTCAGGCTCACAGTAGGCCCGGTAGGCGATTTCAGCATTAAGGGTCACCACGTGATGGGGGGTACCGGCCCTGATAAACTCTGTCACCCTGGCCACAGCCCCGGCCAGGGTGAGGGCATCTACCCGGTTACCCAGGACATAGCAACTTGACATAAGATTACCTTCTCCTTCGCGGCAGGCAATTAGGAGCGGTGGGAAGCGAGAGATATTGGGACAGGCGTCAGGCCTGGAACAGAGAGGCTTTCTTTACCGCAGGTTGGGAATAGCCGCCAGGGTTTCAGCCAGCTTCTTCTGGTCGACCAGGTAGTAGCTGATGCCGTTGATATACTTGCCTTCCCCCGGGACCAGGTGCGCGGTCACGTCACTGCCGTTTAGATCTTTCATGCTCAAGGCCAGGGAGAGCATTTCTTTGAGGCTGAGGTTGGTCTTGACCTCTTTACTGATTTCACTGACCAGTCTGGGTATCTTGGGAATGGTGCTCAGCCTTAAGGTTTGGTCAATGAGGGCCTGGAGGAATTTCTGCTGGCGGCCGATCCTGGTGATATCTCCTTCCGGGTCGTTGCGAAAACGCACGTAGCCCAGGGCATCGTAACCGTTCAAATGCTGTAAACCTGGGCGGAGATTAATGCCCTCTTCCGGGTAATACATGCGCTTGTCGACATTGATGTCGACGCCACCCAGGATGTCAATGATTTTTTCAAACCCCTGGAAGTCCACCTCGACATACTTCTCGATATGGGTACCCAGGAAATTATTGAGGGTATCCATTAACAGCCGGGGGCCGCCCAGGGCATGGGCGGCATTGATTTTATCATAGCCGTGGCCGGGTATTTTTACCTGCGTATCCCGCGGTATGGAGAGTAGATCAACCTGGGGTTTCCTGGGATCAAGGACCGCCAGGATAATGGTATCGGACCGGGAAGGCTCCTGGGGCTGGCGCCGGTCGATACCAATGAGAAGAATGGTCTGGGGCTGACCGGGTGCCGCCTCAGCCAGGCCGCTGCCGTCCTTATCTCCCTGGCCGGTAGCCAGGCCACCGGCCAGCCACAGGTTGGCCAGCCGGTAGCCGGCAAAGGCAAAGGCACCAAAGGTAAAAAAGGCCAGCAGGATTATACCGAAAATTAACAGTAAGGAGCTGCGGCGCTGCCGCCTGGCCAGGGCCGCCCCTTCACCCCAAAATTCAGTTTGATGCCTATCTGGTGTCGCCACCATGAGCTCTTCCCCCAAACTTATAGACGCTAAATTAGCTCTCCTGGTTCCCCTGTCCGCAAAAATTTTTCTTCCTGACAAAGGAATGGGCGCCTGGCGCGCCCTTTGCAGTTCTGCTGTACCTGTACAGATTATCAACATGCGTCCTCGCCCCAGGCTGCCTGCCACTGCTACCGGGAGTTTTCCTCCTGATAGGCACCAGGGGGCCGGCAGCAGCTACCCGGCAGGTAGACCAGTCATGGCCTGATGGTAATGGTCAGCGTAGCCTGGTCCCAGTCCACCCTGGCACCCAGGCCCTGGCTGATGACCCGCACCGGTACCATAGTCGTCCCATTTACCAGGGTGGCCGGCGCAGGAAGGTTATCTTTCCGGCCATCAAATGTACCGGTGGTGGTACCGATTTTCAGGATAACAGAGTGGGTCGCGGTGGTATAGCTGACAGTTTGCGTTGCTTCGTTATAATCAACTTTAGCCCCCAGGGCCTCGCCGATAAAGCGGAAGGGGACCATGGAGGTGCCATTGCCTGTCTGGTAGGGAGCAACCGGCAGCTGTTTGGCGGTGCTGCCTACATAAGCCGTCTTACTGCCTATAGTTAACTTAATCACCGGGCGCTGCTCCAGGGCAGTTATCCTGGCTTCCAGTTCAGCGATCTGCTTATTTATGTTATCAAGCTGCCCCTGTAACTCCCGGGTGCGGCTGTCGATGTAATTGTCGACATAAGATTTGGTCACCAGGGGATCCTGGTTGCTACCCGGCTCCGGTCCCCCGGCCTGGACTGACCGGCCGGCAAAATAAATGCCTGCGGCTATTATCAGGGCCAGGGGCAGGAGTATTTTCCAGTTGCGTAAGGAAGGTTGCTTCATACTACCGGGCCTCCTCGTAACATGGAAGTCACAAGCAGGAAGTCGGAAGTCAGATTGCCTGTGAGAACTGATGATGCTAAAACATATCTGGTTTAATTTCGACACAAAGGACGAGATTCCTGTTAGCAATTTTTTTGTCCTGACGAGGAGAAATAATTGCAATTTTTTTTCAAGCTATAATTCACAAAGTACCTGTCTTTGTGGTATAATAAGAATGGGGGTAACGAGAGATACTATTTAACAAACAATCTAGTTTTCCTGCAATTCCCCCGGTTTACTTATTTATAGCGAAGAAAGGAGGCATAAAAAATGTTAAAGGACATCCAGCGCAATCTCCTCCGCGAACGCAAGGCGCTCTTGGAACAGTGGGCCTACGCCTCGGAAAGGGAACGGCCCCACCTGCTCGTCAGGATTATGGACATTGACGAGCAGCTTGAACTGGGCAAAAGCAAAAGCAGGCCCCAGGCCAGGCTTCCCAAGCGAAATGTGGTCTAGGAGGAGTAAAAAGGCGCGGGTTTAAGCCGCGCTTTTTTTCTTGCCGCCCGGGGGAGGCAGGTAGGGCAGCGACCCCGGGACCGATATTGCGGGCGCCGGGTTAAGCGGCGGCACCAGCAGCCGCGTCCCCCCTACCCGCCGATGCCCTGGAGAATCATCGCCGCAGCTTCGCTGGCGATGGCGGCCGGGTCGAAATCCATATCGCTATCAAAGAAAAGCTGGTGGCCCAGGGCGGCGATAAAGCCGACGATCAGGTTGGCAGCCATCCATGGTGACACCGGGCGCATCTCCCCCCGTTCGGCGGCTGCCTTGAGATATGCAGCCATGCGCTGGAGTTTTTCCTGCTTGGCGGCGAAGAGCAACCTTTGGGTAGCAGCGTCTATAGGTGGGTGGTCACTTAAAAGAATTCTGGCAATTTCCTGATGCGCCTGGAAGTAGCTCAGGCTTTCCCTAAAAAGGCGCTCCAGGAACCCGGCAAGGTCCGGTTCCTGGACCACTTTTAGCAGGTGGTCCAGGTGGGCGTTGAAAAGGTGCAGCAGTAGCTGCTGGAAGAGGTCCTTTTTACTGCGGAAATACTCGTAGACGGTCCCCTTCCCCACCCCGGCGGCCGCGGCGATGTCGGCTATTTTAGCCTGGTAAAAGCCGCGGGTGGCGAAGATCTCGGTGGCGGCGGCCAGGATCTGCTGGCGCTTGTCGCCTGTCGCGCGGGTCATACCTCTCCCCTCCCCTTTCTCTTGCTTTTCATACCTGCCATTTACATTCCCGGCGCCGGCCTCCTCCCCGGGCGGGCCGCAGGCGGGTGCGGCCGGCGGCGGTTTATCCAGCCGCCGGGTACCGGGGAACCTCCGTACCTATGCCCCTACCCCCTGCCGGCGCCGCGCCGGCGACAGCAAGCGGGCCAGGCGCTGGCCCAGGTCCTCAAAGAGGGTGTACAACACCGGCACCAGGACCAGGGTCAGCACCGTGGAAGCCATCAAGCCGCCGATAACCGCCGTGGCCAGGCTGGCGTTCATCTCGGCCCCTTCGCCGATGCCGGCAGCGAGAGGCAGCATGGCGAGGATTGTGGTCAGGGCCGTCATCAGGATGGGCCGCAGGCGGGTGCGGCCGGCTGTCAGGATCGCCTCCTGCCGTGGTACGCCTTCCCGTCTCAGGATGTTGATGTAGTCCACCAGGACGATGGCGTTGGAGAGAACAATCCCGGCCAGCATGATGATCCCGATAAAGGCGACGACGTTGAAAGTTCTTCCCGTGGCCAGCAGGGCCAGTACCACCCCTGTCAGCGCTACCGGGATGGAAAACATAATGATAAAGGGGTGGAAGAAGGATTCAAACTGGGCCGCCATGACCAGGTACACCAGGACCACGGCCAGGAGCAGGGCCAGCCCCAGCTGGCCGAAGGTCTCGTTCATCATCTTGTTCTCGCCGGTGTACTCAATGCTGTAGCCCGGCGGCAGCTTTAACTGGTCCATGTGCGCCCGCACGTCGCCCATCACGTCGGCCAGGGGCCGCGCCCCGCTTAAATTGGCGGTGATACTGGCCACCCGGTCCTGGTTGTAGCGGCTGATGGTGCTGGGGGTAGTGTCCGGCTTGAGGTTGGCGATCTCTTTTAAAGGCACCTGCACCCCCAGGGGGGACAGCACCGTGAGGTTCTCCAGGTCAGCAATATTGCGACGGCTGGCTTCCGGGAGGAAGACGCGGACGTCGTATTCGTCACCGCCGGTACGGTAGCGGGTGGCTACCGTACCGCCTACGGCCGTGGCCACCACCGCGCCGACCTGCCCGGCCCCCAGCCGGTACAGGGCGGCTTTTTCCCTGTCGACGGTGATCTCTACCTGGGGCCGGCCTTTAGCCAGGCTGTTTTCCACGCCCACCGCGCCCGGCACGGCGGCCACCAGCTGCTGCGCCTCGGTGGCGAGCTCCTTTAGCACCTCCAGGTCGGAACCGTGGATGTCTACCTGCACGGGCGCGCCGCTCATAGCCCCACCGAAGCTGGAGGAGGTAGTGACGTTAATCCTGGCGCCTGCGATTTTCCGGACCTGCGCCCGGATAGCCGCCGCCACCTCGGTCGAGCTCCGGCGGCGTTTCTCCAGCGGTACCAGGTTGATATTCAGACTGGCTGCCTCTGGCGTCTCACCGCTCATAAAGCTGGCCGTGCCGCCGGTACTGCCGATCTGCTGGTAGATGCTCTGGACCTCCGGCTGCTGCTGGATAAGCCTTACTACCTGGTCGGCTACCGCGGCGGTGGCCTCGAGGGCAGTCCCTTTGGGGAGCTCGATAGACACGCTGATGGTCCCTTCGTCGGTGACCGGCATAAATTCCACCCCCACCGCCGGCACCAAGGCCAGGCTGCCGGCAAAGATGAGGGCCACCGCCGCTATGGTCAGCTTGCGGTGCCGCAGGGCCCAGTTCAGGAAGCGGCTGTAAGCGTTGCTTAAACGCGCCAGCCAGAGGCCGTTAACCAGACTCTGCCAAAAACTGCGGGCTGTCGTGGCCTCCGGGGGCAAGGCGCCGGCCAGGAGGCGGGCCGCCACAGTCGGGGTGACAGTCATGGAGACAGCCAGGGATGCCATCAAGGAGAAAGCCACCGTCAAGGCCAGGGGGCCGAAGATCTCCCGCGCCATTCCCTCAATAAAGGCGATGGGCAAAAAGACGGATACAGTGGTCAGGGTGGAGGCCACCACGGCCGTGGTCACCTGCCGGGTTCCTGATACGGCCGCCGCCATGGCTTCCCGGCCCTCCTGGCGGTGGCGGTAGATGTTGTCAAAGACTACAATGGCGTCGTCAACCATGCGGCCTATTCCCAGGGAGAGGCCGCCCAGGGTCATCATATTGAGGGTCATCTTGCCAAAATAGAGCAGGACAAAAGTCGTAATTACCGAGATAGGAATGGTGAGGCCGATGACTAGGGTGGCCCGGAAGTTCCGCAGGAAAATGAAAATAATCAGCATGGCCAGCAGCCCGCCGTAAAGCATATCCCGGTAAACGCCATTGATGGCGCTTTCGATGTAGCGGGACTGGTCAACTACCGGCTCCAGGATTACCCCCGGCGGCAGCTCCTTTTGCAGCTCCCTGATAGTTTGTTTAACGGCATGGGCGATCTGCACCGTATTGCCGCTGGTCTGTTTCTGGATGGACAGACCGATGGCCGGCCGGCCGTTGAAAAGGGCATAGTTCTGCCGCTCGGCATGATAATCCCGTACTTCCGCTATATCGCCCAGCCGCACCGTCCCCGCAGCGGTGGCCAGGGTTACCTGGCGGACCTGGTCCAGGTCTTTAAACTCGCCATCGACCCGGACCAGGACGTCTTTGCCAGCGTCGCTGACCTTGCCGGCGGAAAAGGTGCTGTTCTCCGCTTGTAGGGCCTGGACCACCTGGCTGATGGACAGGCCGTAGAGTTGTAGCCGGGCCGGGTCTACCAGTACCTGGATCTCGCGCTCCAGGCCGCCGGTGATGTTTACCGAGGCGACGCCGTCCAGGCGCTCGAGACGGCTCTTGATGGTATTTTCTGCCAGGTCTTTCAACTGCTGCTCGTCCATGTCGCCGTACATGGCCAGGGTCATCACGGGCATCATGTTAGGGTCAAACTTGATGACCATCGGTTTATCTGCTGCATCGGGTAAAAAGCGCTCAGCCTGGTCGACTTTCTCCCGCATATTCAGGGCCGCAAAATCCATATCCTGGCCCCAGTTAAACTCCAGCAGGACCAAGGATGTGCCGGACATACTGTATGATTGGATATTTTTGACTCCTTGAACCGTGCCCAGGACGTCTTCCAGGGGCCTGGTAATAGTCTTTTCGATTTCTTCCGGCCCGGCACCCCTGTAAGTTGTAATCACCGCGGCGTAGGGCAGGTTCAAATCAGGCAGGAGGTCTATCTGCAGTCGCGCCAGGGACACGGCCCCCAGGAGGATGGCTACCAGGACGGCCACGGTTACCGCTACCGGGCGCCTGACCAGTGCCTGAAGCCAGTTCATGCCCCTGCACCCCCGTTCACGACTTCCACCGGCTGGCCTTCACTGACGAAGTCCTGCCCTTTGACGATAATACTGTCCTGGTCAGCCAGGCCCTTGACGATCTCGACGTTTTTATCGTCAGCAATGCCGGTAGTGACTACCCGGCCTGCCGCCTTGCCTTCAACGACTGTGTAGACTATGTCCTGGGCGCCGCGCTTGACCACGGCGTTTTTGGGTACCAGGAGGGCATTATTGACCTGCCTGGTGGTGTAGATAACCGTGGCGGCCATACCCGGCTTAACTCCCGGCGGGGCGTTGACAAGGCTGACCTTGACTTTAAAAACCCTGGAGCGTTCGTCGGCCGCCGGGCTGACGCTGGCGACCCTCCCTTTCAGGGATTCTGCCGCTACCACCGGCACCTCCACGGCAACCTCCCGGCCCGGCTGGAGGTAGTTGACGTCCTGTTCGGTAACGCCAATCTCCACCTGGCGCTCGCCGGAGGTCACCAGGGTGACCACCGCTCCCTGGGCCAGCGCGCCGGGCTCCAGCAGGCGCGCCGCCACCTCCCCGCTCACCGGCGCCTTGATGTATGTATTCTCCAGGGCTACCTCGGCCTGGCGCACGGCCGCCTCGGCCGCGGTGACCTGGGCACGGGAGGCCGCCAGGGAGGCGCGGGCTACAGCCAGGTCTTCCTGGCTGACGGCCGCGGCTGTGCGGGCGGCATCCAGCTGCTGCTGGGAAGCTGCGCCCTGGTCGAACAGCGTCTGGGTGCGCTTCAGGTTGGTCTCATCCAGTCCCGCCCTGACTTCCGCCTGCTTTACCCGGGCGTCAGCCTGGTCCAGGCCGAGGCGCGCCTGCTCCAGGTTCGCCTTTGCCTGCTGCAGGCGCGCTTCTATGTCGCTGTTTTCCAACTCGGCGATTACCTGGCCCTGGGAGACTTTATCGCCGACATCCACCAGAACCAACTTTATCTTCCCCGGGATGGCGGCCATCACCTGGACGGTGGCCCCGGCCTGGACGGTGCCGGTCACCCTTACCGGCTGGGCGATGCTGCCCCGCTTGACCTGCGCCACTTCCACCGCTACCCTGGGTGTTTCCACCTGGCTTGCCGGCTTTTTACCACAGCCACCTAAAGTTACAGCCAGGAGAAAAAGGGCCAGGATAACACCGGCGGAGTTCCTTTTTAGCCTCACGGTTACAACTCCCCTGTCTCTAAATTGACCGGACGGTCGGTCATTTTTTTCGAACTCATTATAACAGGATGCTGGTAAGACGATCAATACTTGCCATTCCAATTTAACATAATTTAACTTTCCCGTAACAGAAGAAAAGGCAAGTAGTTTTTGCCCCTACTTGCCTCTTCCAGCAAAATTCTTACCGGCCCATGCGCCAGCCTTCTGAAGGGTTGTTCTGCTTCAGGACATCCAGCATGGTCAAGGCCTTGCCTGTCCCCAGGGCGACGCAGGAAACGGGATCGTCGGCCACATGCACCGGCAGTCCCGTTTCTTCACTCAGCAGGAGGTCCAGGCCATGAAGAAGGCTGCCCCCGCCGGTCATGACGATGCCTTTGTTCACCAGGTCCGCCGCCAGTTCCGGCGGCGTTTTTTCCAGCACCTCTTTCACCGCACCGACTATCTGCTGCAGGGGCTCCTGGATGGCCGTATAGATTTCCCTGGAAGTAATGTTTACCGTTTTGGGCAGGCCGGTTACCAGGTCGCGGCCGCGGACATCCATACTCGCTTCGACCCGGGACGAAGGATGGGCCGTACCAATATTGATCTTTAATTCTTCGGCGCTGCGCTCACCAATCATCAGGTTGTGCTCACGGCGTATGTAACGGACAATGGCTTCATCAAGCTTGTCCCCGGCCACCCTTAAAGAATTGCTGCACACAATACCCCCCAGGGAAAGGACAGCGATGTCGGTCGTCCCCCCACCGATATCCACCACCATGGAGCCGCTGGGTTCAGCAATATCCAGGCCGGCCCCCAGGGCCGCCGCCAGGGGCTCTTCAATGACATAGGCCTGCCTGGCCCCGGCCTGCTGGGCCGCCTGGCGCACCGCCCGTTCCTCCACGCCGGTAACCCCGGAGGGGATGCAGACCATCACCCGCGGCCGGAAAAAACCCTGCCGACCAATTGCTTTTTCTATAAAATAGCGCAGCATTTTTTCGGTACTGTCGTAGTCGGCGATGACCCCATCCCTTAAAGGGCGCAGGGCGATAATATTTCCCGGTGTCCGGCCCAGCATGCGCCGTGCTTCTTCCCCAACCGCAAAAATCTGGCCGTTATCCCGGTTAAGGGCTACCACCGAAGGCTCCCGTAAGACAATCCCCTTACCCTGCACATATACCAGAACAGTGGCCGTCCCCAGATCGATACCGATATCCTGATAACCCAGGCCAAACATTAATCTTGCTCCCTTCCTCTCCCATGGCAATCTTGTTAATAATTCTCCAGGAGAGGAAAGAATTCCTGTCGGCCCTTTCAAGAAACCTGCGTTTCTTTATATTTTTTCCTGGTAGCTTCCCCACCCCGGAGGTGACGTTCAGCTTTGTTGGCGTTAAGTATTACCCGTACCTCCCTGGCCAGGTTTTCGTTAAGGCGCGGCAAGCGTTCGGTGACGTCCTTGTGGACAGTGCTTTTGCTAACATGAAAAACAGTAGCCGCCTGGCGGACCGTACAGCGACGCTCCACGATGTAAGCGGCTATCTGCAGTACCCTTTCCTGGATATGATCCTGCATGGAGGCAGCCTCCCAATTTCAACTCCGCTATAATTTTATTGGCAGGCTGCCGAAAAAAGAACTTATTGCAGGGCCGGGACGGGGTCGATGGCCTTGCCGTTTTTTAGTAATTCCAGGTGCAGGTGGGCTGGCGTACCGGCTTCGGCTGTACCAGGGTCCCCCAGTTGCCCGAGGATGGTACCTCGCTGGACCTTATCCCCCTTGGCTATCTTGATGCTGCTTAAGTGAGCATAGACCGTCTGGTAGCCGTTGCCATTGTCAATGATCAGGCGGTAACGCCAGGCATCACTGTGCTCTACCTGCTTCACCACCCCGGCAGCCGCGGCTTTAACCTCGCTGCCTGCCGGGGCTTCCAGGTCTACACCGGAGTGAAAGCGGTAGTCGTCAAAGGCCGGGGTATAGGTAAAGCCGTACCCCTTACCCATTTTACCGCTCACGGGCAGAGCCAGGGAAGGCAGAGCCTCGTCTTTGCCGACCTGTCCCGCTGCCGTAGCCGGGGCAGCCTGGGCGCCAGGTTGCTCCTGGAGTTCAGGTGGTACGGTGGTCGAACCTACCAGGGGTTCCCGCGGCACAGGCAGCTCCTGGGAGGCCGGTTGGCCGGCCAGCGTAAAGGTCTGGATAGTGGGCTTTTTAAAAACAGCGTCGTTGGTTACCAGGTAGTAGCTACCGCCAAAGAGAATAGCGAGCAGGACCAGGTAGAGGCCACGACGCCTCAACGCCCGCTGCAGCCTTTCCAGGCTTCCCGGTCTAAACAGCGGTTGCCGTGATAAAAGTTTTTTCCATGAGGCCAGAATCTTCAGCATGTGGTTGCATCACCTCAGTTGGATTCTGCCCCCTTTTCTGGCATTTTATACATAAGCATTTACCGGCTCTCAATCTTTACTCCCCGGTAGTAGTAAGTAAGAATATCAGCGAAGTTTTTGCCCTCTCTGGCCATACCGTTGGCGCCGTACTGGCTCATGCCCACGCCGTGGCCATAACCGGTAGTAGTGAAAATCATGCGGTCCCCCTGGACCTGCCAGGTGAAATCGGTTGAGGGGAGGCCCAGGAGCTGCCGTAACTCAGTGGCAGCAAAGGTCTTGTTACCGATTTTTATGGTCTTGACGCGGCCGGTAGGAGTCTTTTCCAGGACCTTCATGGCCGTCCCCCCGGACGGAGCCAGGGCTGCCGCCGGTACGGATGTGAGGTTGACCCCCAGCTTCCGGTCCAGCTCTTCCAGGGTGAAGGACATGGTGTCGTGGTAGCGAGGAGCTTCCCTGTCCCAGGGGGAGGGTACGCTCTGGAGGTAGGGCAGGTCCCGGCCCCAGACGGCAGCAGCGCTTTCCGTCCGGCCGCCGCTGTTGGCATGGTAGACAGGATCGATGAGCTTGCCCTGGTAGGTCAGGACCATCCCCTGGGTGGCCCGGACGGCTTCCTGGATTTTGCTTTTATAGCGCCAGAAATTAAAGAAACCCCAGCGTTGCCGCAAAAGGCTGTCATCGGCAAAGGCCTGGCAGTGGGCGGGGTCGGTGCAGATGTCGGCACCGGGATGGCGGTCGTCGGGCTTGTTTCTGGCTTCTTCTATCTTTTTTAGGGTATAGGTACGAGCGGCCACGGCCTGGGCTTTGAGGGCTTCCGGCTCAAAGTTGGCCGGCATCTCCCCAGCCACCACCCCGGTTATATACTGTTCCAGCGGCATAATCTTGATGTCACCGCTCTGGTGAAAGTAGACCCGTACCAGTTGTTGCCCTGCCTGGACCTGGACCGGCGGCTGAAAAAGACGGATACCTTCGATAATCATGGCCGGTACGATAATTACGGCCGCAAAAATGAGGATAATGAAAATGCCCATTACTTTACGCATGGTGCTCCCCCTCCGGTGGCTTGAGGTTTTGTCCACCTGCTATGTCCATGTATATGAGGGCTTGACCAAAAAAAGACCGCCCCTGGTGAGGGCGGTCAGCATAAAAACGACAATCCGGCGCTAGGCCCGATAGGATATGCCTGTTTTGTTCTGCTTTGATGGGCCAGATCCGGGCTATCTCTACCTTTCTTCCCGGCTAATCTTCGCTCCCAGGGCCTCCAGTTTACCCACCAGGTCCTCATAGCCTCGGTCAATATGATGGACGCAGGAAATTACCGTCTCCCCCTCAGCCATAAGGCCGGCTATGACCAGGGCGGCACCGGCCCGCAGGTCGGTGGCCTTGACCGGCGCGCCAGTAAGCTTTTCCTTACCTTTCACAACGGCGCAATGGCCCTCTATGACGATGCTGGCTCCCATGCGCTTTAGCTCATTGACATGCATGAAACGATTTTCAAAGACTGTCTCTGTCACGACGCTGCTACCCCGGGCCGTAGTCAGGAGGGCCATGAACTGGGCCTGCATGTCCGTGGGAAAGCCGGGGTAAGGCATGGTCTTGATGTCTACCGCCTTCAAGGGCAGTTCCGCCCGAACCCTGATGCCGCCGTCTTCCTCTGAAAGTTCAGCCCCGGCTTCCGCCAGCTTGGCCATGACAGCCTTCAGGTGGGTGGAAATGACGTTCTCCAGGAACACGTCACCCCCCGTGGCTGCTGCGGCGATCATAAAGGTGCCGGCCTCCACCCGGTCGGGGATGACGGCGTGGCGGGCGCCGTGGAGTTCCCTGACCCCTTCGATCTTTATAACCCTGGTGCCGGCACCGCTGACGCGGCCACCCATGGCGTTGATGAAGTTGGCCAGGTCGACAATCTCGGGCTCGCCAGCGGCGTTTTCAATGGTCGTCGTCCCTTCGGCCAGGGCGGCGGCCATCATAATGTTTTCCGTCGCCCCGACGCTGGGAAAATCCAGGTAAATGGACGCTCCCTTCAGGCGCCCGGCCTCGGCCTCCACGTTGCCGTTATTGACATGAATGCTGGCCCCCAGAGCGGCCATGCCTTTAAGGTGCAGGTCAATGGGCCGGGCGCCAATGGCGCAACCGCCGGGCAGGGATACCCTTACCCGGCCCAGGCGGGCCAGGAGCGGCCCCATGACCAGGAAGGAAGCACGCATGCGGCGGACAAATTCATAGGGTGGCTCTACTCCCTGTAAAGATCCGGCCGCCACCCTTAAACCCCGGACCCCGTCGGGGTAAACTTCGGCCCCCATTTCGCCAATAACCCCGCACATGGTATCAACATCGGCCAGGCGGGGGATATCCTCCAGGTAACATTCATCCTCAGTCAGCAGGCAGGCTGCAATAATGGGTAGTACAGCATTTTTGGCGCCGCTGATGGCTATCCGTCCCTTAAGGCGCGAATGGCCCTTAATGACAATTGCCTCCAATTTCCCTTAGCCCCTTTGGCCGCAAATCTCTATTTAAATTTTATTATAACATATAACGGCTAATACTCGCCACCTAAAAGGGGAGAACCTAAATGTAAATAAGTATTGCCATCGGTGGCGTGATAGCGCAGGGCCACGTTGGCATTTACCGGCCGGCCGGCAACTTCCAGGGACCGGGGTAACCGGGGGGAATAAGCGCTGATGGAGAGGATCTCCTCCTCTTCCACTCCCTCTACCTTCTCGGCCGCCAGGGCGGCCAGGACGGCCATGGCCCGCTGTTCCCTTTCCACCAATGTAAGTTTCCCGGGGATAACGCCGGTCAGGCTGTAGATAAGATGGGGCTCCACCTGCCAGGGCTGGAAGGCCTCCCTCACCCTTTCCTGCCAGGACAGCATCTCCTCTTCACCCTGCTGGGGCTGGCCTTCCAGGTTGATGAGGAGGTAGGTCTCGCCGCCCTCCCCCGCCCCTGCCAGGCTCTGGAGGGAAAAGTACAGGACCACCCCCGGCTGCAGTTCCCCTTCCCAGTAAAGGGCATGGAAATTGGTGTCATCCTGCCTGGTAAAACTGCCTGTCCCCTCCAGCCCCAGGGCAGCAGCCACCCTACCGGCCAGGTCGTGGATGGCCTCGCCGTCCATAAAAGTAGAATTAAGGCTGCCCCAGGCTTCCAGGCCCATGGTTTCCAGGCGGGCGCCGCTGGCGGTAAAGGCGTTAAATAAAAGGTGGGGTACCGGTTCGTCCCTGTTAACGGCCTGACCGATACTGGCAGCCTGATTACCTGCTACGCGGGAAGTCCGGGCCGCCAGGGGGTGCATGTGCCTGGCCAGGGCCAGGCCCCCGGCAAAACTCAGGATGAGGACGATTAACAGGAAAATCTTAAAATTAAAGCGCAGGGAATTAAATGAGAACCGGCGCAAATTAATGCCCCCTTGCAAAAAAGGATTATACCTATTCTTGCCAGGGGGCCAGAAAATTAAACAATCTTTCTCATACCGCGCCAGCGGCCTTGAGGCGAGCCGTAGCCCGCTGCAGGGCGGCCTCGGCCCGGGCCACATCCAGGCCGGGCGGCCGTTCCCGCAGGCGCCTTGCGGCCCTCTCCCTGGCCTGGCGCGCCCGCTCCACATCGATTTCTGCCGCCTTTTCCGCCGTATCCGCCAGGATGACCACATGCTCCGGCCCGGCTTCCAGGAAGCCGCCCGACACGGCCAGGCGCTCCTCCCCCCCGCCCTCCGGGCGGTAGGTTACCACCCCGGCCTTGAGGGGGGTAATGAGGGGGGCATGGCCGGGCAAAACGCCCAGGTAACCAAGGACGCCCGGGGCGATAATGCTCTCAGCCTCCGCCTTTAAGGTCACCCTCTCGGGCGTAATAACCTCCAGCTTTAGAGGGGCCATTTACATCAACTCCTGCCCCTTCTTTACGGCTTCGTCGATGGTGCCGACCATATAGAAGGCCTGCTCGGGCAGGTTGTCATGACGGCCCTCTAAAATTTCCTTGAAGCCGCGGATGGTTTCCTTTAAGGGCACGTAGACGCCGGGCTGGCCGGTAAAGGCCTCCGCCACGTGGAAGGGCTGGGAGAGGAAGCGCTGGATCTTGCGCGCCCGGGCCACGATCAGTTTGTCGTCTTCCGACAGTTCATCCATGCCCAGGATGGCGATAATATCCTGCAGTTCCTTGTAGCGCTGCAGGATGCGCTGCACGCCGCGGGCCACCTGGTAGTGCTCTTCGCCCAGGACCCTGGGGTCGAGGATGCGGGAGGTGGAATCCAGGGGGTCCACGGCCGGGTAGATGCCCAGCTCGGCGATCTGCCGGGAGAGCACCGTAGTGGCGTCCAGGTGGGCAAAGGTGGTCGCCGGCGCCGGGTCGGTCAGGTCGTCGGCCGGGACATAAATTGCCTGGACGGAGGTTATGGATCCCTTTTTGGTAGAAGTGATGCGCTCTTGCAGGGCGCCCATCTCCGTGGCCAGGGTGGGCTGGTAACCCACGGCCGAAGGCATGCGGCCCAGGAGGGCCGATACTTCAGAACCGGCCTGGACGAAGCGGAAAATGTTGTCGATGAAGAGGAGGACGTCTTGCCCTTCGGCGTCGCGGAAATACTCGGCCATGGTCAATCCCGTCAGGCCTACCCGCAGGCGGGCTCCCGGGGGTTCGTTCATCTGGCCGAAGACCAGGGCCGTCTTGTCAATAACCCCGGATTCCTTCATTTCCAGGTAGAGATCGTTGCCTTCCCGGGTGCGCTCACCGACACCGGCAAAGACGGAAAAGCCGCCGTGTTCATAGGCAATATTGCGGATGAGCTCCATGATGAGGACCGTCTTGCCCACGCCGGCACCGCCAAAAAGGCCGACTTTACCGCCCTTGGCGTAGGGGGCCAGCAGGTCAACTACCTTAATGCCCGTCTCCAGAACTTCAGTCGACGGCTGCTGCTCCTCAAAGGGGGGCGCCGGCCGGTGGATGGGCAGCCGTTCAGAAGCTTCTACCGGTCCCTGGTTATCAATGGGTTCTCCCAGGACGTTAAACAGCCGGCCCAGGGTGGCCCGGCCTACCGGTACGGTGATGGGGGCGCCGGTGTCCACGGCTTTCATGCCCCGCTGCAGGCCGTCGGTGGAAGACAGGGCCACGCAGCGGACGGTGTTGTTACCCAGGTGCTGCATGGCTTCCATAGTGATATTAATCTTGTCATTCTTAATGGTAATGGCGTTATACAGGTCGGGCAGCTGGTCGCTGGCAAATTCCACGTCAACTACCGGGCCGATTACCTGTACTACCTGTCCTTCGTTCAATCCATATCCCCTCCTTTACTTCAGGGCGTCGGCCCCGGCCACTACCTCCACGATCTCCCTGGTAATGGCCGCTTGCCGGGCGCGGTTGAAGGATAGGGTTAATTTATCAATCATTTCGGCTGCATTCTCGGTGGCGTTGTCCATGGCCGTCATCCTGGCCCCGTGCTCGCTGGCCTTGGCCTCCAGGAGGGCCTGGTAGACCTTGATCTCGCAGTAACGGGGCAGCAGGGACTTTAAGACCTCGGCGGGAGAAGGTTCATAGATATAATCCCCGCCATCCTCACCGGCGCCGCTGGCTTGAATAGGCAGCAGGCGGTCGACCTGGGGCACCTGGCGGAGGGCGGAGTAGAAACGGGTATAGATGAGGTTAACCTCGTCCAGGCTCCCCTCCAGGTACAGTTCTACAAGCTGGCGGGCCAGTTCCCGGGCCTGGATGAGGTCCGGTTCGTCACCGATATCGGTAAAAGAGCGGACTATCTCCACCCGGCGGCGGCGAAAGTAGTCCCGTCCTTTGCGGCCCACAGTTACCAGGGCTACCGGGCGCTCTTCCGCCTGCAGGCGTTCTTCCGCCAGGCGGATGAGGTTGGCATTATAACCGCCGGCCAGGCCGCGATCGCCGGTAATCAACACGTAGCCGGCTTTTTTGACTTCCCGGGCAGCCGCCAGGGGCTGGGTCTCCGGATCCACGGCCCCGATCAGGCGGCCGATGACTTCCTCCAGTTTCTCGGCGTAGGGCCGGGCTGCCGTGACCTGGGCCTGGGCCTTGCGCAGTTTGGCTGCCGCCACCATCTTCATGGCCCGGGTAATATGCTGGGTACTCCTGATACTGCGGATACGGCGCTTCAGGTCACGCATATTGGGCATACCGGCTCACCACCTTATGCTTTCCCGGCAGCGGTAAAGCTGCTCTTGAATTCTTCGATGCTCTTCTTAAGCTGTTCCTGGAGAGCGTCGTCCAGCTGGCGTTTCTCCCGGATGCCGGCGAGAATCTCCGGGTGCACGCTGTGCAGGAAGCGTAAGAATTCCCTTTCAAAGGGCCGCACCCTTTCTACCGGCAGGTCATCAAGGAAGCCGTTAACGGCCGCATAGAGGACCGCTACCTGCTCTTCCACCGGCATGGGCTGGTACTGGTCCTGCTTTAAAATCTCCATCATGCGCTCACCCCGGGCCAGGCGTGCCTGGGTGGTCTTATCCAGGTCGGAGCCAAACTGGGCGAAAGCCGCCAGCTCGCGGTACTGGGCCAGGTCCAGGCGCAGGCGGCCGGCCACCTGTTTCATGGCTTTGATCTGGGCCGCACCACCCACCCGGGATACCGATAGGCCCACGTTGACGGCCGGGCGCTGGCCGGCGTAGAAAAGGTCGGACTCCAGGTAGATCTGGCCGTCGGTGATGGAAATGACGTTGGTGGGGATATAGGCCGACACGTCCCCCGCCTGGGTCTCAATGACGGGCAGGGCCGTCAGGGACCCGCCCCCCAGGGCGTCATTCAGGCGGGCCGCCCGTTCCAGCAGGCGGGAATGGAGGTAGAAGACGTCGCCCGGGTAGGCCTCCCGTCCCGGCGGCCGCCTGAGTAGCAGGGAGAGTTCACGGTAGGCGGCAGCGTGCTTGGACAGGTCGTCATAAATGCAGAGGACGTCCCGGTGCTGCTCGTACATGAAATACTCGCCCATGGCGCAGCCGGCATAGGGGGCAATATAGAGCATGGGCGCCGGCTCGCTGGCCGTGGCCGAGACGACAATGGTATAATCCATGGCCCCGGCCTCCTCCAGGCGGTGGACAACGCCCGCCACGGTGGAAGCCTTCTGGCCTATGGCCACATAGATGCAGATAACATTTTGCCCTTTTTGATTGATGATGGTATCCACGGCGATGGCCGTCTTGCCCGTCTGGCGGTCGCCGATAATCAATTCCCGCTGGCCGCGTCCGATGGGGATCATGGAATCTATGGCTTTCAAACCCGTCTGGAGGGGGGTATTCACCGGCTGGCGGTAAACAACGCCCGGCGCCGGCGATTCCACCGGCCGGAACTTTTCCGTCTTGATGGGACCCTTGCCGTCAATGGGCTGGCCCATGGCGTTGACTACCCGGCCGATCAGGGCTTCCCCTACCGGGACCTCGACGATGCGGCCGGTGCGCTTGACCTGGTCCCCTTCTTTGATGTGGGTGTAGGGGCCCAGGACAACGGCGCCGACGTTGTCTTCCTCCAGGTTCAGGACCATGCCGTAAACATTGCCGGGAAACTCCAGCAACTCGCCGGCCATGGCCCGCTCCAGGCCGTAGATGCGGGCGATGCCGTCACCCACCTGGGTGATGATGCCCGTATCGGCCACTTCTACTTCCAGCTGGTACTGTTCGATCTGGTTCTTCAGAATACTGGTTATCTCATCGGGCCGGATGCTCAAGACTGCTTTTCACCCCTTTGCTCTTTCTGCTCACGCGCCCTTCAAGTGCTCGCCCAAAAGTTCCAGCTTTTTCTTCAGGCTGGCGTCCAGGACCCTGTCCCCGAGGCGGATGACCATGCCGCCCAGGAGGGCCGGGTCCACCGCGGTCTGCAGGCGGATGTTTTGTCCCGTAATATGGGCCAGCCTTTCTTTAAGCGCTGTTGTGACCTCTTCTGAAAGAGGTACTGCTGATTGCACTTCCACCGGCAATACCCTGTTTTCCCGGTCCACCAGGCGCCGGAACTGGATTGCCATCTCCGGCAGGGCCCGCTCCCGGCCTTTGGCCAGGACCAGGTGGAAAAAGTTCTTTAATAACGGGTCGACGTCCGGGAAGAGGGTGTCCATTATCCTTTGCTTCTCCCGGACGGGAATGAGCTGGTGATAGAGGACCCGGCGCAGTTCGGGATTCTCTGCCAGGGCCTGGCCGACCCTTTCCAGGGCGGCAGCAAAGCCGGCCAGCGCACCCTTCTGCCGGGCAACTTCAAAGAGGGCGCGGGCATAACGCCTGGCGATAGTCTGACTGCTCATTGCAACCGCTCCACCTCGGCCAGCGCTTCCCGGGCCAGGCGTTCCTGGTCGTCAGGCGTTAAGGTGCGCTCTAAAACTTTGCCGGCCGCCAGGACGGCCAGGGTAGCTGCCTCACTGCGGATGGCAGCCAGGGCTTTGCTCTTTTCGCCTTCAATCTCGGCCCGGGCCTGTTCCAGAGCCCGGCTGGCTTCTTCTTTAGCCCTGGCGACTATCTCCGCCCGGGTTTCTTCGGCCATCCTGTTGGCCCGGTCTAGTATTGCCTGGGCTTCCTGGCGGGCACCCTGGAGTTGCTGCTGGTACTCAGTCAGCATTTGCTCTGCCTTCTCTTTGGCCGCCGCCGCGTCCTTTAAATTGCCCTCAATTTTGGCCTCGCGGTCGGCCAGGATCTTGCCCAGGGGTTTATAAAGGAGAATATAAAGAACCCCCATGACTACCAGGAGGTTGATGACCTGGAACAAAAAGGTCCAACCGCTGAAATTCAGGGCCTGAAAGATGCCCTGCACGTAGCCACCCCCCTTTCGTTGTTCCTGAAAGCAGGACAGGGGCGAATAAGACGGTTTGGCCCGCCTTACCCGCCCGCTTCATTTTAAAGCTTGGTCCACATGAGGATGGCAATAACGAAGGAAAAGAGCGTCAGCGCTTCCATAAAGGCCAGGGCCAGGAGCAGGGTGGTGCGGATGTCGCCGCTGGCCTCGGGCTGGCGGGCTATACCTTCCATTGCTCCGCGGGAAGCATTACCCTGGCCAAGGGCCGAACCCAGTGCTGCCAGGCCAATGGCCAGGCCGACGCCGATAAAACCTAGTGCTGTCATGTGCATATCCTCCTCTAAAAATGGCTTCCTTTGTGGGCTGGCTATGTTGGTGGTTAGCCAGCCACTAATTTCCGTTCATTCCCGGGAAACTAACCACGTAAATTTAGCTCTTTTAATGCCCGTGGATAAAGTTGGCGATATAAGTAACTGTCAGCAGGGTAAAAACAAAGGCCTGGATCAAGCCCATGAGGACGCCCAAGATCATAATGGGTGTCGGTAATAAAAAGGGCAGCATGATAAACAGGATAGTCACCACCATCTCTTCCCCGAACATATTGCCGAATAGACGCAGGGAAAGGGAAACCGGCTTGACCAGTTCCTCAATTACATTCAGGGGAAAGAGAAAGGGTGCCGGCTGGAAAAAGTGCTTGATGTAGCCCACCAGGCCCCTTTTCCGGATGCCGATAAGCTGGACCAGGATGATGGTGGCCACGGCAAAGGCCGCCGTGGTGGAGAGGTCCATGGTCGGGGGCTTCATCCCGGGGATAAACCAGGATAGATTAAGGCTAAGGATAAAAATAAACAGGGTGGCTACCAGGGGCAGGTAGCGCCGGCCTTCCTTGCCCATGGTTTCCTCCAGGAGGCCGTAGAAAAATTCCAGTAGCATCTCAAAGATGTGCTGGATACCACGGGGGATAAAGTTTAATTTCCGGGTAGCCAGGAAAACCCCCAGGACCAGGAGGGCCATGATAATCCACGTATTGACCACCGTGGAGTAGACCGGGATGGGCCCCAGGTAAAATACTTCATGGGGCCGGACATGGGCCATTATCTCGCCCAGGGCTTGCAGTCCCACTGTTCTATCCCTCCTTTCCCAGGATAATGAGAATGGCCTTGCCCATATAGGCCAGGACCTGGAGTACCAGCCCTGCCAGCACGCCAAAAAGAAACTCTATTCCCCCGGCCAGGGCCAGGCCCAGAAGGGCCAGGGACAGACCCGACCGCATGAGGGAACGCCCGAAAAAACGATTAAAAGCCTTCTGGGGCGGCAGGTTGTCCAGGTTATCGACGGCTGCCACCTGCCAGCGGAGCAACAACAGGGAAACAGGCAAAGCAAATCCCAGGCCGGCAACAAAGGAGTAATAGCCGCCGCCCAGGCCGGCTACTGCTCCCAGGGCAGCCATGACCAGCATCCCTTTTTCAGTCCGGGTGAGTTTTATCTTGATCATCGGTTTTAATTTTTGGTGCTTCCTTTTCCAGGACACGCAGTTCGCTTAAGAAGCTACGAAAACCCACCCCTACCCCCAGGAGGACGCCGGCCAGCATGAAAAGGGGCGACGTGCCCAACCGCCGGTCCAGCCATCCCCCACCGTAAAGGCCGAGGAGGATGCCGGCAATCATGGTAACCCCAAAGGAAAAGGCCATATTGGCATACCTGGCGTAATCCCAGAAATGATGCTTTTTAGCTACCATTGATGTTAAATTGTGCCTGGAGGAAATTTTTATACCCCTGCCAGTCTTAAAACATATTCTCTTTTGTTGACGAAATTCCTGCCGGGAAGAATGTTTATTTTTTAATCCAAAGGATAGAAATACTTTATCCGGGCGTAAATTCCTGGGGTCTGGCTATAGTTAGGCCAAAATAATGACGCAGGGCGCCCCGGATACGCCGCGAGGCCTGGCCATCTCCATAAGGGTTAATGGCGTGGGCCATCCGCAGATAAATCTCACGGTCTTCCAGGAGCTCGCCGGCCGCTGCCAGGATCTCCTGGTAGCCCGTGCCCACCAGGCGCACGGTACCGGCAGCAACGGCTTCCGGCCGTTCGGTGACTTCACGCAGGACCAGCACGGGTTTACCCAGGGCCGGCGCTTCTTCCTGGAGGCCGCCGGAATCCGTCAACACTAGATAGGAACGGGCCATCAGGTTGACAAAGGGCTCGTAGTCCAGGGGGTCAATTAAGTAAACACGTTCCCGGTTACCGAGAATTTCCCCGGCCAGCTCCCGCACCCGGGGGTTGTAGTGGACGGGGAAAACGACGACTGTATCCTCATAGCGCTTTACCAGGTCCCGCAGGGCCGTGAATATTTCCCGCATGGGTTCGCCCCAGTTTTCCCGGCGGTGGGCCGTTACCAGGATAACCCGCCACTTTTGAAAATCCAGCTCCTGGAGGCGGGGATCGCTAAAGCAGTAGCCGGGGCGAACAGTAGCCTTTAAGGCATCAATAACAGTATTACCGGTGACGTAGATGTGCTCCGCCGGTATGCCTTCCCGCAACAGGTTATCCCGGGCAGTGGCTGTGGGGGCAAAATGAATGTCGGCCAGGGCCCCGGCCAGGCGGCGGTTCATCTCCTCCGGGAAGGGGGCGTAGCGGTCCCCCGTCCTTAAGCCTGCCTCGACATGACCGACGGAAATTTGCTGGTAAAAGGCGGCCAGGGCCGCTACGAAGGTGGTGGTGGTGTCTCCGTGAACCAGGACCACGTCCGGCCGGGAGGTTTTTAAAACCCCGGCCAGGCCATTTAAAGCCCTGGTGGTCACTTCTTCCAGGGTCTGGCGGGGCCGCATGATATCCAGGTCATAGTCGGGCTGAATTTGGAACAGGTGGAGGACCTGGTCCAGCATTTCCCGGTGCTGGGCCGTGACGGCCACCTGGCAAGTGAATTCCTCCGGGTAACGGGTTAGTTCTTTTACTACCGGGGCCATTTTAATGGCCTCGGGACGTGTGCCAAAAACGGTGAGTACCTTTAAGGGCGGCATGGAAAAACTCCTCTTTATTTCAAATACCTTTTCGCCCTGAGTTTATTGATATGCTCCTCCAGGGCCTGCTGGATGTCGACGCCGTACTGGTCTTCCAGGACAAACATTAGGGAAACGGCCGTCTGGGCCACGTCCAGCAACTCGCGGGTAATGGCCGCCAGGACGGCGTTATGGTCCACCTGGACCTCCTCGCCGCTTAAACCCCGGAGCTTGCCGATGGCCTGGGCCAGTTCCCCGGCTTCTTCCATGAGCTTTAAGGCGGTAGACTCCATAGTTGGTGTCAGGTTGTCCAGTTTGGGTAAGGCAATAATCTTTTGCTGCAAATTTTTTCCCTCCAGCAGGATATTGCCGCTTTACCGGGGCAGGTGCACGATTTCGATCCCGGCTTCCCGCAGCCAGTCGCGGGCGACCGGGTAGGGCCGGGCATAGACGAGCCTTTTAATCCCGGCCTGGATAATGGTCAGGGCACACCTCTCGCAGGGGTAATCGGTAACGTACATGGTCGCCCCGGCCCGTTCTTCCGGTGAACACTCCAGGAGGGCGTTGATTTCGGCGTGGATGGTCCGCTGGCAGTGCTCTCCTTCCATGAGGCAGCCCACATCCAGGCAGTGGGGCAGGCCGTGGGGGGCGCCGTTGTAACCGGTACCCTTAATGCGCTTGTCCTTAACTACCAGGGCGCCGACGGCCCGCCGGTTGCAGGTGCTCCGGCCGGCCACCTGGAAGGCGATATCCAGGAAGTACTCGTCCCAGCCTTTACGCATAAAACTCACCTGGGGAGTAAAATAACAGCAAAATTTTAGCGGGTAGTTCCCGCCAAAACTTAAAAAATTAAATTGCGCGTATCCTGGCTTATTTTAGCATAATTTGTCCTTGACGGCCAGACTTTTTTAAAGCCCGCCCCGGAGTTTTTAACCTCCAGGCGGGCTTTTTAAGTTCAACCAAGCTCCGGGTACAGGGGGTAGGCCTGGCAGAGCTCGGCGACGATGCCCCGGGCTGTATCCAGTTTCTTTTCATCAGGGCCGTAGGAGAGGGCGAGATCTATGGCCCTGGCTACCATCCGCATGGCGTCGGCGTCCATACCCCTGGAGGTCAGGGCGGCCGTACCCAGGCGGATGCCGCTGGTTACGCTGGGCTTCTCCGGGTCAAAGGGGATAGCGTTTTTATTGACGGTGATCTGGACGGAACCTAAAATATCCTCGGCGTCGCGACCGGTAAGGCCTTTATTGCGCAGGTCCACCAGGATGAGGTGGTTGTCGGTACCGCCGGATACCAGGTGGAAACCGTAACCCATCAGGGCTTCGGCCAGGGTACGGGCGTTGGTGACAATTCTCTCCTGGTAACGCTTGAATTCCGGTTGCATGGCTTCCTTCAAGGCAACCGCCTTGGCGGCAATGACGTGCATCAGGGGCCCACCCTGGATGCCGGGAAAGACCGCCTTGTCGATTTCCCTGGCGTATTCCCTGGTGGTAAAAATAATACCTCCCCGCGGCCCCCGCATGGTCTTGTGGGTGGTAGTGGTCACAAAATGGGCGTAGGGTACGGGGCTGGGGTGGATGCCGGCGGCCACCAGGCCGGCGATGTGGGCCATGTCCACCATAAGGAGGGCGCCGACTTCATCGGCTATCTCCCGGAAGCGGGCAAAATCGATCACCCGCGGGTAAGCGCTGGCCCCGGCGACAATGAGTTTGGGCCGCTCTTCCCGGGCTATCCGGGCCACTTCATCGTAATCAATCCGGCCGGTATCGGGGTTGACGCCGTAAAAGGAAAAACTATAATACCGGCCGGAAAGGCTGACCGGGCTGCCGTGGGTCAGGTGACCACCGTGGGCCAGGTTCATCCCCAGGGCTTTATCGCCGGGGTTAAGGACGGCGAGATAGACGGCCGTATTGGCCTGGCTGCCGGAATGAGGCTGGACGTTGGCATGGTCGGCGCCGAAGAGGGCTTTGGCCCGCTCCTGGGCCAGGTTTTCGACCACATCGACCCACTCGCAGCCGCCGTAATAGCGCCGGCCGGGATATCCTTCGGCGTATTTATTGGTCAGTACCGAGCTGTAGGCTTCCATGACGGCCCGGCTGACGAAGTTCTCCGAGGCGATGAGTTCCAGGTGGGTGCGCTGGCGTTGCAACTCGCCTTTGACGGCCTCGACCAGTTCCGGGTCCACTCGAGCTACGGTTTCTAGGTTCATTAAATTTCCCTCCTGTTTTTGCTGCTGGAAACTCTTTCCTTTGCCAGCTTCTAACTTCCTGGCTTCTGGCTCCTCATCCTTATCTCGCCTCAAGCTGTAACAACCGGCTATTTCTCCTGCCTTTTAACTACCCTGAAAATAACTTCACTCCAGGCAGGCATTGTTTTTACTCGCTCCCTGGTCCTCGCGGATCAGCCTACGGCTCAGCCTCGGGCTCGGGCGCCCAGCACTCACTAAACTCAGGTACCTCCAAAGGTAGTACGACTGCATAGACCGAAGAACTGGTTACTGTAACTTGGTTAATGTGAGTGCTGGGCGGCCTATTCGGCATCCTTGCCTTTAGAATCCGGCCTTTGGCCTCGCTGTCCTCGGCCCCGCCCTCGCTCCTCGGCACAGCCTGCGGCTGCTTAACCGCTCGAACCAAGTCGCTCGCTCCAAACCAATGCCAACCCGTTATCTCGTTTTTTTCTTCCTTCTAATGGTGCCGCATTAGCGGCATGAGGGTCTTGTTCCCTCTGAAATACGTATACAGCCCGTTCACCACCAATCAGGGGGGGCCGCGTCCGGGCCGCCGTGACGGGGGCGCTGCCGATGGTTTTGACCTGCAGTCGGACGGGGACGGCTACTGGCCGCAGGTGCATGCCGATGAGGGTGGCGCCGATGTCCAGGCCGGCATGGGCCTGGAGCCCGGCGACCACCACCGGCCGGTGCAGGGCGGAAAAAGCCGCCGTGGCCAGGGAACCGCCGGCCTTTGGCGCCGGGACGACTGTTACCACCGGCAGGTCGTAAAGCCTGGCGGCACCGGCCTCGATGACCAGGGCTCTGTTTAAATGTTCGCAACACTGGGCCGCCAGGTAAACCTGGGCGGCATTGGTGGCCTGAAGCAGGCCTTCTACCACGGCCTGGCCTACTTCCAGGGAAGAGGCCGTGCCAATTTTCTGGCCCGTGATCTCGCTGGTACTGCAGCCGGCCACCAGGATCTGGCCGGGCTTTAGCGCGGCAGCTTCAATAAGCTCGGTAGCAGCTGCTTTAACTGCCGCCGTGATGGTGCTTAAGTCGACCATTCTATCCGTCCTCCCTGCCCCGCCCTATTTTTCCTTCTGGCGGTAACTGGCCTCTATAGCGCTAATTTTGGCCACCCGGCGGGCATGGCGGCCGCCGCTAAATTCGGCCGCCAGCCAGGTGGCGACAATTTCCAGGGCCAAGCCGGGGCCGATGACCCGCTCTCCCAGGGTCAGGATATTGGCATCATTATGTTCCCGTGCCGCCCGGGCAGAAAAGGTATCGTGACAAAGGGCGGCGCGGATACCGGGGACTTTATTGGCCGCGATGCAGACGCCTATCCCCGTGCCGCAGCAGAGGATACCCCGATCGTAGGCGCCGCTGGCCACAGCTTCGGCTACCTCCCGAGCATAGTCAGGATAGTCTACTGCCTCAGCGCTATAAGTGCCGAAGTCATGGTTGGCAATGCCCTGCCGGTCCAGGTACTCCTTAATTGCTGCCTTGAGATGAAAACCGCCGTGATCACTACCCAGGGCGATGCGCAATCTCACTACACCTCTTATCGTAAGGATTAAATACTGCTTAATTATTCGCCGTATTAACGTTAATTCCTGCTTAAGTTACCAAACCTACTTTTTTCTACCCTGAAAATAACTTCGCTCCAGACTGGCATTGTTTTTGCTCGCTTCAAACAAATACCAGCCCGTTATTTTCATCCTTCTGATGGTGCCGGGTTAGCGGCATGGGTGTCTTGTGCATATTTCTCCAGGGCCTGTCCAACAAGTTCGGCCAGTTCCCTGGCAGTAGCCTGGTAAACTTCCAGGGGCTGGCCAAAGGGATCGGGAATATCGTCATCAACAGTAACAGGCGGTTCTTCCACAGCCGCTCCTTCACCCGTCTCTTCCCGGGGCTCCCCTGAGGGGGGCTTTTCTTTCCCCTCCCGGACATACTCTTTGAGGGTAAAGGTTTTTCCCCGGGCCTCGGGGTAAAGTTGGAGGAGGTATTCCTTGTGGGACCTGGTCATGGTTAAAATCAGGCCGGCATCATCTACCAGGGCGCCTGTAACCTGCCGGGCGCGGTGGTCCTGGAGATCAATACCCATGGCCGCCACCGCCTGGATAGCTTGCGGTGTTGCCGGGTCCCCTTCCCTGGCTGCCAGGCCGGCCGAGGTAATATCAATATCTAAGCCCCGCTCTTCCTTTATATGGGTGGCAATGGCTGCCGCCATGCTGCTGCGGCAGGTGTTACCGGTACAGACAAAAAGAATACCGGGCATGTCTTATACCCCCATCAACATTTTTAAGCCGATACCCACCAGAATCAGGCCGCCGATAACCTCGGCCCTGTTGCCCAGGTAGGCGCCCAGGCGCCGGCCAGCCAGGAGCCCCAGGACTGTCATAGTCCCGGCAATAAAACCCATGGTCAGGACCGTTAGGGGGACATTGACGCTGATGGCGCCGAGGCCAAAACCGACGCTAAGGGCGTCCAGGCTGACGCTCCCGGCCATGAGCAGGATGGCCATTAGGCCGCCGATCACGCCTCCCTGGCCTGGTACGGCCCGCAGCACCTGCCCGGCCAGGCCACCGCTTTCCCCCCGAGTCGCGAGGGCCTCCCAGAGCATCAACCCCCCCATGCCGGCCAGGACCAGGGCGCCGATAATGGCCGCCAGTTTCCCCAGAAGCCGGCCCAGGAGCAGGCCCAGGTAGAGGCCCGTCAGGGGCATAATGATGTGAAAAATCCCCACCATGCCGGCAAAAAGCAGGGCCTGCCGGCCCCGGAGGCCCCCCAGGGCCAGGCCGGTAGCCAGGGAAAAGGCATCGGTCCCCAGGGCCATGGCTACCAGGATGAGACCTAACGGCTCCATGTCAATGCCTCCATCTTAAGCATGGATGATGCGGTTGGCTGCTGACTTGCGCAGGCGGTTCATGATGGCCAGGCCCAGGCCTTCTTCGGCTATGGTTTCGGCCAGGATGATGTCGGCCCGGTGGCGGTCACAGTTGCGCAGCGCACTAAAGAGATTGGCGGCAATGGTAGCCGGCTGGGAGCGGCTGCCCAGGACCTCCAGGTAATCGGGCCGGGGCTCCTGCTGGTAAGCCGCGGCCGTTTCCCTGGTCGCCAGGACGGCCACCCGGCATCCCCTTTGCTGCCAGGCTGCCACCAGGGCCCGGATTTTAGCCGTCACCCGCTCTAGCTCGCCGGTAATGAGATAAACTTCGCCCCGCGGGGCATAGTGTTTATACTTCATCCCCGGCGCCCGCGGCTGCGCCACCTGGCTGCCGCGGACGGCCGGGTCAATAGCTACTTCGCCGAGGACAGCTTTCAGCTCTTCATAGGTCACTCCCCCCGGTCTTAAAATGGTGGGCACCGGGGTTGTCAGGTCCAGGACCGTTGATTCTACCCCCACGGTAGCCGGCCCGCCATCGACGACGGCATCAATTTTGCCCCGCAGGTCTTTCAGGACGTGCTGGCCGGTGGTAGGGCTGGGGCGGCCGGAGATATTGGCGCTGGGCGCTGCTATGGGCAGGCGGGCCACCCGGATGAGGGCCTGGGCCACCGGATGGGCAGGCATGCGGATGCCTACCGTATCCAGGCCGGCGGTCACGATATCCGGGATCAGGTCGCCCCGCGGCAGGACCAGGGTCAGGGGCCCGGGCCAGAAGCGCTGCATGAGCAGGGTCGCCCGGGGCGGCAGGTAGGCCACCAGGTCCTGGACATCCCGGAAACTGGCAATATGGACAATCAGGGGATTGTCAGCCGGCCTTCCCTTGGCGCGAAAGATGCGCCGCACCGCCCGGCCATCCAGGGCATTGGCCCCCAGGCCGTAGACCGTTTCCGTGGGGAAGGCCACCACCCCGCCCCGGTTAAGGATCCGGGCCGCCAGGCGAATTTTATGGAGTTCCGGTACCATGGGATCTATCTTTAAGTACTTCGTCTGTTTACCCACAGCCACCCATTTCACCTCTATGTATTTATCCCTGTTATTATTCTTCCCGGCGATAGGCCAGGAAACAACGATCGCGGCCGCCATAATCGGGTAACACCGCCATATCCCGGTAAGCCCCGGCGGCCGCTGCCAGGTCCAGGACGGCCCTGCCTTGATTATACCCGATTTCCAGGGCCAGGAGCCCTCCTGCCTTTAAAACTTCCGGTACCCCGGGTAACAGGGCCCGGTAGGCGCGCAAACCGTCGGGGCCACCATCCAGGGCCAGGCGCGGCTCGGCCCGGACCTCCGGCGGGAGCCTGTCCAGTTCGGCCGCAGGTATGTAAGGAGGGTTAGCCACCAGGGCATCTAACTTTAAACCCTTAAGGGGCGCCAGAAAATCGCCCTGTAGGAAAGTAACCCGGTCTGCCAGGCCTAAAGCACGGGCATTCTGCCGGGCTACTTCCAGGGCTGCCGGGCTTAAGTCAGTGGCGTAAACTTTGGCGTTGGGCAGGTAGTAGGCCAGGCTTAAGCCAATGGCCCCGCTGCCAGTGCCGCAATCGGCAATGACATAGCTCCCGTCAGGCTCGAGGCGCTTTAAGACGGCTTCCACCACCACTTCCGTGTCCTGGCGGGGGATTAAAACCGCCGGGGTAACTTTAAACTCCAGGGACATGAATTCCTGGCGGCCGGTAAGGTACTGGAGGGGGTACCCGGCCACCCGGCGCTCCACGGCCGACCAGAACCTGGCCGCAGCGGCAGGCTCCAGTTCCTCCTCCAGCCGGGCCAGGAGCTGCGGCCGGCTATACCGGCCGGCCCAGGCCAGGAGGACTTCCGCCTCCAGGCGGGGCCGGGGGAGCCCTGCCACCGCGAGTTTCCGGCTTGCTTCTTTTAAGGCTTCCTGGAGGTTCAATCTCAACGCCTTAAGCCTCCATATTCTTTAACCGCTCGGCCTGGTCACTGGTCACCAGGGCATCGATGATTTCGTCCAGTTCGCCATCCAGGATAGCATCCAGGTGGTGCAGGGTCAGGCCGATCCGGTGGTCGGTTACCCGGTTCTGGGGAAAATTATAGGTGCGGATCCGCTCGCTGCGGTCGCCGCTACCCACCTGGGAACGCCGTTCGGCCGCCAGCTCCCCCTCCTGCTCGGCCCGGGCCATATCCAGGAGGCGAGCCCGCAGGACCTTCAGGGCCTTCTCCTTGTTCTTCAGCTGCGACTTCTCGTCCTGGCAGGATACCACCAGGCCCGTCGGCAGGTGGGTAATCCGCACCGCCGAGTAGGTGGTGTTGACTGACTGGCCCCCTGGCCCGCTGGAACAAAAGATGTCAATCCGCAGGTCCTCGGGGTTAATCTCCACATCTACTTCTTCCGCCTCTGGCAGGACGGCTACGGTAGCCGTAGAGGTATGAATCCGTCCCCCGGACTCGGTGGTGGGGATGCGCTGCACCCGGTGGACGCCGCTTTCAAACTTCAGGCGGCTGTAAACTCCCTGGCCTTCAATCAGGAAAATAATTTCTTTGAAGCCCCCCAGTTCCGTGGGATGAGAGCTGATAATCTCCGTCCGCCAGCGGTTTTTTTCCGCATAGCGCTGGTACATGCGAAAAAGGTCGCCGGCAAAAAGGGCCGCTTCATCGCCCCCGGCTCCAGCCCGGATCTCCATGATGATATTCTTTTCGTCGTTGGGATCTTTGGGCAGGAGCAGGATCTTTAACTGCCGTTCCAAGTTCTCCCTTTCCTCTTCCAGGCGTTTTATTTCATTTGTTAGGAAGTCGCGGAACTCGGGATCCTTTTCTTCTTCCAGCATGGCCCGGCTTTCTTCCAGGTCGGACATGACCCGGCGATACTGGCGAAAGGTCGTAACTATTTCTTCCAGGGCTGCATGGGCCCGGGCATGCTTCTGCAATTGCTCCGGGTCGGCGATTACTGCCGGGTCGCCCATGAGCCGGCCCAGTTCTTCATATTTAGCTTCGAGCTGTTCCAGCTTCTCCAGCATAAGGCATCACCTCGCTTCTTCCTCCCGCGCCGCTTCCAGGGCGGCCAGGGCTACCTCCAGCATGCCGTCGTCGGGCTCCCGTGTAGTAAGCTTTTGTAGCCACAGGCCCGGGGCAGCTATGGCCCGGACCCAGGGTACGTTTAAATGGCGGCCGGTGAATTTGAGCAGTTCATAGGCCAGGCCAGCTACTACCGGCAGCAATACCAGGCGGGAGGCCAGGCGCCAGGCAATCCCACCCCGGCCAACGATGGAAAAAAAGACGATGGTTAATACCAGTACCAGCAGGAGGAAGCTGGTACCGCACCGGGGGTGCAAGGTCGGATAGGGCCGCACCGTTTCCACCCTTAAATCTTCCCCTGCCTCCAAGGCATTAATTACTTTATGCTCGGCCCCGTGGTACTGGAAGACGCGCTGGACGTCTTTGACCCGGCCAATGGCCGCCACGTAGCCTAAAAAGAGGAGCATCCTGAGCAGCCCCTCGACTACATTCTGCCAGAAGATAGATAAATGGTTATGGAGGAGCAGGGCCGCCCCGGCTGGGAGGAGGACAAAGAAACCCACGGCCACCGCCAGGGCAATGGCTACCGTCAGGACCAGGTCCCTGGTGCTTAACTCCTCTTCTTCTCCCTCCATAGCCTGGTTGGCCGAAAAGGTTAGATACCGGATACCTAGGATTAAAGACTCAAATAAGGCCACAACGCCGCGGAGCAGGGGTAGTTTTAAAACAGGGTAACGGGCAGTGATGGAACTGTTGGGTTCGGCCTCGACCAGGATCTCGCCGCTGGCTTTACGGATGGCTACTGCCGTTTTGTGTGGCCCCCGCATCATCACGCCCTCAATGACGGCCTGGCCGCCGTATTGCACCTCGGGGGCCGCCGGCAATAGGAAAAAGCAGAGCCTGCGGCTCCGCCTTTTTGCCCTAGCGACCATATTTTTGCCGGAAACGCTCAATCCGCCCGCCACGCTCGACTACCCTTTGCCGGGTACCGGTGTAAAAGGGATGGCACTGAGAGCATATCTCTACCCGGATCTCTTTTTTGGTGGAACGTGTCTCAATGACATTACCGCAGGCACAGATAATCCGGGCTTTGTCGTAATTGGGATGAATATCGGGTTTCACGCCATCTTCACCTCCGCGGGAAAATCAAACTCATATCAGTATAACATGAAAGGGCCGCCAGTGCAAAGAAAAAAATTGGCGGGGGGGGCAAATCCCCTTACCATCAAAAAAAGGCCGGCGTACCGGCCCTTTTTACCTGTTTAAGAATCGTTCAGGGTTGATGGCCTTGCCCCTTTCCCGGATTTCAAAATGAACGTGGGGACCGGTGGCATTGCCCGTACCGCCCACTTCGGCAATGGGCTCGCCGGCCCGGACGTACTCACCCACCTTGACCAGGTTGCGGGAGTTATGGGCATAAACAGTCTCCAGCCCATTGCCATGGTCGAGTTTAACCATGTTGCCATAGATACCGTTACCCCAGCCGGAAAAAGTTACCACCCCGGACCAGGCAGCCCGGATGTAATCCCCCACCTTGCCGGCGATATCCAGGCCGTGGTGGAACTCATTATCCCGCCAGCCAAAGCCGGATGTAATGGCGCCGATGAGGGGCCAGAGAAAGGAAGCCGGCCTTAAGCTGCGGGAAGCAGGTAGAATCTCTACCCTGGTGGCCGGTACCCCGCGTGGCGAACCGGGGATAGTCAGAACCATACCAATCCGCAGCCGCCTGGCATCGACAATACCGTTGGCAGCGGCCAGGCTTTCCACGCTGGTGCCAAAACGCCGCGCAATATCCCAGAGGGTGTCCCCGGCAGCTACCGTGTAGCTCCGCTCTTCTTCGTGGGGCAGCACCAAGAACTGACCCGGTGTTAGGACGGCATCAGGTTCCAGGTAATTCATCACCGCCACCAGCTCCGGGTCCGTCTGGTACCGGCGGGCAATACGCTCCAGGGTGTCGCCTTCTTCTACCCGGTAGATGCGGGTATAGTTATTGACCCGGGCAGCCAGTTCCCAGTAGGTTCCCGGCGTCAGGACGGTCGCCACCTGCTGCAAATCCTCGATGACGGCCGCTTGCACCGGGAGGGCAAAAAGGCTGTTAACCAGCAGGGCCAACCCCAGGGCCAGACTTACCGCCATCTTTTTGTCCAGCATTTTTTCACTCCTATCCTTTACCATTCTGGCATTACTTGCCTTTTCTCCCATTTAGCTTTTATTTTAGCCATACGTAAACAAAAATATACCCCGTTCTGGACGGGGTTAGTCTTGCAATTGCCAACTGCCTATTTTGCTGGTTTTGTTTTCGCTCGCTCCAAACAAAACCCAGCCTTATACTATTTTTTAGCATTTTGCTAACGGTGTTGCTAGCCTCACTAATGCTCCCGGGGGAATAAGGCCGGCAGGGCGCGCAGGAGATCCTTGTTGCTTTTGGTCTTTTGCATGGACTCAATTAACACCTCGGCTACTTCTACCGGACCCATGCCGCTGGTCACCCGCCGGAAATGCCAGACCAGCTCCAGCTCCTCAGGGCTTAATAACAATTCTTCCCGCCTCGTACCGGAGCGCTTGACGTCAATGGCCGGGAAAATGCGGCGTTCGGCCAGTTTCCGGTCCAGGATGAGTTCCATATTGCCCGTTCCTTTAAATTCTTCAAAGATAACTTCATCCATGCGGCTGCCAGTTTCAATCAGGGCCGTCGCCACAATGGTCAGACTCCCCCCCTCTTCCACCTTGCGGGCAGCGCCGAAAAAGCGTTTGGGTTTATAGAGGGCGGTAGGATCAACGCCGCCGGAAAGGGTGCGGCCGCTGGGAGGGACGACCAGGTTGTGGGCACGGGCCAGGCGGGTGATGCTGTCCAGGAGGACGACGACGTCTTTTTTATGCTCCACCAGGCGTTTGGCCCGTTCCAGGACCATATCGGCCACCTTGACGTGGTTGTCCGGCAGCTCGTCAAAGGTGGAGCTGACCACCTCACCCCGCACCGAGCGTTCAATGTCGGTGACTTCTTCGGGCCGTTCGTCGATTAATAAGATTATCAGTTCAACGTCGGGATAGTTGGTAGTGATGGCGTTGGCGATTTTTTTCAGCAGCACGGTCTTGCCGGCCTTGGGAGGGGAAACGATCAGGGCCCGCTGGCCCTTACCCAGGGGAGCAATAAGGTCAATAATCCGGGTGGAGGGGTCGCCGTTATCCGTCTCCAGGGTATAACGTTCGTAAGGGTAAATGGGCGTCAGGGCATCAAAGTGCAGGCGTTCCGGCGATGTCTCCGGTTTTTCCCCGTTGACCTTCTCCACCCGTAGCAGGGCGAAAAAGCGCTCGTTATCCTTCGGAGGGCGGACCAGGCCGGCTACCTTGTCTCCCGTACGCAGGTCAAAGCGGCGGATCTGGGAAGGAGAGATGTAGATATCGTCGCCGCTGGGTATGTAACCGAAGGGACGCAAAAAGCCGTAACCATCCGGCAGTATCTCCAGGATGCCCTGGGCCTGCAGCTGCTCCTCCTTTTCCTGTTCCTGCTGTTCCTTCTGGGCCAGGGCCTTGGCAATTTCAAAGACCAGCTCTTTTTTGCGCAGGCGGTAATAGCCGCTTAAATTGAGCTCCCGGGCTATACGGTAGAGCTCAACCATAGTCTTGCTTTCTAACTCGGCAGTATTCAAATGTGAATAACCTCCATAATTATTTATCCTTTACCTTCTCCCAGTCGGCCAGGAACCTGGCCAGGCCGGCATCAGTCAGGGGGTGCTTTACCATCTGCATGATAACTTTATAGGGAACGGTGGCGATATCAGCACCCAGGCGGGCGGCCTGGAGCACATGGAGGGGATGGCGGATACTGGCGGCAATAACCTGGGTTTCCAGGCCGTACTGGGCATAAATGGGGACAATATCGGCAATGACCTGCATGCCGTCATGGTTGATATCATCCAGGCGCCCCACAAAGGGGCTCACATAGGTTGCCCCGGCCAGGGCGGCGAGGAGTGCCTGGTTGGCGGAAAAGACCAGGGTCACGTTGGTTTTAATCCCTTGAGCGGCCAGTTCTTTGACGGCCTTAAGGCCCTCGGCAAGCATGGGGATCTTGATGACGATGTTGGGGTGGATGGCTGCCAGCTCCAGGGCTTCAGCTATCATAGCCCCGGCTTCCGTGCTGATTACTTCCGCGCTGATGGGGCCGTCCACAATGGCAGCAATCTCTTCCACAACCTGGCGGAAATTACGTCCTTCCCTGGCAATCAGGGAAGGATTGGTGGTTACACCTGAAATTATACCCAGATCATTGGCTGCTTTAATCTCTTCAATATTGGCTGAGTCGATGAAAATACGCACTTCTCAAGGGCACCTCCGTAAAAGATGTGGGAAGTGAGAGGTTGGATACTTATAGGTGAAGGGCTATAAAAAACGAAAGTTATCTGGCAAAAAAAAGAAGGGTAATACCTTAGTAAATCATTCACCATGTAATGCCAGAATCCTGCTGGCGATTGGAAAAAGTCTAGATTAAGGATAAGAGCCCGGCGGCAGAGGGCCGCGGGGCTCTTTTTAAAGCCCGCTAAGGTTATTTCTTTTTGGGACGGAAGGTATGGCAGGCCGTCCCATCAGAAGTGGTTACTTTGCGATCGCCGCTGGACCTGACTTCAATGGAATCGGCAGTACAGGCCATGTTGTCCCAGAAATGACACTCTTCCACGCCGCATTTTATGCCCGCCATCTTTCTCCACCTCCTTTGGGTGTTCACCTATAGGTTTTCACCCCGGGGGAGAAATATGCAAGCGACCGGCACAGCCAAAGACCTGCATTTTATGGCGGATAATGCCGATGGCAGCTTCCCGGGCCGGCCCCAGCACTTTACGGGGGTCGATTTCGTCAGGGTTGGCTGCCAGGGCCTGGCGGGTAGCTTCCACAAAGGCGATACGGATATCGGTATCAATGTTAATTTTGCGGACGCCCAGCTCCACGGCGCGGCGGATATCGGCATCGGGGACGCCGGAAGAACCGTGCAGGACTATGGGGGTGGGCACCAGGCGGTCAATGGCTGCCAGGCGGTCAAAATCCAGTTTGGGCGTACCCTTGTAACGGCCGTGGGCCGTACCGATGGCTATGGCCAGGGCATCGACGCCCGTCTCGGCGGCAAAGCGCCTGGCCTCTTCGGGATCGGTCATGGTCGCCTCGCGTTCGGACACGCTGATGTGGTCCTCGGTGCCGCCGATTCTGCCAAGTTCCCCCTCGACAGAAGCGCCCATGGCATGGGCAATCTCCACAACGCGCCTGGTCAGGGCAATGTTTTCTTCCAGTGGGTATTTGGAACCGTCGATCATGACCGAGGTGAAACCGGCCCGCAGGCAGCGCAGGACCTGGTTGAAGTCAGTGCCATGGTCAAGGTGCAGGACTACCGGGACAGAGGTCCCTGCGGCTGCCGTCCGCACCAGGGCCGTTATGTACTCCAGGCCGGCATATTTAATCGCCCCCTGGCTGGCCTGGATGATGACCGGCGCCCCTTCTGCCTCGGCAGCATTGATGATGGCCTGGACAATTTCCATATTATTACAGTTAAAGGCCCCAACGGCATAGCCCTTGGCGTCGGCTTCTTTGAGAACCTCGGCCAGGGTAACTAAAGGCATAGAATCAACTCCTTTAAAAATTTAGAAGTCGGAGGCAGGAAGTCTGAAGTCAGAATGTCACTACATATGTTAGCCTTTGCCTTGCAAACTTTATTCTAAAAAGGGATAATATGTTGCTCCTTGAAATCCTACTTCCTACTTCCCGCCTCTAACTTCCGTTCATTATACCGGCGACTTCTGGCGGCGGCGATAACGCTGTTTGGAAGAGGTTTCATTTTTACTCACCAGGTGACCGGGCAGGCGGATTTCCTGTAAGTTCTCTACCCGCTCCAGGTCGGCCATGGTACCGGCCGGCAGGTTTTTTTCCGCCCGGCAGGCCTCGCAGCGGAGCTGCAAATGGCCGGGAAAAATTTCTATTTCAATATTTTCGTTACCGCACCCGCAACTGACGCGACCGTCTTCGGCCAGCTGGTAAATAAGGGACAGCAGCTGGTACATGACGTCCGGTTCCTCAAAATAATCGTCGAAACCAAGGTCCTGGGCCACTTCGGCCAGGGTGCGGTCATGGCGCTGCACCGCCCGCTGCACCTTTTCCCGGGGACCAATAAAGCCGACTTCCAGCTCTGTCTCCTTACAGGTCAGGGTCAGGAGTTCCCGCGACCACAGTTCCTGGCGGGTATAGCGGTTGATATGAAGGCAATCACACATGCCGCAGTGATACTGGAGCCAGAAGTTCTTGCCCTTTTTCCTGCTGATGGTTAAAAGGGTGGTGCCGCAGCTGCACTCTGCCTGCCACGTCCGGCTCCCGGCGAAATTAAAGAGGGAAAGACCGCGAAACTCCAGGCGGCCACAGGTTGGACAGCGTAAAACCACAACATTCAGCGTGGGTATGAGCATCTTTAATCCTCCTCACCCCTCCATATTCGCCGTAACCGGGGAAATTCCTGCTCCAGGGCAAATTTAAAAGGCCCTGCCAGCAGCAGAGCCCCGTGCGTCCCGTGACAACAGCTTTACTTTTACACCTGTCCCACTGCCTGGACCTGGCAGTATCCCGGCTGCAATGCCCCCCGCACCAGCCTGTATAGCTGCTGGATATCAAAGGGTTTTTGCAGGAAATACCGGGCGTCGTATTTGCTGGCCTGTTCTACCAGATCCAGTTCGTCATATGCCGTTATGATTATCACCGGTGTGACAAAAGAACGTCTGCGCAACTCCTTTAAAAATTCCACTCCGCTCATGCCTGGCATTTTTATATCCAGGATCACTAGGTCTGGCGCTTCGCTAGCAATTTTTTCGAGGGCCTCCCTGCCTTCAGTGGCCACACATAAGTTATAACCGGCCTGTTTCAAGGCTTCGCAAATTAAACGGCGTACACCCGGCTGGTCGTCAATTACCATTACCTTTTTTTCTGTCAGACCAGCTCACCTCCGATCCCGGCGGTTCCAGAGCCCCCCTTTCTTCATCGCTTCGCTCTTACTTCGCTATCATAATATTTAGCTATCAATCGCTAAATTCCTGCTCCAGGAGCTAAATTTTGGCCGGCAGAGGAAAGTACCGGCACCATCTCCCCGGAGGTTGTGCGCACCAGGTAGGGTTGTCCCTCCCGGCAATAGACCCGGGGCAGGCGGGCGCTGGCTGTAGGCCGACGGAGGTCAAGCTGCACTTCCTGGCCTACTTTTACCTCCGGCAGGTGACCCACGTCGACCATGGAGAGCTGCATGCCCACCCGGCCTACCACCGGCGCCCTCTGTCCGGCGATGGTGACTGCCGTTCCTTCCCCGCCCCCGCGGCCCAGGTAGGCCAGGATGGTCTTCACCAGGTGGCGGGCCAGGTCGTTTAGATCTTTGGGACGGCTGACGGGCGTCAGGGCAAAGCCATCAGCATAACCCACCGGGATGACGGCCAGGCGGGTGGCCTTTTTGACTACATAATCGCCACCATAGCCAACGGGGGTACCGGCCGCCACATCATGGATAAATAGAATACGGGCTTTAAACTGCCAGGGGTTCTTTAATTCCAGGCCCCGGCGGGGAGCCTGGTAGGGGAACTGGCCGTACAAAAGGGTACCGGCCCTCACCATATCAAGGTGCATTCCCCGGTGGAGCAACAGGCCGGTGCTGTTGCAGATATGCTTTAAGGGCAGGGATATCTGCTGCTCTTCCAGTTCCATAAGAACCCTTTGAAAACATTCCATCTGCCTCCGGGCGGCCCCCGGGTGGGCCGCTTCGGCCAGGTGGCTGTAGATGCCCTCCAGTTGCACCCCCGGCCAGCACCGCATTTCTCTTGCCAGGGGCACCACTTCTCCCGGTTCCAGGCCGGTGCGCTGCAGGCCGGTCTCTACCTTCAGGTGCACCCGGGCCTGGCGGCCCACCATGGCTGCAGCGGCTGCTGCCGCCTCAGCGCCAGAACGGCTGCTGATGGTCAGGGTGAGGTCATTGGTCAAGGCTTGCGGCAGTTCTTCCGGCAGCAGGGGGCTCATTAACAGAATGGGGGCCGTAATGCCGGCCCGGCGCAATTCCTGCCCTTCGGCCAGGGTAGTAACCCCCAGGTAGTCTGCGCCTGTGGCCAGGAAGATCCGGGCTGCCTCGACGGCGCCGGCGCCGTAGGCATCGGCCTTGATGACGGCCAGGAGGCGGGTCGGGGGTTGGAGCAAGCCTTTGACGGCCCGCAGGTTGTGTTCCAGGGCCGTAGCTTCGATCTCAATCCAGCGAGGACCGGCCAGCCGGGTTAGCTTTGCTAAGTCCACAGGGGATTGACACCACCCTATGTTGAGGGAGTAATTCACGTCAAATAGGGGCATGCAATAGAAAAAAGAGATGGAAAGCTCCATCTCTTTCCGTTTTAGCTGTTTTGGGCAGGACCGCCGGTACTCCTGCATCTCTTATGACCTTCAAAATGAAGGTGCGTGGGGGGCGGATTTGCCCACCTCCAAAACAGCTTGTTTATATTCTATGTTTTTTTGCTATATATTAGTCTACCACTATCAATATCTTTTTGCAACTCCCTTCTACGAGCCATTCTAAATGATTGAATCGAGTTTTTATAATGTGGGGGGTCTTGTGGTGCTTTTAGTAAGATTACTGCTCTCAAATAGTGATTTTCGTAGCGATAATAGTAAAAGGCAACCACTTGTTTATCATGTTTATCTATACAAACATAATCAGGGTTAGCAACTATTTCAGGTAGTAGTTGATAAGCCTCGTCGTCTACATTTCTATGATGCCTTTTATTTTTCTTAAGCCTTTCGCCTGTTAAGACTACTTCGGAGGTTTCCTGATACGGAAGTAATTGCAGAATTTCACCCGTAATGTTGCCAACGAATTGCGTTGTCCTGCATTCTGCATCTATTTTAACCATGCTATAATCAGCCTTAAGATGCATAAAACCATTTCATTCTACGGTGGTAGCCTTTTTCCTCCAGAAAAGCAGGCGGCGGAATCCTTTGGAATAGAGGGGCAGGGCCGACTGCCAGAGCCAGTAGTAAAAAGGGGAGTAGACACGGTCGTACTCGCCGATAAACTCGGTAAAGGTGCCGTTGAAGCCCTTCTTAAAACGATAGAGGCCGTAGAGGGGGTTCTTTTCGTCCAGGTCACCCGGCACGCCGCGGAAGTCGTACATGGTGCACCCCTGTTCCCTGGCCCACAGGATCATGGCCCACTGCAGGAGGTAGTTGGGCATGACGTTGCGGTGGCGGTTGCTGGATGCGCCGTAGAGGTACCAGGCCTTGTCACCCATGATAAAGGCCAGGGTGCCAGCAATGGCCTCCCCCTGGTAGTAGGCCAGGAAGAGCCTGGCGTAGCCGCGCTCCACCATCTCCCGCCACATGGTTTCAAAATAACTGTAGGAGCGCACCAGGAAGCGGTCCCTGAGGGTGGTTTCTTTTAAAATCTCGTAAAAAACTGGCAGGTCATCCAGGGTACAATCATCTTTGATGGTCACACCCCTTTTTTGCGCCAGGCGGATGTTATAGCGGGTTTTGCCGTGCATGTTGGCCAGGAGTTCTTCCGGGGAAGGGGTTAAGTCGAGGCGGAAGACATGGCGTGGCTGGACGCCTTCAAAGCCCGCTCCTTTATTGGCCAGGCGGAAACCCTTTTCCCGCAGCAGCTGCTTTACGGCCGTATCGCTTTCCGGGATATCGGGGTCGATTTTTAGTAAAATAGCCCCTTCCTGCCGCGCCACGCCGTCGATGGCGGCCAGGAGTTCGCTGAAGAGGTTAGCGTCATGGAAGTCCACCACCGGTCCCCGGGGGGCATAGAGGATAGATTTGCCAACATAAGGGAGCTGCCTTTTTAGGAGGCTGGCGCAAGCTACGATGCTGCCCCCCTCCTCCAGGACAAGCCGTAAAGGTTGCCATCCGGTAGTAGCCTTCACCTCGCCCCAGCCATAAGACTGGAGAAAATGGCCCTTGGGATGGCTGGCAATGAAAGCGTCAAAGCGCTTTTCCTCCTCCGGGCCGATGAGCCTTGCCTGGCGGTTCATACCCCTCGCCCCCCTTGATAAGCCAGGGCCGCCCCGACAAAGTCCCGGAACAGGGGATGGGGCCGGTTGGGCCGCGATTTAAATTCCGGGTGGAACTGGCTGGCGACAAACCAGGGATGGTCGGCCAGCTCGATGATCTCTACCAGGCGGTTGTCGGGGGAAGTCCCGCTGATGACCATACCCCTGGCCGTGAGTTCCGCCCTGTAGCTGTTATTGAATTCGTAGCGATGGCGGTGGCGCTCGTAGATCACTTCCTCGCCGTAGGCCTGATAGGCTTTCGTCCCCGGCTGCAGCCGGCAGGGATATAGCCCCAGGCGCATGGTACCGCCTTTTTCGGCTATATTCTTTTGTTCCGGTAATAAATCAATGACCGGGTGAGGCGTTTCCGGGTTAATTTCTGCGCTATGGGCTTCTTTAAGGCCGCAGACATGGCGGGCCAGCTCTACCACCGCCAGCTGCATGCCCAGGCAGATACCCAGGTAAGGTACCCTCTTTTCCCGGGCATACCGGGCTGCTAAAATCTTCCCTTCAATGCCCCGGTCACCAAATCCCCCCGGCACCAGGATGCCGGCCACACCCTGGAGCTGGTCCAGCCCGCCCCGCTCCAGCTCGGCCGAGTAAATCCAGCGGATATCCACCTGGACGCCGTGGTAGAAACCGGCATGGCGTAAAGCCTCAACAACGCTTAAGTAGGCGTCGGGCAGGGTTACATATTTACCCACCAGAGCAATCTCCAGGTGGCGGGCGATGCTCTTCATGCGCTCTACCATGGCCCGCCAGTCATCCATCTGAGCGGGGCCACAATTTAACTTCAGGCGTTCCACCACAATGCTATCCAGGCCTTCCTTTTCCATCAGCAACGGGACTTCATAGATGGAATCGGCATCCCAGGCCTGGATGACGGCATCGGGGTCGATGTCGCAGAAGAGGGCTATTTTTTCCTCCATTTCCCGGGAAAAGGGACGTTCCGTCCGGCAGACGATGATATCGGGTTGGATACCGATGCTGCGCAATTCTTTGACGCTATGCTGGGTGGGTTTGGTTTTGGCTTCCCTGGCAGCCCGCAGGTAAGGGACAAGGGTGACGTGAATGTAGAGGACGCGGTCGCGGCCGATGTCGCTTTTCATCTGGCGGATGGCTTCCAGGAAGGGCAGGGACTCAATGTCGCCCACCGTACCGCCAATCTCGGTGATTACCACATCCGGGTCGCTTTCTTCGGCCACTCGGTAGAGCTGCTCTTTGATCTCATTGGTAATATGGGGTATAACCTGGACCGTACCTCCAAGGTAGTCGCCCCGGCGTTCTTTGGTGATGACCGACCAGTAAATCTTGCCGGCGGTGACATTGCTGGCCCGGGTCAAGTTAATATCGATAAAGCGCTCGTAGTGACCCAGGTCCAGGTCGGTCTCCGCGCCGTCATCGGTGACAAAAACCTCACCGTGCTGGTAGGGGCTCATGGTGCCGGGGTCAATATTGATATAGGGGTCAAATTTCTGGATGGCGACTTTCAGGCCCCGGCTCTTTAAAAGTCTGCCTAAAGAAGCGGCGGTTATCCCCTTCCCTAAAGAAGATGTGACACCGCCGGTAACAAAGATAAATTTCGCAGGCATAATTTCCTCCGTAAAATGGCTCTTTCGTTCATCCTACATCCTCTCCGGGGCGCTGACCCCCAGGAGATGCAGGACGTTGCGCAAGGTTATACGCGTAGCTTCCACCAGTACCAGGCGTGCCTTCCTTATTTCCGGGTCGTCGGCCAGGACACGGCAGCTGGTATAAAAGCTGTGGAACAGGCTGGCCAGGTCATGGGCAAAACGGGTGAGTCTATGGGGCTCCAGGGCCTGGGCCGCCCCGACCACCGTTTCCGGTAAAGCGGCAATCTGCTTGATTAATTCCAGTTCGGCCGGCTCTTTTAAAAGATCCAGGCGGGCCTCCCGGGCCGGAGGAACTTCCAAGCCCCTATCTTTTGCCAGGCGTAGGATACTGCAAATGCGGGCATGGGCGTACTGGACGTAGTAAACGGGGTTGTCGGCCGTTTGTGACCGGGCCAGGTCGAGGTCAAACTCCAGGTGGCTGTCGCTTTTCAGCATGACAAAGAAATAACGGGCGGCGTCCCGGCCCACCTCTTCAATCAGCTCATTCAAAGTTACGTAACGGCCGGTACGCTTGGACATGCGTAAAACCTCGCCGCCCTGGTAAAGGCGGACCAGTTGCATGAGAACCACTTCCAGGCGCCCCGGATCGTAACCGAGGGCCTGGAGGGCCCCTTTCAGGCGGGCCACATGGCCGTGGTGGTCGGCACCCCAGATATTGATGACCCGTTCAAAGCCCCGCTCGAATTTATTGCGGTGGTAGGCAATATCGGCGGCAAAATAGGTGGGCAGGCCGTTCTTGCGGACCAGCACCTCATCCTTTTCTTCGCCAAAATGGGTGGCCTTAAACCACAAGGCGCCGTCCTTTTCATAAATATAGCCAGCCTTATCCAGGTCGGCTATGGCCCGGGCGACGGCCCCGGAATCGTGTAGGGACTGCTCGCTGAACCAGACGTCATAGGTAACGCCAAAATCCTCCAGCACCTGGCGGATGGCGGCCAGCTTTTCCTCCAGGGCAAAGCGGACCAGCATCTCCCGCCTTAAAGCCGGGTCGGCGTCCAGGTACTTGTCCCCGTACCGGTCAATAAAATGGCCCACCGTCTCCACCAGGTCCTCCCCGTGGTAACCGTCGGGGGGGATGGTCGCCTCCTGGCCCAGGGCCTGCAGGTAGCGGGCCTCCAGGGAAAGGCCGAAGTTCTCAATCTGATTGCCGGCGTCGTTAATATAAAACTCACGGGTAACGTCGTAGCCCACGGCTGTGAGGAGGTTGGCAATACTGTCTCCCAGGGCCGCCCCCCTGGCGTTGCCCATATGCAAGAGGCCGGTAGGATTGGCGCTGACAAACTCCACCTGGACCTTAGCCCCCTGGCCGATATTGGACCAGCCGTAATGCTCGTCTTCGGCCAGGACGGCCGGCAATACCGGCAAAAGCCACCGGTCGTCCAGGGTAAAATTAATAAAGCCCGGTCCGGCCACCTCGATCCTGGCCACGCCGGGTTGGGGTATTTCCAGGTGTCGCACCAGTGCTTCCGCTACGTTCCTGGGTGACTGGCGGGCCTGCCTGGCCAGCAACAAGGCCAGGTTAGCAGCAAAGTCGCCGTGAGATTTATCCCGCGGCGCCTCAATTACAAAATCAGGCAGCGCATCAAAGCTTATCTCGCCGGCTGCCCGGGCGGCGGCAGCGGCATCCCTCAATGCCGCTGCCAGCCGCCTCCTGGTTTCCTGGACTATATTCACGCCCTGCCTATACTCCTTTTTCTTGATTATTTCAATCCTCTACTCCCCCGGCAAGATGAAAGCCTGCCTTTCCCTCCCGCTCCGGGGAGCAGCTATCCACCTCTAAAAATCTTCCCCTTAGCGTTTTACGCTCAAGGTTTTTAAGCATAACTCTCCAGGTGCTCAACCGTGATCTCTAACTGGTTGTCGCTGATTTTCTTCTGGCCGACCTGCAATTCATACTCTAGATTAATACTTCCGCCCTGTTCTGTCAAGTCGACTTCCACTTTAGAAGGTAATACGGTAATCTTCATAGTGCCGTATGGAGTTACATAGAAGCCGGCATTTAAAATACCTGCTTCAAAGGTCGTTTTTTGCTCGGCCGTACCCATGCGGTTCAAGGTAACCCGCCGGGGTTCGACCTTTAAAGTTGTGGTGGTACCCTCCATTCCCGATAGACTGGTTTCATTGTAAAGGATGTAGTAGTGTTGATCCCGGATGAAGAAGCGACCTTCGGTAACCAGCTCGATGGAATCCTTTTCCCCCAGCTCGTTGGTCTGGGTGCCCTTGACCTTTACCAGTACGTCCTTCTTCAAGCCTCGCACATCCCTTCGGGATTTTTTGGGGTCCTTAAGTTATAATTCTCCAGAAAAGACTGATCTCCTTTTTATTTTTAACGATAATTTAACAATTCTCGTTGTTAATTATACCTTGCTATAGCAAATATTGCCTAGATAAAAAAAGAAAGCTCCCGGCCGGGGAGCTTATGACTTATAAAACTGCCCTCTTAGTAATACTTAGTAATAGACGGCGATTGTCATCTACTTCCCGCCCGCCAGGACCGCAGCCTTTTCAAGGAATACACCTGTGGGGGCCAGGCCGCGGCCGACAGCCAGGGCTACCGGCGCCAGCTCGCCCATCAGGCGGTCAAAGGTTTCCGGGTGCAGGGACTGGGGACCGTCGCAAAGGGCCCGGGCCGGGTCGGGGTGAACCTCGATGATCAGCCCGTCGGCGCCGGCAGCCACCGCGGCCCGGGCCATGGGCAAGACCAGGCGCCAGCTCCCCGTACCATGGCTGGGGTCAACTATCACCGGCAGGTGGGAGTTTTCTTTGACCACAGCTACGGCAGCCAGGTCGAGGGTGAAACGGGTGGCCGTCTCAAAGGTACGGATCCCCCGCTCGCACAAAATCACATTGGGATTGCCGCTGTCCAGGATGTATTCGGCCGCCATGAGCCACTCTTCGATGGTCGCCGCCAGGCCCCGCTTCAGGAGGATGGGCTTGCCGGTGGCACCGGCTTCCTTTAGCAGGCGGAAGTTCTGCATGTTGCGGGCGCCAATCTGGATGGCGTCGGCATATTCAGCTACCAGGGCCACATCCCGGGTGTCCACGGCTTCGGTGACAAAGGGCAACCCTACCTCCTCCCGCACCCGGGCCAGCATTTTAAGGCCTTCCTCCTCCAGGCCCTGGAAGGCATAGGGAGAGGTGCGAGGTTTAAAGGCGCCGCCGCGCAAGATTTGGGCTCCGGCGGCCTTGACGGCCCGGGCCGCGCTCAAAAGCTGTTCCTCGCTTTCCACGGCACAGGGCCCGGCCATGACCACCAGGCCGCGGCCCCCTACCGGCACCCCGCCGACCCGTACCATGGTCGGCGTTTCCTTAAGTTCCCGGCTGACCAGTTTATATGGCTTCATAATGGGGACAATTTTTTCGACGCCGGGCAGGTTGATGATAGCTTCCGAACTGAGGGCTTTCTTGTCGCCAATAGCGCCGATAACGGTCTTTTCCTGGCCATAGATGGGGTGGGTCTTAAAGCCCAGTTCTACCAGGCGTTCACTTACAGCCTCGATCTGTTCCCGGGTTGCTCCCGGTTTCATAACGATGATCACAGTCCATTCCTCCCTCCTGGAAATAAACAGCAAAATAAAAACTCCCCGTCCCAGGGACGAGGAGTTATACCCGCGGTACCACCCTACTTGGCTGCGGCAAGCAGCCCGCTCATTACAGGGTACGGGAAAAGAAGCATGCGCCTTTTTCCTGCTCCCCCTGGCGCCGCAGCGAAAAAAGGCGCGAGAGAAAGCCCCCCGGCAGCATCCTTTCCGATACCCCCTCCCTTTTAACGGCGGGAGCTCCGGCCCGGCCTACCCAGCCGGTTGTTACCGGCCTTCAGCCTGCTCCTCCGGGGAGAACTTCAGCTCTAGCTTCCCGGCCGGTCTCCCACCAGCACCGGCTCGCTGGGCAGGCCGCTAAAGCCTACTTTTCCCCATCATGGGATTTATTCTTTACAGGTTGTGTAAGGATAATTTAGCAGATGGGCCGGGCGGCGTCAAGGGGTAAAAGAAAGTTTGTCACGGCTTTCAGCCTCATCTCTAATTCCGCAAAGCACTCAACACCAGCTCTCCGTCAAGGTATGACGAAACCGTTCTTACGCCAATTCATAGTCCAAGTGTAGATTGTTAATGAGTTTCTAGTAATACCAGGCAATAAAGGCCACATTACTTGGCTTTTCACATTTAGCTATGACCTGCTCTTTAAAGCCATCACTGTTCCGCTTCACTAATACTTAACCCCCTAAACTGATTTTAGTATATATTACAGTTCGGTTGGGGGCTATAGAGTTTCTGTGCTGAAATAGGGTCTTCAAACTGCGGATTCGCTGATTCACAATCAGTTTTGGGCAAACATCTCTAACAGTGTTTCTTAGTGCAGGCTTTATTTAAAATTTCTAGTACGCGTATACATGCTGGCAATGGCCACACTAACTGCTAACGCTAATGTACTTGCTGTAATCCCTATGTAAATTGAATCGGGCCCGGAAGGTAATAATGCCTTATTGAAAAGGATAGCCAGTGGTCCTGCAGTTGCGCCAACCACCCCTACCCAGTAGGGAAATTTTGAATGGGTATACATAGCAACCACCAGTAATAAAAAGATTGATGATCCCCTTATAGCCATCGAAAGATATGCCCAAGATAAAATGATTGATTTAAGATTAGTTTTTGCGAAAAATATACTTAACAAAAGGATAGCTACCACCGCCGCACGGGAGACAAAAAGTATTTCACGGTCCCCGGCTTTCTTTCTTAGGAGGCGCCCATAAATATCTTTGGCTATCATAAGGCTCATACCAAGAGCAAGCCCAGCGCCAGTCCCCACAACCGCTAGAATAAGTGCAGCAATGGCCATACCTCCAACCACGGGATTTGTATATTGAAGGAAAAAAGCTGGCAAGGCATAAGCCGATTCTATTCCTGGATGATTTATTCGCATGTACATTCCCACTAGTACAGATGCAAGTCCAGTCGGCGGTATTAATACTGCCGAAAGAAACGCTGCTTTTCTGCAAGTGGCAATGTCTCTACCAGCAAACATTACCTGCAGGTATGTTTGGGTTGATAGCAATCCAATTATAACTGCTATTAGGCCCGCTCCGTCCTTATCGAGGCCCCTTCCCAGGAGATTTAACCAGGGGTAGGAAGGAAATGCATTCTTAAGACCTTCAAATCCCCCCGAAAGCCTGTAAGCCGTTACCCCAGCAACAGCTAAAGTAAAATATATCAGGATAGATTTTACAATTCCAACCATCCCTGCTCCCCAGGCTCCCCCAAAGAGCACATAAGCAACCATCAGCCCTACCGATAAAAAAATCGCAACAGATGATTCTATTCCGAAAGTAGTTTTCAATAATGCGACTGAAGAAAGAATCTGGCCGACTACTTGAATAAACATAGCAAGTGTTGCTATTGTTCCGGTAACAATCCTTATGGCAGGACCATAAGTGCTACTTATATACTCCGGTATGGTTTCTGCCCCTGATCTTCTAAGGGGTCCCGCATAAAATAACCCCATAGCCAGGCAGGCTATACCTCCACCGAGAGTAAAGCACCATCCCGTTAGCCCATACTCAAAAGCTAGTTGCGCAGCCCCAACTGTGGCTGCCCCGCCAACAATCCCCATCAACATACCAGTAAGCACCAATGCACCAGCTTTTTGTCCACTTACGGCAAAGTCCCGGGAATCTTTAACATGTCTCCCTGAAATTGTCCCAATTATTCCGGCTATCATCATGGTAACTGCCATAACTGCCCCCTGTACAATATTTGGAGTTGCCATTCAACCCCACCTTGCCTTTCTAATTTACCAGCGCCTGAGGTCGGCAGTTAATTTAGTAAGGACAACTACCACTCATGCGGATTATACCGAAGCCAAAAGATAAAACTACTACCGATTATCCGGTGCCGAATCGGGGGGCGTTCTCCCGTGTACTACTATATATAAAAATAAAAAATATAATAGACTCCTGACACCTGGAGCCCAATGAAGAAAACGAAAGTTTCTAAGTAACAAAAGCCAAGGCTGGCAAAAAAATTAGGTAGCCTTCCCCTTCCCTGAATCCGGGAAGGGGAAGGCAATATTCCACCCTTAAGGGACTTTTCATCCATTTTTCCCAAGGTCAGTGTGGCCTGAAGCCAGAGCACTTAAATTTTGAACAGCCCTGTTACGGTACAGTAAAATTATAAATATAGCGATTCCCACCGAGTTGAGCAGCACCAGGTCTATTCGGACGAGAATTAGGGCGGCCGCCACAACAAACAATAAACGTTCCACACTGTTTAGGCGCCGGTTGATGAAACCCTCAATCCCATAAGTTAGGGATATTATCGCTACTAGTCCCTGCAGGGTAAAAAGAAGTACCTGCCACGGTTCACCCTTCATAAGGATGGCAGGGTGAAAAACGCCTATAAAGGGTACGAGGTATCCTACCAGGCCCAGGCGAAAAGCCGTAAACCCGGTTTTCATAGGATCGGCCCCAGCAATTCCCGCGCCGGCATACGCTGAGAGGGCTACAGGAGGTGTAATGGTGGAAATGCATCCAAAGAAGAAAATGAAAAAGTGTGCTGCCAGGGGATCTACTCCCAGCTTGATAAGGGCCGGTGCAGTCAGAACTGCCAGGATAACATAGGCCGCTGAAGTGGGTAGACCCATACCTAGTATTATTGAAGCAACCATAGTCAGTACAAGCATCAAGAAAACCGAGTTTCCCGACAGGCTAATAAGGATGGATGAAAAGCGCAGGCCAACACCGGTAAGTGAAATAATCCCCGTAATTATACCCGCCGCAGCACAGGCCGAGGCAACCGGGATGGCATTTTGGATCCCGTTTTCCATAGCGTTAAGCATATCTTTTACGTTCATCCTGGTAGATTTACGCAGCATACTTACTACCACTAGGAGTACAATGCTCCAAAAAACTACCTTCCCGGGCGAATAACCTTTGATTATCAGGACGATTAACACAGCTAGCGGAATAGCTAAATGGCCACCTTCCAGAATGGCCTCCTTTATAGAAGGTATCTGATCTTTACTGAGACCACTAAGCCCTGCCTTTTTTGCTTCAAGGTGGACACACTGGTATAAGTAAACATAGTACAGCAATGAGGGGATAATTGCTGCTAAAGCAACTTTACCATAAGGGACTCCAACTATCTCAGCAATCATGAAGGCCGCCGCCCCCATCACGGGCGGCACAAATTGGCCCCCGGTAGAGGCCACTGCTTCAATCGCCCCTGCTACGTAGGGAGGATATCCAGTACGTTTCATCAAAGGAATGGTGAAAGTCCCCGTTGTAACAACATTAGCCACCGCTGCCCCGGACATCGTACCCATGAGGCTACTGCTAACCACGGCAGCCTTGGCCGGACCGCCAACAGCACGGCCTACCAGGCCAAAGGCCAGATCAGTAAAGAACTTACCACCGCCGGATGCTTGTAAAAATGCTCCGAACAAGACGAATAGCACAACATAAGAAGCCGAAATACCTATTGGCATGCCGAAAATACCGTCAGTACTCATATATAGGGTCCGCGTAACGGCCTCCAAGTCATATCCTTTATGAGCCAGGATAGACGGCATGTAAGGACCCGCAAAACCATAGGCAAGAAAGACACCTGCCAAGATGGCCAGGGGCAAACCGACGACACGCCGGCTGGCTTCCAACACGAGAACAATTTCAATTACCCCCATAAATGTATCACGGCTGGTGGTAAACCCGCCGTTTTCGGCTACAGTTTGCCAATTAAAAACGACATACAAACCTACAATTAGTGAGACAACCGCTAAGAAAATGTCAAGCAGCGTGGGCTTGTTACGTGGTGATTTTTTGTTGGCAGGATACAGCAGAAATGCCAGGGCCGAGATGAAGGTCCAGTGAAAGGAACGCAGAATCATTGCTGAAGTTGAGCCAAAACCTGCAACATAAAGATGGTAAAGGGCCCCTATAATCGCTATAACCATAGCAGCAAAACTGATAGGACCTGCCAGATCCCTTTTAGTAATTATTATATCTTTATCTTCCTGTGCTTTAGCTTTTGGCTTGTCCTTCAAGTTAATCCACCTTCTTTCATTAATGTTTGGGTGGAGAGATTCACCCCTCCACCCTTACACTCAGGATTATTTAGTCTTTATCCCCATCTCGTCATAGAATTTTTTAGCACCGGGGTGTAGCGGTACAAGGGATGCTCTGTATCCATCAAAAGATAAGTTTTTGACTGATGGGTGAACTGCCTGAAGATCTTTGATATGTTCATAGAGCGCCTTGGTAATCTGATATACTGTCTCTTCATCCATGGAGGCATTTACCACGAGGATGTCCCTAATACCCAGGGCCGGTACGTCTTGGTCAACACCTTTATAGGTCCCCGCAGGAATAACTGTCTCTTCATAGTAAGGGTACTTGGCGTTTATCTCCGCGAATTTTTCCTTTTCAATGGGGATAATCTTGATCTGGTTTTGCCCCGTAAGCTCTGATATGGCTTCAAGGGGCGGCGCCCCATGGGGCATGGTGACATCAACATTACCATCTTTTAAGGCCTCTGAGCCTTCAGCATAAGAGATGTAACTCTGGACTACATCGTCCTTACTGAGACCCCAGAAGGGTAAAATCCTCTGGAAAGCAAGGGCGCCACCGCCACCAGCCGGCCCAGCAGCAATCTTTTTCCCTTTAAGATCAGCGATACTGTTAATGTCCTGCCTTTAAGCAAAAGTAACAAAATGAAGTACACTAAACTGCAAGGGAGCGATACCGGCAATCTTCATTGGCTTATCATAGGGTTTGTTGCCTTGCAAGGCGTCCATAGCGGAATAGTAGTTGGTAATCCCCAGTTCTGCTTCCCCTTTGTCGACCAGCTTAGGGTTACCAACTGAGCCCTGCGCAATGACAGCATTCACCTGTAGGCCGGGAACATTTTTAGTGATAATATCCGCTACTGCAGAACCGATGATGTAATAAGTACCGCCCAGGCTAGCAGTGGCTAATGACATAATCTTGTTTGTTGAACCGCCACCTGAACTATTGCTACTACTCTTATCACCGCCGCCGGTCTTTGTACCCCCGCCACCACATCCAGCCAATAACATGGTAACAATTACTAGGAATGTAAATAACATAAAACTCTTGCTTTTTTTCATTAAAAATTCCCCCCTGTTTTATTATGGCTTCCTTATAGTCCTACACATTATCTTCATGTTAGTTGTAACTGCTCGCCCGTACTCATATTTGGCAAAACCTTTTTAGAATTTATCAGCCGTAACGGCAGGCTCTCCATTCGTCCCCTGGGAAATAATTATTCTTTGCTGCCAAGCCGGCTCAGAATCCGGGAAGTCTTCACGGTAATGGGTACCCCGGCTTTCCTCCCTGGTTAAAGCGGCCAGAGCTAAAATCTGACCTACTAGCAAGCGGTTACCGAGGATATTGTTTTGATTATTAGGCTTATGTTCGGAAATATAATCTAGCACCCTTCTTAATCCTTCAGCCCGACGTACAATCGTAAGTTCACGATAATAAAGATCGGCGCTACGCTGTAAAGCTACCTGTTCCTCCTCTGTAACAGGCTTAACCAGTTCGGAACTCATGTCCTGAACTATAACAGGTAGTTTGCTTTTTTCTTTTTGTCCCAGGGCGTATTCGGCAGCGGCACGCCCGGCCCGGTAACCAAACACCTGGGTATCGATAAGGTTATTCCCCCCGGGGCGATCGGCACCATGAACGCCTCCGGTAACCTCTCCGGCTGCATACAGCCCCTCTACACCGGTGAAACCGTTCACGTCAATTAAAATACCACCGTTAAAGTTCTGTACCACTAACCCCAATTCAATCTTTTCGCGGGTGAGGTCAACCCCGGCACGTTTTAGGAAATCATAGGTTATGGGTGCTCGCTGCTTTAACACCTCCTCTTCAACATGGGTCACATCAAAATAAACCCCATCATCAAGTGTGCCGCGACCAGCCATAAGCTCTTTAAAAATAGCTATATCAAGATACTTAGCCACCGTCCGCACCGAAAACGGATAAGACATGGCTTTAGCTTCAATTACCTCTGCTACCTCAACTCCTTCAGGGCAGTAATGTTTGAGAAATTCTTCACCGTGAACGTTTGTTAACTTTGGTTGCAGGCGCCACATGTGGCTATGAATAATAAACTGCACCTTGGGCTTTACTACAGCAGGCCCCACCTGGAAAAACTCCATATTAACCAGTCGTGCACCCGCCCTGTAAGCCATAGCCCAGCCATCACCTTCTATTGATGGTGGGTTAACATTTTTCCGGAAAATCCTACCAGCGCCACCCGTAGCTAATATCACCGCTCGAGCAGTTATAAAGATAGGTTTTTTTTCGTTGAGGCCCACAGCGCCACATACCCGGCCGTTATCGTCTTTCACTAAATCAAGAATACGGACGTCTTCTATTACCTGCACACCTATACTAATATTCGCTTTTTTGAGAACCCTAACGATCTCACGTCCAGTCGCGCCGCCGCAGGTTAGGGACCTGGCTTTTGTGCATCCAGATAATTTCCTTTGCACCGGATGGCCAGCTTCACTATCAAATTCCAGGCCCAAGGCCATCAACTCTTCTACCCTGGTGCAGGCCTCATCCGCAATAACCCGGCACAAATCTGGGTCGCTCAAGCCACCGCCCGTATCAAGCATATCCTGAAAGTAAACGTCAGGATCGTCGCCATCACCCATATAGTTAAAAGGAGCGTTTATACCCAGGCTCTCTGAAGCTATTAAGTTGGTACTACCGCTTGTTCCATACTTGCCAGCAACCACCAAAGTTACTTCCAACTGTGGGTGGCTTCGTTTAGCTTCGTAGGCGGCGCGGCTTCCTGCCGCCCCGCCCCCAATAACCAAAACATCACACCTTAGTTCATTCATCTTTTTTCACCCTGTGTAATTTACTTTTTACCTTTACTCATAGTAACTGCATTCTGCGGGCATACTTCCATGCACATGCCGCAGCCGTCGCACTTGTTCGTGTTGACAATGGCACCCGCTTTGGTTAAGGTAATGGCATCATAGAAACAGCTCCTTGTACAGGTGCCGCACCGGTTGCACTTCTTGAAGTCCACAACTGCATGGACCCCCTCCGGTGCCCGCTCGATATCCCTGGTCCGCAGAATGTTCGGCAGGGCAATGCCGCGGATCTCGTCCAGGGAGTTGTAACCTTTGTTGTCCAGCCACATATTGATGCTGTCTACCCATTTCTTGCTAATGTTGTACCCCTGCAGCATGATGCCGGCACCCGACTGTACCAGGCTCGCACCTACCATGACATAGCGAATGATGTCCTGCCAGTCCCAAACACCCAGACCGGCAATAATGGGAATATGCAGCCGCTTTGCCGCCTGGCCGACAATCTTTAAGCCATAACCTAGAAGGTAAGGACCACCCCAGCCGCCCATGGCGCCCGGTCCAATGGGTTTGGCTGTCTCAATATCGATCATGATACCGGATAAACGAGCTGACAGGTTAACCGCCATGGCCCCGGCTTTTTCTACTTCCTCAGCTATGGCTACAGGGTCGGCAGCCTGAGGAGAAATTTTTACACTAAAGGGCTTCTTCAAAATGCCAGCACACAATCTGGTAATTTCCGGGCAGAGTTCTACTGCACCCGCACCCATCTTTACTCCCATGTCGGCGGCAAAGGGGCAGGATACATTCAGTTCTACCCAGTCGGCCTTAGTCTCGTTGACCATCTTGCACATTATTTCCCATTCTTCCATGGTAGCTCCAGATAGGCTGGCCATAATCACGCCATCATCGCCGACCATATCCTTGGCGGCATTAATATCTTCCATATATTCTTCGTAGCCAAAGTGCGAACACTCTTCCAGGGAATGCAGGGTAAAGGCATGCGGTAAAACATCAGGATAACCCGGATAGTCTTTGTAGTCGAATAGTTTGAACCGCGGCCGGGGGAAGTTCCGTCCTAGTTTGCCGCTTTCCCCAAAGAGCGACTTGGCAATGGCCCCGGCCGCACCCCCGTCGATGCCTTTCTTCATGCCGTTCTTGTCCATTGTGGGGGTAGCCGAGGCTAGGATTACTGGGTTTTTAAATTTTACTCCTGCTACTTCTACACTCAGATTTGCCATGTTTATATTCCTCCTTTGGATATTGAATTATTTAGTAGATTGAAGCGTGATAATTTTGATGGGCTTTTATTTATAGGACTACTCTGGCTTTACACCTCCCCAGCCTGGTAATTTATGTGTACATATATTACACAATATCACATACCCAAGGTATACTACTCTTTTCCTAAATCCCATTTCTTCAAAGCTTCCTGGATTAAAAAATGTTATTTGCTGGACTTTGTGGCCGGTTTGGCATATCATATTTAAAAAGTAAGCGTGTCTTCAACTTGTATACATATTGTATGCTATGTTCACAATTTAATATATTCGCTATTAATACCTGAATTCCTGCAGCAACAAAGATAAATTTAATCTCCCATCGTATCGTTATCTCTTTTTTGTACTTTTACCACACCATTATTACCATCAACAACCACATAGTCGCCCGTTTCAATTTCTCCAATATCAATCTTGTCGACCATCGGCAAATCAGCAACAATTGCACCAATCACAACGACCGAATCTGCCTCTACATTAACTATCCCTACCGGCCCAACTCCGTTTTTTACGACATCATACAACATATAGGAGCCGCCCGTAGAACCCTTTGCCCTCGGAAACACCAAAACTTTTCCCTTAAGACACTGCCCCTCGATTTCATGCCCTCTTTCAATTACATATCCAGTCTTGGGGTTTATGCTGCCCATAAAAGAAATCGGCTCTTTAGTGACCAGGGCTTCGCCTTCGGCAATACCCTCTACGATTTTTCGTCCTTTTATTACCTTTGTGTTCATACTTTACCACCCCAATATCCCTTAATCGCCGCCTCCACGCAATCTTCTATTTCGATTAATCCGGTTTTTAAGTTCCACAACCCCGGGGCATAATGGGCTAGTTTGGCGGAATTAGTGACCAGCTTCTTGTAGCCTTTGGAACTCGTAGGGGCAAGTACTGGGCAGGTGTCACAAACGATCTGGGCCCCCGCCTCCCGGATGATTTCCGTATAACCCATTTTATCGGCTAAAGTTTTTACTTGCCGCGAAGTACAAATCCAAAAATCGGCCTTTACTTTCTTACCTGCCAGGAGTTGGGCAACCCTTCTCACCTCATTTATAGAGCAGTGAGGACAGCCCGTGACCACAAAATCGATGTCCCCCTCCAGGGAAAACTTGGCGACAACTTCTTCATACTCTTTCTTACCGAAACGAATAGGTTCTTGCTTCCCTATGACAGCCTCTGTTGTTGGTGCTTCCGGCGTCACGCCAACAATATGGTAAAGCGCAACTGCCCCTGAGGAAGCAACTGCTGCACTGAGTGCTTTGAGGTTCTCTAATGTCGGCCGGCGCTTTATTCCCTCAAAAACAGGCACGTCCGTCCCTGCGATCTTGCCTGCAAAGTACCCTAAAACTGCAAAATCCCTATCTGTTTTAAGGTCTATGTCAACCTTAAAGAGATACTTTCCCTTGCGATTTTCATCGAGGTGATATCCATACGCAGGCACCTTACCGGTTATGCCGGCAGCCAGGGCGCTGGGACCCCCTTCCCTATTTGTGCGGGCACCAAGAACAGAATTAACGAAAGCAATCGCCGATGATTCTCCCCAGGCTACATGTTCTCCCCTTAAAGGAATATTACCTACTAAGTATGGAGTACATGTGTACGTTGAGATAGCCCCCATGGTGTGGTAAGCTTGTAATAGTTCAAGCTGTTTAAGGGCGAAACAGCGGGGAAAGCCCAGTTCCTCCCAGTTTTCTGAGTCAATCCCAATCGTGTTAAGGGTAACAGGTACTTCGAAACGTCCGGCAACGCTCGCATCTTTTACGAAGTTAAGCCCTGCATCGCCAGCAACCCGGTAGGATACCCCCGGTGAATGAACATTATTTATATCTAGCATTTTCTCGGCCCCGTAAATTTCACCAAGGGCAACAAGTATTTTCATGGATTTTCGAACCAGATCGCCATATTGGCCATCGAGCATTCTTTTCTCTTCATCAGTAAGGATCATCACGTTTCCTCCTAAAGCCTTCCTAAAAGTATCATTAAAAACTTATTGCCGGCGGGTCTGCAAATTATGGTAGCCAACTTTTTTCCGCGCTTCACGTAAAGTCGCTCCAGCCCGTATTTCTCTCTCTATTAACGCCTCTTTCTCAGCAATTTCCTGTGCTACAGCAAGTACTTCTTCCGCTCTTTCCTGGGGTATTACCAGTACTCCAGTGTCATCACCCAACATGATATCGCCAGGTTTAACCTGAACCCCGGAAATAGCTACTGGTACATTAACTGCATCTACCTGTACCCGATCTTTACCCGTCACCATAAAGTAACCCCTGGTGAAAATTGGATATTGCAACTTTCTAATACCTGTAATATCGCGGCAAACCCCATCGATCACTGTCCCGGCTACTCCCCGAATAGATGCAGTTAAGGACATAAGGTCGCCCCAAACCGTGCAATAAGTACGTCCAGCATTATCAATAACCACTACCTGGCCCGGTTCTACGTCATCCAGGAAATCGCCCACCGTTCCTTTTACTACACCGCAGGGCACATAGTGAACGGTAAATGCTGGACCGCACAATGTCACCCCGGAAACAACCGGTTTTATCCCCTCTAACCCGCCTACAATTCCCAACCGGTCCAGGGCATCGGAAACACTAGTTGTGTCCAGCTGCTTAAATGCGTTAATAACCGCCGGATCAATCCTAACCAGTTTTTCAGCCACAGGTACTTCTCCTTTCTCTAAACGAAAGCATATTTATTTGAACTTCTTCTTTTCTATCAGCTTGTCAAAGCCGTAAATCTCCAGAGTGGTTTTCCCCTGGCGTAACAGTTCCCGGACCTCTTTTTCTTTAGCTGCGATGGCCTGGGCACGCTCTAAAACTTCCCTGGCCCGCTCTTGAGGTACAACTACCACCCCGTCACAATCACCCACGACTATATCACCTGGCTTTACCACTACTCCGCCGCATTGGATAATTTCGTTTATAGTTCCCAGGCTCTCTTTAACCGTGCCGCCGGGGTTAAAAGCGCGGCAGAATAAAGGCAAACCCAGTTCCTGAATATCATTGGCGTCGCGGCAGGCGCCATCAATAACTACACCGGCAATGCCCCTCTCCAGGCAAGCGATAGCCATAATTTCACCAAAGGGACCTGCCCCAGTATAGGCATGTACGTCTATTACCAGTACCGAACCTGGTTCAGCCTCGTAAATCGCCTGATGAAGAGTAAGGTTATCTCCAGGTTGGCAGCGCACGGTTACAGCCGTACCGGCCATCTTGGACTTTGGATCAATCGGTTTGATCGCCGGGTCCATATTGCCGCCTTTACCATTGGCATCACAAATATTACCTGTTGGTAGTTTCAAAAACTGCAGGATTTCTTCTGGCGTTAAAACCACGAAACAGCCCCCCTAATCCTCTGCTCGAGCAAACCGCACGCATTTACTTTAGCATCTTTTCGTAGTTATATTTAGAATCTACTTCTAGCATAGAAACGCCGGCACGAATCTCTGCAATCATCTTTTCCTCTTTCTCGTAAAGTTCTTCTGCTTTGGCAACGACCTCATCAAGTTTTTCCTGGGGGATAATGACTACACCACTGCGGTCAGCTACCACTACATCGCCGGGGCGCACTTGTACTCCGCCAAACTGGATGAGAACATTGGTGGCCTCTTCCATAACTCTACCTCTAGCTGTTGCTACCACTGAACCCCGAGCATACACAGGAAAACCAATTTCTACATAATCGTCTACATCGCGGCAGGCGCCATCGATCACAACACCAGAAATACCTTTCATTTTAGCTCCATTGGCCAGGATTCCCCCCCAGCACGAGGTATCTAAGCGCCCGCCGTTATCAACTACAATGACATCTCCCGCTTCAGCTACATCAATGGCCTTTACTCCCAGATGATGCTTCCCTTTCGTTAAACCGGCAGCCGTAATCTTAACAGTTACCGCTCTACCTACAATCTTACCCGCGCCCTCCCAGATAGGGCGGATGCCGTAGGTAGCACCTTTTAATCCTAAAGCGTCAAGGGCGTCCGCAACATTAGTTGTCGATAATTTTTCGAGGCGCGCACGGTATTTATTGTCAAAATCCATAGAAATCCCTCCTTTTACCTACAGGTGCTTAAAAATCTTTTCTATCTCTTGCCAATAAAATCTTCCAGAAATTCGCACACCCTGTTCAAAGCTTCTTCCACAATGTCCTTGCCGGCCTCATAAGTTGCCCTGGTAGCATCACCAAGAGCCCCATTAGCAGTAATTTGTTTAAATGTGTAATTTACACCTATCTGCCCACCGCCAATGGACATATACCGGTAAGGTAAATCTTTCAGGTCTCCAGGAGAAATCCTGTCTTTTTTAACAAGGTGCGGGGCCAGATACAAGGCTTCCGAAACCTCGCGCTCACAAGAGTGGCCAGATAGCTGCGACTTGATGTGCTGGCCCATAGCTTCTCTTGAAAGGCTAGTATATTGCAACCAGGCGATATCAATTCCCAATTTCTCATGTATAATGGTAGCAGCAACTTCTAGAGTTGCCTGATTGCCACCATGGGCGTTTAGAAATAAAAATTTTTTCAAGCCATGAACTTTCAGAGAAGCAACTATATCCTCGAGGACAGATATCAAAGTTGCAGGCTTCAAAGAGATAGTACCCGGGAAAGGCATGTGGTGGTATGAAACGCCCATATTAACAGTTGGAGCAACAATAACCTTAGGGTACATCCGATGGGCTAACAGACGGCAAAACTCAGTTGCCCGGACAGCATCACAGGATTCTACTAGATGGGGTCCATGCTGTTCATGTGCCCCAACGGGGATCACTGCTACCTTAACTTTGTCCAGTGCTTCTTTGACTTCCGGCCAGGTCATTTCGGTTAATATATAAGCCCTGTTTTCAGCCATTTTTCTCACAACTTCCAAGCCCGTGCGGCTGCGTTTTGCTCTGGGGGCGGCACGGCTTCCTGCCGCCCCGCCCCCAATAACCAGAACATCTCCTGTAATTTACTTTTGTAATTTACTTTTTACCTTTACTCATAGTAACTGCATTCTGCGGGCATACTTCCATGCACATGCCGCAGCCGTCGCACTTGTTCGTGTTGACAATGGCACCCGCTTTGGTTAAGGTAATGGCATCATAGAAACAGCTCCTCGTACAGGTGCCGCACCGGTTGCACTTCTTGAAGTCCACAACTGCATGGACCCCCTCCGGTGCCCGCTCGATATCCCTGGTCCGCAGAATGTTCGGCAGGGCAATGCCGCGGATCTCGTCCAGGGAGTTGTAACCTTTGTTGTCCAGCCACATATTGATGCTGTCTACCCATTTCTTGCTAATGTTGTACCCCTGCAGCATGATGCCGGCACCCGACTGTACCAGGCTCGCACCTACCATGACATAGCGAATGATGTCCTGCCAGTCCCAAACACCCAGACCGGCAATAATGGGAATATGCAGCCGCTTTGCCGCCTGGCTGACAATCTTTAAGCCATAACCTAGAAGGTAAGGACCACCCCAGCCGCCCATGGCGCCCGGTCCAATGGGTTTGGCTGTCTCAATATCGATCATGATACCGGATAAACGAGCTGACAGGTTAACCGCCATGGCCCCGGCTTTTTCTACTTCCTCAGCTATGGCTACAGGGTCGGCAGCCTGAGGAGAAATTTTTACACTAAAGGGCTTCTTCAAAATGCCAGCACACAATCTGGTAATTTCCGTGCAGAGTTCTACTGCACCCGCACCCATCTTTACTCCCATGTCGGCGGCAAAGGGGCAGGATACATTCAGTTCTACCCAGTCGGCCTTAGTCTCGTTGACCATCTTGCACATTATTTCCCATACTTCCATGGTAGCTCCAGATAGGCTGGCCATAATCACGCCATCATCGCCGACCATATCCTTGGCGGCATTAATATCTTCCATATATTCTTCGTAGCCAAAGTGCGAACACTCTTCCAGGGAATGCAGGGTAAAGGCATGCGGTAAAACATCAGGATAACCCGGATAGTCTTTGTAGTCGAATAGTTTGAACCGCGGCCGGGGGAAGTTCCGTCCTAGTTTGCCGCTTTCCCCAAAGAGCGACTTGGCAATGGCCCCGGCCGCACCCCCGTCGATGCCTTTCTTCATGCCGTTCTTGTCCAT
>NZ_PVXL01000068.1 GCF_002995805.1 Neomoorella stamsii
TTTTGCATTATAGGGCGGGTCGCTGCGCCAGTCAAGGGTAAAGCCTGCGGCCCGCTACGCGGCCCTTGACAGGCTTGCTCCCCGCCCAGGATGGGGCTGCCAGAGCCGGGCGGAAAGAGTTAAAATCTGTAGACGTCCAACTTTGATTGCTGCCTTGAGCAGTAGAGGGATATTTCTGTCCCTAAAACAGGTTTCGCAAAAAAATTTCGGAGGGGCTTGACAAGGCCCTTCCATATCAGGTAGTCTGCAAATCAACATAGTTTTTGTAAGCTACGCTACTCACATTTCGTTTCAATCCCTCATAGGTAGTCTGCAAATCCATCCCCGGCCTCGACCATGAGGTTGAGGCAGTATTGTTTCAATCCCTCATAGGTAGTCTGCAAATATGAGCCAACACCTGGGGGCGGGGCCGAATTAGCTAGTTTCAATCCCTCATAGGTAGTCTGCAAATCACTAGCGTTGCATAAAAAAATTATAAACATGTCAAGAGCAATTGCGCCCCAAAATCAGCCAAATTCCTGAAATAACCTGGCCTTGCAAGAAAAAACTCCTTATGCTAGAGATTAAGGGTAGTCCTTGCCCTAACCTCTAACATAAGGAGGCCAAAATGCAAGGCAAGGATACCACATTATCCACATTTCATCAACTATTCTCTCCGGTTTCTAACGACTATTTTTGGCAAT
>NZ_PVXL01000069.1 GCF_002995805.1 Neomoorella stamsii
TGTTCTTTGAAAACTGCACAGCGAGGAAGACGGACCCACCTACGAGAAGTGAATGGTCAAGCTAGTAAGGGCGTACGGTGGATGCCTAGGCGCTAAGAGGCGAAGAAGGGCGTGGTAAGCTGCGAAAAGCCCCGGGGAGCCGCAAGCAGGCGTCGAACCGGGGATACCCGAATGGGGCAACCCACCTGGAGTAATATCCAGGTACCCTGTACTGAATCCATAGGTACAGGGAGCGAACCGGGGGAACTGAAACATCTTAGTACCCCGAGGAAAAGAAAGCAAACGCGATTCCCCCAGTAGCGGCGAGCGAAGAGGGAAGAGCCCAAACCTTATGCATGGAGAAGGCTGCAACCGTTGTGCATAAGGGGTAGCGGGGCTTCCGGGAGTAGTTGCAGATACTCCACGAAGGCGAAGGCCGTAGGAGAACAGGACTGGAAAGTCCGGCCATAGGGGGTAAAAGCCCCGTATCCGAAACGGCTGAAGTCTTCGGGAAGGACCCCAAGTACCACGGGACACGTGGAATCCCGTGGGAATCCGGGAGGACCACCTTCCAAGGCTAAATACTCCTTAGCGACCGATAGTGCACTAGTACCGTGAGGGAAAGGTGAAAAGCACCCCGGGAGGGGAGTGAAATAGAACCTGAAACCGTATGCCCACAAGCAGTCAGAGGGCGTTAAAGCCTGATGGCGTACTTTTTGTAGAACGGGCCGGCGAGTTACGTTAACGAGCGAGGTTAAGGGGAAGACCCGGAGCCGGAGCGAAAGCGAGTCTGAAGAGGGCGATAAGTTCGTTGACGTAGACCCGAAACCGGGTGATCTACCCATGGGCAGGGTGAAGCGAGATTAAACTTTCGTGGAGGCCCGAACCGACCGGCGTTGAAAAGCCGGCGGATGACCTGTGGGTAGGGGTGAAATGCCAATCGAACCCGGAGATAGCTGGTTCTCCCCGAAATAGCTTTAGGGCTAGCCTCAAAGGGAGCTTAACGGAGGTAGAGCACTGATAAGGCTAGGGGCCTTACCAGGTTACCGAACCTTTTCAAACTCCGAATGCCGTTAAGACAACTTTGGGAGTCAGACTGCGGGTGCAAAGATTCGTAGTCGAGAGGGAAACAGCCCAGACCAACAGCTAAGGTCCCAAAAGACGGGCTAAGTGGGAAAGGATGTAGAGTTGCTTAAACAACCAGGATGTTGGCTTAGAAGCAGCCATCATTTAAAGAGTGCGTAATAGCTCACTGGTCGAGTGACTCTGCGCCGAAAATTTAGCGGGGCTCAAGCCCGTTACCGAAGCTTTGGGAACTGAGTGCACCACTGGTGCTGCAGTTCGGTAGGGGAGCGTTCTGTAAGCGTCGAAGCTGTACCGTAAGGAGCAGTGGAGCTTACAGAAGTGAGAATGCCGGCATAAGTAAGCGAGAAGGCAGGTGAGAATCCTGCCCGCCGAAAACCTAAGGGTTCCTGGGGAAGGCTCGTCCACCCAGGGTAAGTCGGGACCTAAGCCGAGGCGGAGAGCGTAGGCGATGGGCAATCGGTTGAAATTCCGATACCACCTGGAGGCCGTTAACAGGATGGGGTGACGCAGGAGGGTAGACACAGCGCACCGTTGGTCGTGTGCGTCCAAGCCAGTAGGGAGTGAGGCAGGCAAATCCGTCTCACACACATCCTGAGAGGTGACGGGGAGCGAAATTAAAGTAGCGAACTGGTCGAACCCAGACTGCCAAGAAAAGCCTCTAACGAGGACTCCGGGTGCCCGTACCGCAAACCGACACAGGTAGGTGGGGAGAGGATCCCGAGGCGCGCGAGCGAACCTTCGTTAAGGAACTCGGCAAAATGACCCCGTAACTTCGGGAGAAGGGGTACCCCGTTAGGGTGATAGTAAAAACTTACTGGAGCCCGAGGGGGTCGCAGAGAAGTGGCCCAGGCGACTGTTTACCAAAAACACAGGTGCCTGCTAAAGCGGAAGCTGAAGTATAGGTGCTGACGCCTGCCCGGTGCTGGAAGGTTAAGGGGAAGGGTTAGCGCAAGCGAAGCTCTGAACCGAAGCCCCAGTAAACGGCGGCCGTAACTATAACGGTCCTAAGGTAGCGAAATTCCTTGTCGGGTAAGTTCCGACCCGCACGAAAGGCGTAACGATCTGGGCGCTGTCTCAACGAAGGGCTCGGTGAAATTGTAGTACCCGTGAAGATGCGGGTTACCTGCGATAGGACAGAAAGACCCCGTGGAGCTTTACTGTAGCCTGACATTGGGTTTTGGTGTTTCATGTACAGGATAGGTGGGAGGCAGCGAACCACTGCCGCCAGGTAGTGGGGAGCCGACGGTGGGATACCACTCTTGAAGCACTGAAATTCTAACCCGAGGCCGTAAACCGGTCTGGGGACCGTGTCAGGTGGGCAGTTTGACTGGGGCGGTCGCCTCCTAAAAGGTAACGGAGGCGCCCAAAGGTTCCCTCAGCGCGGATGGAAATCGCGCGTAGAGTGCAAAGGCAGAAGGGAGCTTGACTGCGAGACCGACGGGTCGAGCAGGGACGAAAGTCGGGCTTAGTGATCCGGTGGTCCCGAGTGGAAGGGCCATCGCTCAACGGATAAAAGCTACCCCGGGGATAACAGGCTTATCCCGCCCAAGAGTCCACATCGACGGCGGGGTTTGGCACCTCGATGTCGGCTCATCGCATCCTGGGGCTGAAGTAGGTCCCAAGGGTTGGGCTGTTCGCCCATTAAAGCGGTACGTGAGCTGGGTTCAGAACGTCGTGAGACAGTTCGGTCCCTATCCATCGCAGGCGCAGGAAACTTGAGAGGAGCTGTCCCTAGTACGAGAGGACCGGGATGGACAGACCGCTGGTGTACCAGCTGTCCCGCCAGGGGCACCGCTGGGTAGCCAAGTCTGGAAGGGATAAGCGCTGAAAGCATCTAAGCGCGAAGCCCACCTCAAGATGAGGTTTCCCATGGAGCAATCCAGTAAGACCCCTGGAAGACTACCAGGTAGATAGGCCGGGAGTGTAAGGGGGGTAACCCCTTGAGCGGACCGGTACTAATCGGTCGAGGGCTTGACCATGAAAGAAGCGTGGGTAAAACGTCAACCTCGCTGGGTAGTTTTGAGAGAACAAACAACAGATGAGACAAAAGATTTCTGGTGGTAATAGCGGAGGGGAAACACCCGTTCCCATCCCGAACACGGCAGTTAAGCCCTCCAGCGCCGATGGTACTGGGGAGTATTCCCCGGGAGAGTAGGACACTGCCAGGAAGTTTTTCCAAAAGAGAGCATGGAGAAAAAATCTCCATGCTCTCCCTATACATTCCTCGGTAGCTCAATGGTAGAGCGCCCGGCTGTTAACCGGGTGGTTGCAGGTTCGAGCCCTGCCCGGGGAGCCATTCCCCTCAGCCCCTGTTAGGTTAACCCTATCAGGGGCTTTTTTGTTGCTAAATAACTCTTGCCT
>NZ_PVXL01000070.1 GCF_002995805.1 Neomoorella stamsii
AATGCAAGGCAAGGATACCACATTATCCACATTTCATCAACTATTCTCTCCGGTTTCTAACGACTATTTTTGGCAATTAACCGAAGGTATGGGGGTTGATAAGTACGTTAAGAAGCTAAATACTCTTCAACTCGTTGAATTAATAACCTTCGCCCAGCTGGAACAACTTGACGGCCTGCGGGATATCAGCAACAGCCTCCATGACCCGAAATTCAACCGGGCCATCAACCTGGAAAGCATCAGTTTTTCCCAGATATCCCGCCGTTTAAGGGATTTGTCCCCGCAATTTATCCGGCTGTTATTCAGTTATCTCACCACTAAGGTGGGCCAAGAAATCGGCTTAGTAAACTTAAGGAACGCAGTAGGCCGTATTTACCTCATTGATTCCACCACCATTAGCCTCTGCCTGACCCAGTACCGCTGGGCCGAGTTCCGCCAGACTAAAGGCGGTGTCAAGCTCCACCTGCGCTTAAGGTTCTATGAAGAAGAAGTTCTACCTGATAAAGCAGTCATCACCCCGGCTCGGCCGGCAGATAAAACCCAGATGGATGTCCTCGTAGTTGAGGAAAAGGATGCCTTAAATGTTTTTGACCGTGGCTACGTTGACTATAAGAAGTTTGACAGGTACTGCGAAGAAGGCATCCGCTTTGCCAGCCGCTTAAAGGGTAATGCCATAGTGAAAGTGATTGCCGACTTGCCGGTAAACTCTGAGAGCAAAGTTAAAAAAGATCAGATGGTTTACCTGGGCAAAGATGGCGTTACCAAAATGAAGCATCCCTTAAGGCTGATAACAACCGAAGATACCCAGGGACAACCAGTAGTGATTGTCACCAATGATTTGCAACTAAAGGCAGAAGAATTAAGCGAGATTTACCGTAACCGCTGGCAGATAGAACTCTTCTTCAAATGGATCAAGCAACACCTCCAGGTAAAACACTTTTACGGCAAAAGCGAACAAGCTGTAGAAAACCAGCTCTTTATAGCCCTAATAACCTACTGTTTGATGGTCATACTCCAGTTAAAAGCCGGTTACCGGGGACCACTGCTAACCATTAAACGTTTAATCCGTACCTGCCTGTATGAACCCTTTACCTTCTTCGTCCAAACCCTGCACCTAAAGCATAAACGCAGCTCCCAAGGGCGGCGCAGGATAGACCATGAAGGTGTCTATCGGGAAATAGTAAGGCAAGTACTGGCTGGCGAAGCTGATTATCTTAATGACGTAACCTATGACCCCTTAGTTCTTTAAGCAGCTTAATATGGCAATATGTGGATAAGGACTACCCCTGATACCCTAAGTCCTTTAACCA
>NZ_PVXL01000071.1 GCF_002995805.1 Neomoorella stamsii
CCCCCGGCCCCAGCTCCCCGGCGAAGGCCTCTTGCAGCCTCCCCCGGCGCAGCATCCCGTAAAGCCGAGGGAAATAGAAAAACCCGGCCGCACCACCCGGGAGAAGGGCAAAAAAAGAACCGGCGACCATAAAGCTCAACCCCCCGGCCAGGAGGGCGCCGAGGGCGGCGGCCTCGGCGGCCAGCTTCTCATCGCCGCTGAATAAGTCCAACCGCCAGGACGACCGCCACCAGGTTTTAAACCCTGCGACCCTGCGGCCCCCGCGCATCTGTTCCAGCCGTTCCGCTAAAGGGTTGCGCTGACGCCAGGCGAAAAAACCCGCTACAAGAGACATAACGGCCAGCAAAGCCATTACGCCGGTAAATAACAGCATCAGTCCACCGCCTTCCAGTTGCGGTAAGGCCGCTTGGCTCTAAGCAGTTCCAGGCCCCCGCCGCCAACACTCGCTAACTTACCGCCCTCCAGGCGGAATAAAGGCTCAATCATTACTTCCTTATCCCAACCCACGGCGGCTATTTCCACCACCTTGCGCTCCCGGCCCACCCGGGCCATCTGCACCACCACATCCAGGCTGAGGGCCACCTTGCGCTCAATGGCCCGGCTGTCCCCGTAGGCGCGCCCTTCCGCCGACTGCATTACCATATCCGGGAAGCGCATGGTGATGGCTTCTAAGGGGGTTTCGGCGTGGAAGGTGGTCATGACGCTGTGCCCGGCGGTGGTGGCCGTGAGGACGTAGTAGGCCTCCGCCGCCCGGCACTCGCCGATGATGTCCCAGTCATGCTGGTGGCGCAGCTGGGCCTTGAGCAGCACAGGCAAGGAGATCTCCCCGGTGCCTTCCACATTAGGGAATTTAGCCACCAGCCGCCGCACATCCCGCCGCCCGGGGAACTGCAGCTCCGCCACTTCCTCGCTGGTGGCCAGGGTCTTTTCCAAGGGGATCAGGTCGGCCAGGGCGTTCATCAGGGTCGTCTTCCCCACCCCCACCGGCCCGGTGACGGCGATGTTGAGGCCGATATCTACCGCCAGCTTCAAAAACGCCGCCGCTGCCGCCGTAAGGGTCCCCCGCCGCACCAGTTCCTCCAGGTCCAGGAACTCCGGGAACTTGCGGATGCCCAGGAAGACCCCGTTCAGCTCCACCGGGGCGATGCTGGCCGTCAGCCGGGAGCCGTCCGGCAGCTGGCAGGTCACCAGGGGGCTGTTCTCGTCCAGCCTGGCCCCGGCCACCCCCACCAGGCCCCGGGTGATGTTCAAGAGGTGGTCCATATCCCGGAAGCGGACCCTGGCTTCCATAACCTCCCCTTCCCTTTCCACCAGCACCTTGTCCGGCGCAAAGACCTGGATCTCCGTGATCTTGGGGTCACGGAGCAAATCATATAACGGCCCGTAGCCCATGACGTCCAGGGCCAGGCCCCGGGCCAGTTCCCTCAACTGGCCGATGGACATATCCGGCCTTATTCGTTCCAACTCTTCCCTAAAAACCCGCTGCAGGTAGTCCCGGTGCCCTTCCGGCCGGCGCAGGACCTCCCGGTTCTCCCTCCGGATACGCGTGATGGCCCGGTAGCGCACCTTTTTCAGCAGGTCCGGCTCTAAAGCAGCCTCCCAGTTCGCCATTCAAGCATCCCCCCTTACACCGCCGCGGCCCGGTGCCGGAAAAGCCCCGCAACGTACTCCCAGGGCCTTTTCCGGTCGCCCGCATCGGCAAACTCCCGGCCCATGAGGTTGGCCAGCAGCAACCCCGCCTCCCGGCTAAAATCGCAGCCCGGGTACGCCAGTACCACCGGCGCGCCCCGGTCGGCGGCCCGGTCCACATGGATATCTTCCGGCAGCCCCGGCAACAAAAGGGGGATACCCATATGCCTGGCGATATCCCCCAACTTGTAGCCAGCCCCCCTGGCCCGCCGGTTCAGCACCAGCCGCAGCCGGCCCGGGTCCAGGCCCCACCTGGGCACCAGCTCGTCCAGATCGTTCTTGATGCTCTGGACGGTGGGCAGGTCCGGCCGCGCGACCACCAGGATGGTGTCAACCGTAGAGAGAAGATAAGGAGTATAGTTGTTCTCCTTGCGGATCGCCGTCCCCAGGTCGTAGATCACCGTGTCGAAATACGACGACAGCCCGGCATGGACCTTTTCCATCAGCCCGGCGGTGATGTACTCCTCATCAGTAGCCCGGGCGGAACGGGGCAGGAAATACAGGCCGCTGGCCTCATGGCGGAGCAGGTATTCCCGCACCGTATCCCAGCCGACACTGCCTTCCGGCAGGTCCAGCCAGGCCGGCAGGGTCACCCGGGGATTGGGGCACCCCAGCCAGTAGCTCAAATTGCCGCCGTCGGCGTCGGCGTCCACCAGGGCCACCCGGTAATCCCCCCTGATCTTCCGGCCCCGCAGGGCCAGCAGGGCGGCCAGGCTCACGGCCAGGGCCGTCTTGCCCACCCCGCCCCTGGTACTCCAGAAAGCAATAGATACCTTTACCCTTTCATCCGGGCAGCTTCCCGGCTTCTCCCCGGCCCGGGCGGGAGGCAAAGGCGCAGGCGCTTCCCTAAAACCAGCCTCTTTTAACGCCGCCGCGACCTCCACAGCAGTATTATTAATGGATACCAACACGATGCCCCGGGCGGCCATCTGCCGCCACAGGGCCGTATCGGCCAGGGCTACATCCTCCACGGCCAGGAAAAACCGGCTACGGAGATACCTGGACGCCATTTCTTTGACCAGTTCTACCCCGTCATTGCCGGGGAACCCGGCTACAACCACCCCGCCGTCTCCCGGCGCGGCGGCCCTGGCCGCCGCCAGATCGGTAGCTACCCCGGCCACCGGCGGCGCCCCTTCCGGCCACCCGGAAAGAAAGTCCTCTACAAATTCCTTATTCCCCAGGACAATAACGCTTGCCGTCTCCAGAGTAAAAACCCCCTTTCCTACTTCCCCGGCAGGAGGGCGAAGGATATGACGGCGCCCCCGGCCAGGGCCTGCTGGTACTTGCCGTTTTCCTCCGGCGTCAACCCCAGCAGGACGCCTTTATCATTGACCACGAGGGCCGGCGCGGAACTGGCCAGAACCTCATACCTGCCGCCCCTGGCGTCTTTATACCGGGCCATAACCTGCACCTTATCCCCCGGCTGCAAAACACCGGCCAGGTTAGTCTCTATATCGGCCTTGACGGCCAGGGCCACCAGGCCGGGGTAGTCACTCAACAGCCCGCTCGCCCCGGCCTTAGCAGGCGGGAGAAGCATCGAAGCCCGCATAACAGTCCCGGCCGGGATATACCCCCGGGCCACCTGGCCCACCGCCTGGCTTACCGCGGGCAAGGCGTCTTTATATAGCGCCGCCCGGGGCACCGGCACCACCGTGAGGTCCCCGGGCGCCAGCACCTGGTGGCCTTCAATGTCCTTTGCGGCCACCACCGCCGGGACGGCGCCGACCTTCTGGTTAACCGCCGTCACGGCGCCGAATGCCGCCAGCCCGCCGCAGATCAGGCCTATCGTCAACATCAGACGGTAGTTTTTAAACATCGCTAGTCCCCCTTACCACTCTCCAGTTGTCCCAGGGCGCCACCACCAGGTTGCCGTCATCCAGCTTTACAAGCAAATTCCTTGGTCCCGGCCCCCTGGCTCTCGCCTGTACGGTCCCGGCCTGGCCATACAGCGGGTGACTTTTATCCCGGTTCACATGCCTAACCTGGCAACTCTTACTCATTTTTGCCACCTCCCTCCCCTACTGGATAGTAGGATCTGGATCAGAAAGGATTAAGTCGGAAGCCATATAACCGCTCCTTTCGGGGTATTTGCAAAAAGCAGGAATATTTGGTTATACAACGAAATATAGCTCATACCAAAAACAAAAGAGGAAGGTTTCTCAAATGTACCTCCCTGAAGATGCAACTATAAACAATATCATCTGTTATCTCCGCCGTTCCAGGCAGGACATAGCCCGGGAGAGGCGAACCGGTGAGGACACTTTAGCGGCCCAAAGGAAACTGATGGTTGACGAACTGGAAAAGCTTAAAGTCCCATATGATATAGCAGAGGAAATCGGGTCCGGGGATAAAATAGAAACCCGCCCCGTATTCCAGCAGGTAATTAAAGAACTAAAAGAAGGTAAATATGACGCCATAGCCGTCAAGGAGATACCCCGCCTTGGCAGAGGCACTTATACCGACATGGGCCAGATTTATGATCTCATTGTAAATAAGCGTATTTTTATCCTCACCCCCTTTAAGACGTACGACCCGCAAAACAGCGCCGACCTCCGCCAGATCCGGTTCGAGCTGTTCCTGGCCAGGGAAGAATTTGAAATGACCCGCGAACGCTTAATCGGGGCCAGGTATACATACGCCAAAGAAGGAAAATGGGTGGCCGGCACGGTACCCTACGGCTACCGTTTAAACCAGAACACCATGCGCCTTGAACCTTACGAAGAGGAAGCCAAAGTAGTAAGGCTTATATTTGATCTTTTCAATAACGGGTTGGAAGGGAAAGAGGTATCCCACAAAGCAATAGCCACTTACCTTACCCGCCTTGGCATTACCAGCCCCGGCCGGGCTGCACGTTGGAATTACCTTTCTGTAAAGCGAATAACAGAAAATGAGGTTTATATCGGTACCGTGAAATTCCGCACCAGCAGGAGAGTTAAAAACAGGCATTATGAGCGGCCTGAATCAGAATGGATAGTTGTACATGATGCCCACCCGCCCATAATTGATAAAGAAACCTGGGAAATGGCCCGGGCAAAAACTAAACTCAAAAACGCCAGCCGTCCCCATGTAAAAATGGATTTTTCGCCCTGCGAGTTGGCGGGACTGGTCATCTGTGCCAAATGCGGCAAACACATGATCAGGCAGCTAAATGTCCAGCATTACCGCAAAAAAACAGGAGGAACCAGCGTCTATCATAAAGAATTCTTATTCTGCCCAAATGGTTGTGGCTTTGTAAAATACCGGGATGTAGAGGCAAGTATTTTAAATTACCTGGAACAGCTAGGCGAATTTAATGCGCAAAAGCTAGTAGAAATGTTTAATGAAACCTATAACGCCCAGAAAGAAGCGGCGGCCACCCTGGACGTTTCCGAAGCCATAGAACAAAAAAAAGCCGAACTCAGGCGCAGGTTAAACTTTATCTGCGAGAAATATGAAGCAGGCATCTACGATGACCAGACATTTTTAGAACGCCAGCAAGAAATAAAAAAGGAGATGGCTCTTTTAGAAAATATCCCGCAAAATAATAAAACCCCGGGCGACGCCGAGAAAGAAATGGTGACCCTGAAAGAAAACATTAAAACCTTTCTGGCAGCTTATAATGCAGCTAAAGATAAGACGGCAAAAAACAATTTGCTACGCGGTCTTATCTCGGCAGTATATCTTACCAAGACAGGCAAGGGCAAGTTTAACCTGGAAATATACCCCTTATTCTCGTTTGAAAAGTAATTCCCATAGAAGGATCTTTATTGGTGGTATGAGGTAACTGACAACTCATCCGCCGAGATCAAAGCAAAACGGCCAGCCTTAAAGTTGCCCTCCTGGGAAAGGCTGAGCAAGTTATAAAGGAATTTCTCGTCACATTTTAGCATTTCCTGGAACTCCATTATTCCCCGGTTGGCTATATTGAGTTCACCGTCAAAGCGGTAGGCCCGGGGGTCCGACTCGGAACCGTATTCGGCAATGGTGGAAAAATCGATGCTACCGGTGAGTTCGGCAATATCCTGAGACTTGGGGTCAGAAGGGCTGAAGGTGCCGATGCCGACCCGTTTCTCTTCCGAAAGGACGATGCGTTCCACCGGTACCTCCTCTACCCGGCCGTCATATTTCTCTTCGACCAGCAGCTGGCAGACGGGGCAGAGGCTGCCTTCGATATAGATGCCGTATTCCTTCTGGAACTCCGGCCTGAGTTCCCGGGGAATGAGGTGCAGGGGTTCTTCATGCATGGGACAGCCTTTAATGGCATAGATGGCGCCGGCGTCGGTCTGGCTGTACCTTTCCAGGCCCCGTTTAAGCATAGTCACAATGGTCGACTTGCCGCCGCTGACCGGCCCCATGAGGAGCAGGATGCGCTTGCGCACATCCAGCCGGCAGGCTGCCGAATGAAAATACTCTTCCACCAGCTTTTCCAGGGTACGCTCCAGCCCGAAGATCTCTTCGCTAAAAAAGCGGTAGCGCTTGACACCGTCAAATTCTTCCACCCCGGCACCAGCAATCATGTCATATATCCGGGCATGGGCCAGCCGCGCCAGCCTGGGATTCTTAATCACCATGGCCAGGTAATCGGCAAAGGTGCCTTCCCAGTATAACTTTTTGGCTTCCTGGCGGTATTCCTCCAGACGTTCCAGGATTTTCACCGGCCCTTCCTCCCTTCCAGGGAAAAATAGCAGCAGTATAAGGTTGGAGTATTATATAATATGTATGAAGGACCGGAAAAAGAAGGGTACTGACAGGAGGAGGAAAACTAAGGAGTGGAGCCGAATGATTATATGAGGATCGGTAAAAAATATCGGCGAGGTGATGGGTTTGGGGTACAAGTACGAGTTTACCTGGCTAATCCGCCTGCCGGTGGATGAATTGCCGGAAAAACCCAACGAGCAAAAGGGCGACGGCGAAAACCTGCTCCTGTGGAAGCGCACCAGTGGTAATATTATCCTGGGTTTTTTCCGCCAGGGCCATAAACTGGCCCACCCGGTGGGTATGGAAGCCCTGATTGTTACTAAAAGCGAGGAGGTCCTGGGCTACGGCCACATTGTCAAGTCAGAGATTTACGAACTGCCCGATGGTACCCTGACAACCGTGGTAGAATTTTCCGTGACCCGCCTGTTTGATGAAGAAGAAAAAAGGGTTATCACCCGCATCTTCCGGGAGATGTACGGGCAAAGGCAGGCCTAACTAATAACTGCAGTGGCGTCCCTGACCAAAAAAGGGTTGTTTTTCAGGGCCATTAGGTTATAATGGAAAAGAAAATAATCCGGGGAGGTCATCCTCCATGATTTTAGGCAAGCATTTTACCCTGGAAGCCAGTGGTCTTTTAACTTTTGCCGGCGGGGTATTAGCCCCGGAGCCAGACATCCGGCGCCTCGCTGATGTCCTGCCGGTACTCTATGCCGATGTCCCGCCCAGCGACCGGCCCCTTTATTACATGTATCGGGGCGTCTGCCTGGAAAAGGACCGGGAATTGTACCAGCAGCATGACATCCGCTACGACATCACCGTTGTCCTGCCGGGTACCATTGGTAAAGAGTATATTAAAACTGTGGGGCACTTTCACCCGCTGAAACCCCACTCTTCCGAAACCTATCCCGAGTACTACGAGGTACTTGACGGGGAAGCCATTTACCTGCTGCAGAAAAATAACCGCAGCGGTGAAGTGGAAGAAATTATGGCCGTCGAAGCCAAAAAAGGCGACAAGGTCTTCATCCCTCCGGCCTATGGCCATGTAACCATCAACCCCGGCAGCCAGCCCCTGGTCATGGTCAATCTCATTGAGAGCCACTTTTCCTCCCTTTATGGTCCCTTCCGGGAGAAGCGTGGTGCCGCCTATTACTACCTGGAAGGTGAAGATGGCAAAGGCGATTTCGTTAAAAATACCCACTACCAGAATTCGGTGGCCCTGAAGATGGTGGCCGCCCCCAATCTCAGCCAGCCCGTGAGTATCGTCAAAAATAAATCATTGTACGAGGCCTTTGTGGCCGAGCCGGAGGCCTTTAAAATTTTAAAGTAGTACCCCATGGCCGGTAGGACCGGCCACCTGCGACGCCTGAAAAGGAATATTTTCAGGATAGACAGTGTAACACCCCGGTAAACTTCAAATCGGGGTTTTTTTATGCACTCCGCCGCTCGCCGCCGTCTACAGGAAAGCTAAGGCTTCATCAATCTCCCGGCGCACCCAGGGGTCGGTTTCTTCCCGGCGGGCCTTTTCCAGGGCCGGGCGAGCCGCCGCACCCAGGCGCCCCAGGGCCCAGGCCGCATGACCCCTTAAGATCGCAGCCGGGGCCCGGAGGGCCTGCGCTAAAGATACCATGGCTCCGGGGTCACCCAGATTGCCCAGGGCAATGGCGGCATTGCGCTGGAGCACAGTTTTCCCCCGCCAGGCCAGGGCTGTGGGACCAAAGGTTCGATTAAATTGCTCCTTATCCATAGTAATGATGGTAGCCAGGTCCGGCCAGGTTACTTCGTGACCTGCCCCGGCCACTACTCTTACCCTTCCCTCCTGCCGGCGGGCCACCTCTCGTAATGCCGCCCTCTCCCGCCGGTTGGCCGGGCAGACATCCTGGCAGGCATCACAACCCCAGATATATTGCCCAAAAAGGGGGCGCAGTTCTCCCGGGATCACCCCCCGTTTCTGGGTCAGGTAGGACAGGCAGCGTTCCGGGTCCAGGCGGCCAGGGGCCACTAAAGCTCCCGTCGGGCAGGCCGCCAGGCACCGGCCGCAATCCTCGCAGGCAGCGGGTTCAAGGGGTACACCGGGTTCCAGTTCCAGGTCGGTGATAACGAGGCCCAGGGAGGTGCCCGACCCCAGGCCCGGGATAATCAGGTTGCAGCTGGCGCCATAATAACCCAGGCCGGCCAGGCAGGCAGCCTCCCTTTCCAACAGGGGGCCACTGTCAACCTGGATGGCAGTAAAGCCGGCCCCGCCCTGCTGTAAAAGGCCGGCCAGGTCCTGGAGATGGCCCTGTAATTCACCATGGTAATCTGGCCCCAGGGCGTAACAGGCAATCAGCCCCTCTCCCGGGCCCGGTGGCCCGGCCGGCTCCAGGTGGGGCCTGGCTACCACCACCAGGGAACGGGCCGCCGGGTAAAGAAGCCGGGGCTGGCAGCGTTCTTCCGGCCGACCACTGGCAAAAGGAGTCTTAAGACCCCTTTCCGCCCGCCATTTTAAAGCCGCCTCACCCCGTTCAAAGGGCCGGGCCGGGGCTATCCCCAGGACCAGGCCCCGGCGTGCAGCCCAATCTTTTAGTTCTGCTGCCTGCATGCCCCGGTTCCCTCTTCCTTATTTATATTATTTTAATAACCTTCATCAGAGGTTTCCAGCCGCCGGCACTTATCAGGGCCACAGTTAAAACCGCAGACAGGACAGATGCTGGCACTACCAGGATTGACTTTAAAGGTATTGCCGCAGCGGCTGCAGCGGTAACTCAACGGGGCATTGTCGGCACCCATCTTCATTTAATCCCTCCTAACATTTTTCCACTTTAGTATAGCCCGGCAGAGTTTACCTTATAAGCAGGAATTTACCGCAGGTTAACGCATTAAAAAGCCACCGGTCCATCTTAAGCCCGGTGGCTTTGCTGCCTGATACCTATCTTCAAGAAGCCCGGCGGCTGTTGCGTTTGAGAATGGACGGCATAATATCAAAAAAAAGCTGTACCAGGCGGGGGTCAAACTGCTTCCCCGCCCCAGACGCCAGCTCCTGGATGCCATCAAGCAAATTTTTAGAATACTGGTAGGCCCGGCAGGAAGTCATGGCATCAAAGGCATCGGCCAGGGCAATAATGCGGGCTCCCAGGGGAATATCGCTGCCCCCCAGGCCATAATAACCCTGCCCGTCCCAGCGTTCATGGTGGTAGGCCACCAGGGGCTCAAGAACCTCAAACTTCTCATTACCGGACAGGATCTGGACGCCAAATTCCGGGTGCCGGCGCATGACCTCCCACTCGGCCGCCGTCAAACGAGCCGCCTTGTGGAGAATGGCCGCCCGCACCCGGGCCTTGCCTATATCGTGCAAGAGCCCCCCCACGGTAATGATGTTCACTTCTTCCTGCTGAAGCCCCAGTCCCTCGGCCAGGGCGCAGGCCAGATTGCCGACATTACAGGAATGCTGGTAAGTCGTCATACTGTGGTTACGCAGGCGATCCAGCAAAACTGCCACTTCTGGTGCCACCGACACCGGGACCACTCCTCTTCCCGCCTGCTACCATTTTAACCGAAAAATTGACAGGCCTCAAGTATCTTTAATGAATAATCGCCTTAATTTAACATCTCCGGCCCGCCTTTAACATCCACGTAAAAAAATCGCCGGCAACTGCCGTAAAATTAAACCTGCCGGCATTCTTCCTGCCGGCAGGCGATTCCCCTACCCCTTCAATAGCTTTTTCAGTACCTTGCCTGTCGGGCTTTTGGGCAGATCTGCTACAAATTCAAATAAACGGGGGATCTTGTAAGCGGCCAGGTACTCTTTCAAAAATTCCTGCAGCTGCCGCCTGTCGACAGATGCCCCTTCCTTCAAAACAATATACGCCTTCACCGTCTCGCCCTTTACCGGATCACCGACGCCAACCACCGCCGCTTCCAGGACGGCCGGGTGGGTCAGGAGGACCTCCTCCACTTCCCGGGGATACACATTAAAACCACCCAGGATGATCATGTCCTTCTTGCGGTCGACAATATAAAAATAGCCGTCTTCGTCCTGCCGCGCCAGGTCACCGGTATGAAGCCAGCCTCCCCGCAAGGCTGCGGCCGTCTCTTCCGGCTGGTTATAATAGCCGGCCATAACATTTGGACCCCGGACTACCAGTTCTCCCACCTCGCCCACCGGGACTTCCTGGTCATTATCGTCCACCACTTTAACCTCCACCCCCGGCAAGGGCAGGCCGATGGACCCCGGTTTACGGATGCCGTACAGGGGGTTAAGGCAGACAACGGGCGCCGCTTCGGAAAGGCCGTAACCCTCCACCAGGGGGAAGGCAAATTTGGCTTCAAAGCCGCGCTGGACTTCCGCCGCCAGGGGCGCCCCGCCGGAAATGGCAAACTTCAGGGCCTTAAACTGGCCCTTCTCGCCCATACGCAGGAGGACGGCATACATGGAAGGCACGCCACAAAAAATGGTAATATCTTCTTCAGAGAGGGTTTTCAGGGTATCCTTGGGCTGGAAGCTTTCTTTAATAGTAATGGTACTGCCCAGATATAAGGGCAGGAGGACGCAGGTCGTCCAGGCAAAGCTGTGGAACATGGGTAAAACGCAAAGGAAATTATTATCTGGCCCCAGGTTGGATACGGCATCCATAGCCTCAATATCCGCCAAAAAATTCCTGTGAGTCAGCATGGCCCCTTTCGGCCGGCCGGTAGTACCGGAGGTATAAAGGAAAACGCAGATATCTTCCTCTAAAGCCGTCACCGGCGGTGCTGGCGGCGCGGCCTGGGCCCTGGCTGCGGTTTTATTATCGAGTACCAGCAGGTGTTTTAAGCCCAAGGCTGCCGCATGTTGCGGCGCCAGGCCCATACGCTCCACAATCACCCGGTGAATGACCATAGTGCTGCAGCCCGCATCCCGGATAATAAAGGCGATCTCCTCGCGGGTCAGCATCAGGTTTAAGGGTACAACGATGGCCCCGGCCTGCAGGGCCCCCAGATAGCTGTAGATAAACTCCGGGCAATTGGGGGCGCAGATGGCTACCCTCTCGCCAGGTCTGACACCCAGTTCCTGGAATAATCTAGCGTAGGCATCGATCCATTTAACCAGCTCGCCATATGTGACCTGCTCCCCCTGGTAGACCAGGGCCGGGTGTCCAGTAAGTTGCTGGTGTCGCTGCGGTAGTTGCCAGAGTAACATCCCCGAGAACCTCCTTTGAAAGTTATAAATAAAAATTCCCTGCCGGCTAGAGTTTTCCTGCCGGGCAGGGAATTTTACTTTTACCTCTAGGTATAGAAAATCGTCCCCGCAATATTAAAAAGCAATAGTTTTCCAGGGAAAATCCGGCTGCACATTAAATCCCTTTTCCGTCACCTGCCATTGTCGAATACGATCCAGGGCAAAAAGGCGCACTTCCCGGCGGTAATAACAGTAAGCAATCACATACAAGGCGCCGAGAAAAAAGCACAGGTGGTAGGGCTCAATCAATCGTTCGGTGATGGTGTCCCGGCTGGCAGTATAGTAGGTGATTCTTTACTCCTCCAGGTAAAAAAATTATGTCAAACATATGTACCCGACAATTTATGTCGGTACAAGAAATTATAATTTATCCTGTCACGATGCAGGTTTTGGTAAATACCTGTCGAACATCCTTTTTAGTTATATTTTGACAAAAAAGGATGATAGAAAGGAATGGTTGAGTTTCTAGCCCACAGCGCGAATGCAAAAGGGCAAAGGCAATTACTATATGAGCATCTCCTGGCCGTCGCCAACCTGGCACGGGATTTTGCTGCCAGGCTGGGAGCGCCGCATCTGGGTTACCGGGCCGGTCTTTGGCATGACCTGGGGAAGTTCCACCCGGAGTTCCAGGCTTACCTGCAGGGCGAAGCCGGCCGCCGCGGCCCCAACCATTCCAGCGCCGGCGCCCTGCTGGCCTCAAAATATTTTGAACCCCTGGCCTTCCTTATCGCCGGCCACCACGGCGGCCTGCCCGACCGGGCAGAATTAAAGACTCGTTTAAAGGATAAGGTACAGCTGGAACGTTATAAAACAACCCTGCAAAACGCCCGCCAGGTTATCCCGTCTTTAGAACCGGAGCAACCCCTGGACAAGGAATTGCCGCCCTTTTTGCAGGGAGGAGCAGGTGCGGATGTATTTAGCCGGGTCGAACTATTCCTGCGCCTTCTCTTCAGTTCCCTGGTCGATGCCGATTTCCTTGACACCGAAAGGCATTTTGAACCCTCCCTGACAAAATTGCGGCAAAAAGGAGCCTCCATTGCTACTTTATGGTCTTTATTGGCGGCGGACCAGCAAAGGTTAATGGATAAGAGTGCCGGCCATGTCAACCAAATCCGCCGGGAAATCTACGAGCACTGTTGCCGGTCGGCCGAACTAACGCCAGGTTTCTTTTCTTTGACCGTACCCACCGGTGGCGGCAAGACCCGTTCCGGGATGGCCTTCGCCCTGCTCCACGCTCTGCATTATCAGAAGGAGAGAATCATTGTCGCCATACCCTACACCAGCATTATCGAGCAAACGGCCGACGTCTACCGGGATATTTTTGGTAACGCCAATGTCCTGGAGCACCACAGCGCCGTTGCCCCGTCACTAGATCCCGAAAACCCTACCCCCGAGGAACTGCGGACCCGCCTGGCCAGCGAGAACTGGGATGCCTCCCTCATTGTTACGACCACGGTCCAGCTATTTGAAAGTTTATTTGCCGACCGCAGCAGTAGTTGCCGCAAACTCCACAACATCGCCAACAGCGTCATCATCCTGGATGAAGTCCAGACCCTGCCGGTACATCTTTTAGAACCCATCCTTGATGTCCTGCAGCAGCTGGTCCAGTTTTATGGAGTAACGGTCATCCTGTGCTCGGCCACCCAGCCGGCCCTGGAGACCAGCCCCTTTTTCCGGGGACTGCAGGGCGTAAGGGAAATAATTCCTGACCCGCAAAAATATTTTTCATTGCTCAAAAGGGTGGGTTACCAGATACCCGCCGGCAATGAAAAATGGAGCTGGGAACAGGTAGCCGAAGCAATGCGCCAGTCCCGCCAGGCTATGGCTGTGGTTAACACCAAACAGGATGCCCTGGCCCTCCTGGAGGCCCTGGACGACCCTGAAGCTTTACATCTCTCCACGCTCCTCTGCGGGGCTCACCGGCGTAAGGTCCTGCAGGAGGTACGCCGGCGCCTGGGAAACGGCCGGCCTTGCCGCCTGGTCGCCACCCAGGTAGTCGAGGCGGGGGTTGATCTGGATTTCCCCCTCGTCCTGCGGGCTGTAGGTCCCCTGGACAGGATTGTCCAGGCCGCCGGGCGGTGCAACCGGGAAGGGAAGCTGCAGGAAGGACGAGTGATAATCTTCAATCCCGAGGAAGGCCACCTGCCCCCGGGCAGCTATAAGACCGGGACCGAAATCGCCTCCACGCTGCTCGCTGGCGAGACAGGGGTTGACCTGCACGACCCCGGCCTGTACCGGATCTATTTCCAACGCCTCTACCAGTCCTGCACTCTGGACGCCAAAGGGATCCAGGCCAGCCGCCGCAGCCTGAATTATCCCGAAGTGGCGCAAAAATTCCAGATGATCGAGCAAAGGGTGGTCCCGGTAATTGTCCACTATCATGAAGGCCCCGATGACCGGAAGGTGGATGAACTAATCAGCGCCCTCCGCCACCGCGGTGTAAGCCGGCAAATCATGCGGCAGTTGCAGCCCTACCTGGTAAACATCAATGCTTACACCGTTAATTCTCTCCAAAGGGAAGGTGTGATCCAGGAAATATCTCCCGGCCTGTATGAATGGCTGGGTGGCTACGACGAAATTCGTGGCCTTGTGACGAAAGCCTGCGACCCGAAGGAGCTGGTATTTTAGCGAGCTTTAGCTCTCAAAGGTTTTTATTAAAAAATCTCAGAAGCATTCCTGTAATGAATTAAGGTAGGTGTTGCCAATAAAAAAGCCTCCTGGTAAAAAAATAATAGACCAAAACAAACAAACCAACCAGGAGGCGAGAAACCGAATGAATGAGGTGCAAAAGAAATTACTGGTCCATGGTGATGT
>NZ_PVXL01000072.1 GCF_002995805.1 Neomoorella stamsii
CAGACTTTTCTTCTTTAAGGATTTCCAGCACAACTTTGGCTTTAAAATCTGTTGGATATTTCTTTCGTACACTCATTTGACGCTTAGGACCCCCTGTTTTTGTGTCTAGTTTTCTGGGTCCATTATAGTATAAACCGTTTCCGCGATCTCTTGTTTTAACTTTATTATCCTTGCCTCTGTCGCCTCGTCTAAAAATACGTGTTCCTTTTCCCTTTCTTCTGGAAAGAGTAACTCCCCTTCGGACTCAATCCCCATTTCCTTTAACTCGTACAGGTAAAAGGCCAACTGAAGCCGGGCAGCCTCACGCGCCCGGGACGATTTTTTTACTTCACCGACTACTAAACTCTTGTTACTTTTTCGAAGTACGTCTATTTTTAAGTGACCTATGTATATCTCTTTCCTATCCCGTTCATAGGCCTGCTCCTGTACCAGGCGTCCTATTTCCAAATACACATTATCCTGGTCAGGTGTCACGTGCCGGGCCATAAGCCACGCCTGGCGCGGACAGATCATATAAGATTGTACTAAGGTACCGGTTATCTTGCCTTCTTTTTCCATGCTTTAAACTCCACCATATAGCTTTATGGCTAAATGTTTTTCACAGTATAATAGGATCATCGTCGCGCTGCCGCCGGAAACCAGTCTCCCGTTCATAGTACTGCTCCAAGATATCACAGCTCAGGTACAAGGGTCTAGTGGCACTGTCCAGCCCCAAAGCCAGCTTGGCCGGGACAGAAACAATCCGTTCGTAAAAATCTCTCTTAATGCTCAGGAAGTTATGCCTCCGCCGTAGCAGATCTTTCTCTTTCAAAACAAACTCCTGGTAAAACTGCCATATCTCCCGGGCACGCTCATCCAGTTCTACAAAAACATCTACATACGAAGGCAATTCCTGGATAAGTTTAAATTCAGATACTGCTATCCTGCTTTCATTGTTCAAGTCGCTGAAATATAAATCCTCCATGGCTGCAATTATTTTTGCCGCCTCGTCTTTGCTCTTTTTCTCCTCCACAATCCGGAAAAATTCTTCCACGAGATCAAAAAAATCTTTTTCCGTGAATTCGCTGTACTGCTCAAAAATCTTCCGGATGACGTGGCAATGAATAGCCCCATATACCCTATTAGCCAGGGTATGCCCCTCTTCATCTACCAGGTGGAGTACGCATACTAGTCCGCCACGCTTATGGCCGTGCCGGTTACAGCGCCCTGCCGCCTGTATGATGGAATCAACAGGGGAGAGATCGCGCCATACAATATCAAAATCAAGATCCACACCAGCTTCTACTACCTGAGTTGACACGACTACGGGCTTGTGCCCAGAAGATAGGGCTTGATTGATCTCCTCGACCCGTTTTTTTCGTTCCAAGGGTACAACGTTGGTGGAAAGATAAAACATCAACGGCCTGTACCCTTGTTCCCGCAAAAACTGCTTTATGCACTGGTAAAGCTCCAGGGAAGAGTTAATGGTATTTACTATAAGCAAATAAGAACGTGAAGGGTCATACTGGCGAGCAAATTCAGTTGCCACCTCTACTACCCGTTTAGGACGTAAATCTACCTGGACCTGCACCCGGTTCAGCCGGTTAAAAAATTTCCTGACCAACTCTTCATCGCCCACCAGTTCTCTGGCCTCGCCGTACTTGAATAGCAAGGGCTTAGTAGCTGTCATCAAAATGATGTAAGCCCCAAAGTATTCAGCTAGTCCCTTTAGCACCTCCCGCACTAGCTCCCAGTACTCCACCGGTATGTTCTGGACTTCATCCATAATAACTATGGAGCCTAATAGTTTGTTCGATTTTTTTAACATGCGATTTTGAAAGCCTATAAGGGAATGTAATAGCTGCACAAAGGTAGTTACAATTATCTCGCTCTGCCAGCTCTCTATAAGCAATAAAGATTCCTCCAGGCTAAATTCTTCCCCCGCCTTTTCCCCTTCCAGCTTATAAATGGTGTCGGCCAGGTAATGGTGCTTGAGGAGGTAACTGCTTTCCTTAGCAGCGAAGTCCTTGAGGGATGCTCGCAGGACATCGCCAAAAACTGTAAAAGTCTGGTCAATTATATTGGTAAAAGAAAGGGCATAAATAATCCTCGCGCTATAACCCTTTTCCCTGTGCAAGCGCTCCCTCAACCGGAGGGCGGCGCTCAAGGAGGTCAGCGTCTTCCCCGCACCTGTGGGAGCCGTGAGGGTAAACAAATGCTGATCTAAAGAAACACGGGTGATGGTATTAGTTACTTTCTGGTAAATCTCTTCCCGTAGCGAATTTATGTCATCGCTGGAGGAGGCAGCAAACTTTTTCTCTTTAAAACTATCCACAGCCCCGGGAGGTAGCCAGCAACGGGGAACAGCCCCTACTCCCCCAGCTTCCCTCTTGTCGGCATCTATCAGGGCCGAGTACAGGGCCAGCAGGAGGAAATAGGCCTTTCTCCTGGTAAAGCCATCCGCCTGTTTGAAGCGCCGGTGCAGCCGGTAAAGCTGGGCATATATTCCCCGCCAGCTAGAGCAAAACGTCTCCAGTAGGTCGGGAGAAAAAAAGTTAAAGGGTTCCTGGGCATTAACCAGGCTGGTAATAATATCTTCGCGCCGAGCAAACAGGTCAGCGACCTGTTCCTCGACTAGTTGCAACTTATACCTTAAGGACGGCTGGACTTCCGTAAGCTCAGGCTCTTCTAAATCGCCAGGTCTGACCAGGTGTCTTTCCAGGTTATCTAAGTTGGCATGATGCCGTGTAATCGCCATAAAACATAGAAGGGGTGCAAAGGCTAAGGTGGCTTCTAAGGTGGTTTCCTCTTTTTTTAGTAGCGTTGTTACCAGGTAACTTCCCCAAAGGCCTGAAATAAAGGCGTGGTGATGTTTGTCACCATCCCTAACCTTTTCCAGGAGGTACCTTTGAAAAAAGGTAGTATATTTGCCAAAGTCGTGGGTAAATCCCGTTACAGCGGCAAGCATATGCAGGACATCCCGTCCTGGCCCCGGGATGTCCTGTAGGCATTGCTGCATTTCCATGGCCACTTCCCTTAAATGCAGGTCCAGCGGTTTACCGGGGTGGGAGTAAAACTCCATTACCTATACCTCCAGGAAACTCACAACCTCTTCCTCTCCCGCCCGATAGCGCAGGGAATATACAGGGACTTTAAATATACCGCGCATTTTCTTTTGGTTCTTTTCGTAAATTATGGAAACTGGCGGCCGCAGTTCCCGGCCAGGGCCAAAGCTTTGGGGAGCTTTTTCTCTTATATACTGGAGGTCACCGCCCTCACCAGTAAAATTCAACCGCTCTATGGCCTGAGCATTGCATACTGTCACCACTTCGACCTCCCTCCCCGGCTGCACCTCCTGGATACTCTTTTCACTCACCAAATCTACCAGAATTGGCTTCGCTATGAATTCGCTTAGCCCCAGGTAAAGGGGATAGCGGCTTTTCCCTTCTTCCAGACTTGCTGCCAGCTTTCCTGTAATCTCCTTATCTGCGTGGTAAAAATATACGCGGTAGCGCAAGCTGGTAAATTCCTGGGCAGGCAGGAGTATCTCCATGGGGATCTGGGTGCCTCCTCCGCTGCCGTTGACTTCATTGATGTTTGTGGTCCGTATATAATTTACCGTCTGAATGGTCTTCCGCACCGGCGCCTTGATGGCCGCAGCCAAGCGAGCCTTAACGGGCGACAGTAAGTCGTAATAGGAATCCCGCTCCCACCCCAGGATAGCAGCGACTATCCCCATCAAGGCTGTTCTGGGGGGAAAAGCATAGGAGAGGGAGGAGGAATTGGTATAAAATTTACGGAAATGCGCCATGGGACCGGTCAGGTCGAAAACCACTATGTCCTGCATAAGCCGTCGTTCCTTCCTGTTTCAGGCCTGCAATACCTGAACTCTGCCCTTACCTATCACTCCTTCTAACCACAAAGGAAGTCTCACTTCTTGTCCCTGGTACAGCGTGCAGAGGTGTTCGTGCTGCCAGCAATATACCCGAGCGACCCAGGGAGCTATGCTTTTTAAGCAGTCAGCCATTCCATCCAGACGCAGCTTCACATCGCTAATTTCCCTTAAACCCGTAGTCTCCTCCAGGCTTAAATATTCACGCAGGTCTCCACAGAAGGTATCGGCATCCTTGTATTCCAGGCGGAGGTAAAGCCGCGGGTACTGGCCGATCTTGCTCCTGGTAGCCAGCAACGGGATGGCCTTGAGGAGGGCTTCATCCAGCAAAGCAATATCGGCTTCGGTCAAACCCGTCTTCTCCGCCCGGCGGGCGCTTATAATGCCATGAAAGGCAATAAGGGAATAATATACCCGGTAATCTTTACCTATGGTGCCCTGCTCCTTACCGCTTTCGGCAGCAAGCTGGGAAGTAATGCTTACGGAATCCACCAGTGTAGCGCGGTTAAGGGAGTATCCCCAGTTGAACTGCACCGGCCCTATGAAAGTCAGGGAAGAACCTGTTCTGCCGCCATCGGCTTTGATGGGCATAGTAGCACCGAAGAGCCGCACGTCTATAAGCTTCTCCAATAAGGCCGGTATGTCCTCCTGTCCTACTTTATTCTTGCCCAGAATAACTTTGAGGCGTTCGGTGGCGTTAACCACGCCCTCAGCCTTGGTAATATAAATTTGCTGTTCCTTATCTTTAAACTTATCCTGTAAGTAATCCCTTATGTACCGCTTGAGGCGGACATCGCTTACCAGATTGCGTTCCCGTTCATAATCCATACGAGGGCGGTTTTCATCGTCGGGATCCCCGTTAGGATTGCACATCTTGGCATCGTAGATGTAAAGGATTTCCCTGTTATTTTTTACTAATTCGGCCATTTAAGCACATACCTCCTTGGCAAGATGGTTTTATGCCTGTTCTTCTTTGCCCTTGTATGAGGCAGCCCGGCGCACGCCATAGGAATAACCCGACAGGAGATAGAAAACATTTTCTTCCGGGGAAAGAGGCCAGCTGTTCACGTACTGGTCCATAACTTTTTTCATTTCAGCATACAGCCGCTCATTAAAAGTGAGAATCTTGTACTGGTGCAGCAAATTGAAAACCACATTGGCCAAATGCTGGAGGCGAGCTAGGCTCATACCCTGATAATTGATCTTTTCCAGGACCGGCTTATTCTCATGGCCATGCTGGGCCTGGCTCCAGCCCACCTGCTCGATCAAATACCCCAGCAAGAACATAGCTGCTTGCGCCCCGTTATATCCCATTTCCTGCAAGAATGATTTCATATTCTGGTCCACGTTAAGCTGCTGAAAATCCTCACTCACACCCGTCACCCCCTTTAATTGGCCTAATTTACGCAACAGGTACAGGAAAAGGTTGGCTTGCAGTACCGCCATGGCCATACTATATTCCACATACTTCTCATCCTTCACCCTGATATTACTGTTCGAGAAACGCCGCAGCTGATAAATAGCAATTAGCTCGGTAAACTGATTGATGAGGAAGGCATAATCAAACTGCCTCTCGCTGATCAAGGAATCGTAGATGTCCAGTATTTTCTTGTATTCGTTTACGTCACCGGTCTTCAAAGGTATTAAGTAATAGATCTTGTGCAAATCAATAACCCATTCCCTGCTTTCACCCCCCAGTAAGCCTTTACCGACATCGCTAACCTTGTTTATGCTTCTTACAAGCTTCTTAATACGCGTGGGAGAAACATCCTTGATCAAACGCAATACTTTAAATTCGCTTCGACCGGCGGGCTTGTGATAAAATAACAGGTTGAGTATAGCCTTATTGTCCAAAGGACCTTCCTCTAAGAACTCGTCCAGTTCCTTTTCCAGTTCGTAAAGGCTCTTAAGATTATTGGCCACCTTAATAGTATTGATCACGTAGGCAGCCCAATCTTCCAAATCCTTTTTAGCCGGTAAGGCTTCAAAAAGAAAGCCTGGAATGACATAACAATTAAAGTTCCCTATTTGGGTGTTGAGCCAATTTTTGACGAACTTTTCGGCAGCCAGAAGATTGCTGTAGCAACTCGCACAAAGGGTAAGGTTATGGTAGAAACCTTTTTCTGTCACCCCCGAAGCAAAGCTAATTTTGTCAAGTATGTAATACTTAAATTCTAGCTCCTTGAATACATCTATTGCTACTTGGCCCGGCAAGCCGCAACTGGAACAACAACCGGAGATAGTTTCCTCTAAAGCATCCTCAATCTTAATGCGGTAAACAAGGTCTCTATACTCCGGGTGGCTGCTTAAAGGTACTCCATCCACACTCACCACCCACAGAGCAATCTCGTCCTTACTCAAGCCCCAATTTTTCCTGATCCAGGCTTCCACCGCGTCTGTTAATTTCTTGAGAAAGTTTTTTGAATTCCCCTTAACCTGTTCCAGGAGCCCTGTCATGGAAAAGCCCTCTCCCGCCAGGCCAAAACCCTCAACATCCAGGACCTTCATACCACCCGGCATATCCCGGTAAAAGTGGGCTAAGACCTTCTCCACCTGGGCCCTTAAGGAGCTCCCTTCCGGCAACTCTCTGGCTATATTGGGTAAGGTCTGGGATAAAAGATAGATTAAGGAAGAAGTAGCAGCCGATCTTTGCGGTTTATTACCCTTGGCATTACCGATCCAGAGATATTTCTTAGGAGTTTCTTTTTCCTTAACCTCCTCCACTTCTACGTTAATCTTGTCAGCCCTGGTATCAAAATCTAGCAAAATTACCTTTCTGGTTTGGCCTTTACGGGTTCGACTGGGCAAGGGCTCCAGTATATTAGCTAAGAATTCCTCCCCTCCTGTACCGGCCAGCGCCTTACCCAGCTCGGACATGGCCTCCAGCATTCTTTCCGCCCCCCATTGTTCTGGAATAATTAGTTATTGCTCCTGGGCCGATTTAGCATACAGCAAATCATTTCTATGAAGGTCGCGAGTATTCGCAGCATCCAAATCCCTGGGAATTCTTGGAACCAAGCCCGGCATTAAGGGCCACCTCTAAAAGCTGGGGGTCGCCTCGGAGGCGATAAGTACCCATCCACCCTTTAATTACCGTGCCTTTGTATTTAACTACTTTAAAATCCTTTTCCCTAACCCCGGCTGGCGCAATGCTAAAATCGCGCGTGTCACCCGGCCGGCCAAATATTAACAGGTATTTTTTAGCCAAGTTGGCCAAAACGAGCTCGCAAAAACGCGGCTCAAAAGGCGAATAGTAATAAGTGTAACGGCCAGCAGACCTCTCCAGAGTGCTGTATACCACCACGGGGGAAAGCATTTGAACCAGGATCTCCCTTTCCCGTACCACGGTATCGATTACTTCCACCCGTTCCACTTCCAGCAGGGCATCCCCTAGCCTGACCCGTCCCTGTTTCAAAAAGCCGTTACCCATTTCCTGCACTACAAAGGAGATGGGGGAGCAAACCGTAAACTTTACTGGCGGAGAAAAAATCATTTTCTGGCCAGCTCTATCGACCCGTAACCGCCCGTGAAGGCGAGAGAAAGTAAAAAGCTTGAACTTCCGCCGGCCTAATTCAAAGCCCTGTTCATGCAAGAAACTCCTCAAGGCCGGTTGCTCTATCTGGTGATAAAGGGTTGCTTGAAGAAGGTGATTGTATTCTACAGGCAATATGAAATCACCGGCTGCGTTAAAGGTAACAGTTAAGCGCATAGATACACTCCCTCTGCCTCGCCGGTAGCAGTACGTCATAGAAATAATGCTAGCGCACCTGCCTAGCACCTATTATAAAAACCTGAACCGTCAAATATTGACGGGGATAAGTGTGCCAAATAAATATTTTTCAAATTTCGGGATGCTGCCGGTTTTTCTTGGTATGTTTCATTTTATCATGCCTTTAAGTTCTAGGATGGCCAAGACGATTGACTACCAATTTCTTTAGTAGGAGATTACTACTGTATAACAGTGGTAAGGCAGTAATTCGACACCAAGGGAAAAAATTCCTGCTGCGTTACCGGGGAGTATGATTAAAGTTTGGGGCTTGTTTAATCCCAAGGTTACCAGTTGAGCAAGGGATAAATAAATAACCCCCACTCCTGCCCAGTGGGGGGTACAGTATGAGGTCCGGGAGGCTGCAATTAAAAATACAAATCCCTTTTGCCGGCGGCAATGCGCTCCAGGCGGCGTTCGGTTTCGGCCCGGATGGCCGGGCTGGGTATCTGGGCCAGGTGTTCCCTGATAGCAGCTTCCCCTGCTTCCCGGGTAGCCGGGCTGGCGTAGTCCAGCAGGTATTCTTTAAAGGTTAGGATGGCGTTGGGCTGGCATACATGCTGGATCTCGCCGGTTTTGGCCAGGGCCATGAAGCGGTCGCCGGTGCGGCCGCGGCGGTAACAGGCCGTACAGTAGCTGGGGAGATAGCCCCGCTGGCACAGATCACGGATTACTTCATCTGGGTGGCGGTGGTCGCCGATTTCAAACTGGGGCACGTCGTCGCTGTTTTCAGTATAATGGCGGCCGTAACCGCCGACACCGGTGCAGGAGCCGGCGCTGAGCTGGGAAATCCCCAGGGCCAGGAGTTCAGCCCGGAGCTCCGGCGTCTCGCGCGTGGAAACGATCATGCCGGTATAGGGCACGGCCAGGCGGATGATGGCTACCAGCTTCTTGAAATCGTCGTCGTTAACTAGATATGGGAAATTTTCCAGGTTAATGCCATACGCCGGCCGCAGGCGTGGTACGGAGATGGTATGGGGCCCGACGCCGAAGGTTTGCTCCAGATGGCGGGCATGGTAGAGCAGGCCCATCACCTCAAATTTATAATCGTAGAGGCCGAAGAGGACCCCCAGGCCAACGTCGTCGATGCCACCCTCCATGGCCCGGTCCATGGCCGTGGTGTGCCAGTCGTAGTCCGCTTTAGGGCCGCCGGGGTGCATGTAGGCGTAAGTCGGCCGGTGGTAGGTTTCCTGGAAAAGAATGTAGGTGCCGATGCCGGCTTCTTTAAGCTGACGGTAAGCATCCACAGTGGTGGCGGCAATGTTGACGTTCACCCGGCGGATATTACCATTGGCCTCGGTAATGTGATAGACGCGGTTGATAACGTCCAGAACGTAGTCCAGGGGGCAGTGGACGGGGTCTTCCCCGGCTTCCAGGGCCAGGCGTTTATGCCCCAGGGACTCTAAAATGCGTACCTCCCGCTCCAGTTCCGCCGGTTCCAGGCGGCGGCGTTCAAATTTGTTTTCCCGCCGGTAGCCGCAGTAGCGGCAGTTATTAACACAGTAGTCGCTGAAGTAGAGGGGGGCAAAAAGGACCATGCGCCGGCCGTAGATCTTCTCTTTTATTTCCCGGGCGGCGGCAAACATCTGCCGGCGCACGCCCGTGTCGTCGTTCTGGAGCAAAACGGCCACCTCGTAGGGCTCCAGGCCCTTTGCTTCCCGGGCCTTTGCAACGATGCGGGCAGCTTCATCCCTGGTGGCCCGTTTGGCTTCTTCCAGGTAACCTTCTATCTCTTCATGATTGATAAAGTCGGCATGATAACCGCTTTGCATGGAAATTGCCTCCATCCAGTTTAATAATACTTAAGCCTGTATCCGGGTTCTCTCCGCTTTCTCTCCGCTTTCACTCCGTTTTATAGACTTTTGTTAAATAAAGTACTACTTAAATAAAAATCCCAACTAGAAAGGAGAAAACGGTGGAAGAGCTCAGGGGGAAAGGTTAATAAAATAGCCCTGCGATCTTCATACCATTCACTGGACCGGTAACGGCTTCAACGTGTGTCCCGGTCCCCGCCCCAGCCGCCGCCCTAAAGCGCGTACCATACCCTCCAGGCAGTGGCGGCAATCTTCCGGGCCTTCGTTGACGCAAATCTTATTGGGGTAGATCTGGTAATCAGCCCGGTAGCGGGTCGGGGTCAGGTTAGGCATGATGACGTTCGCCCCCCGCTGCAGGGCCAGCTGGCGGCCTGTGGGTGACAGGGTCCCCACCGCCGTGGTGGCCGGCAGGTGGGCATAGGGGATGACCAGCCGGGCGGTAGCCACCACCCGGTAGGTCAGGTCTAAGCTCCCCGCCGGTTCCCCGCCCAGGGGCGTTGCCGGGTGGGGGATAAAGGGGCCCAAACCTGCCATTTCCACGTCCAGCTGCCGCAGGAGAATTAAATCATCGGCCAGGTCGGCCAGGGTCTGGCCCGGCAGGCCGATGATGTTGCCGGAACCCACCTGGTAACCAAGTTCCCGCAGCCACTGGAGGCACCGGAGGCGTTCCTGCCAGCTCATACCGGGGTGGAGGCGGGCGTAGAGATCGGCGTTGGCCGTCTCATGCTTTAAAAGGTAGCGGTCGGCCCCGGCCTCCCGCCACATGGCATATTCATCCCTGGTCCTCTCCCCGACGCATAAGGTTACGGCTACTCCCAGCTTTTTTATTTCCCTTATTATCTCAGCCAGCATCGGGCCTGTATACCAGGGGTCTTCCCCCGACTGGAGGACGATGGTGCCATAACCCAGTTCCGCCCCCCGCCTGGCCGCAGCGACAATATCTTCCGGCATCAAGCGGTATCGCTGTAACTTTGCGTTATCAGCCCGCAGGCCGCAGTAACAACAGTGGCGGCGACAGTAATTAGAAAACTCGATAACGCCGCGCAGGTGGACCTCGTCCCCGGCCACCCGGGCGCGAACGCTGTCAGCCAGCCGGTAGAGGGCCACTTCTTCGGCGCCTTGAGCCGCGGCCAGCAAATTTATAATGTCTTCCCTGGTGAGTTCTTCCCCGGCAGCCGCTCTTTCTAAACTGGCGGCAAATTCCGTTCGCACAGCCTACCTCTCCTCCACCGTCATTGATATGGAACCCATTCTCAAAGCCGCAGGTCCGGCTAAAACCTGCTTGATAAACCCGGCGCGCCCATTCCTCCTCTTTAACCTTCAGAGGGAGACAGCATGCCGCCTAAGCCGGATACCCGGGCGCACCCGTTACTTCTCTTTCCCCGTCAGGGCCGCCCGCACTTTCACCCCGGGAAGGCTACCCAACTTCCCCGTCAGGGCGCCGATGGTATCGGTGGTGCCGTCGACAATCAAAGCTATAACGGCCACGCCCCGCTCCCGGTAGGGAATACCCATGCGGCCGACGATACAGTGACCGTAATCGCTTAAAATAGCATTGACCCTGGCAGCAATATGTTCGCGATCTTCGATTACTATGCCCACAACTCCCAGGCGGTTTTCCACCGTCATACTCCTTCCCCAAACAAGGCTGCACCTGAAAGTTCCCAATGCATCTAAACCAAAAAACGCCTGCCAGCCTGAATAATCTGCCGGCAAGCGTTAAAAATTAACCCTCATGCCAATTTCCCCTCCCTTGAGGTTCAGGTTGCCCCTTGCCGCAGGATTAGCTTTTACACCCTCCCGCACCGGCGTTTTAAACCCGTACGGTCAGGTTTGTTCTAGATCTATTTTGCACGATTAGCAACAAAATTGCAAGTTAATTTTTCAGCCCGGACCTGGAAGGAATTTTTTACCCGGCGGAGAACTTATATCCTTTAAAAGATAACCCTGAGAAAGGAAAGTGGATTATATGGAAGAAATCTTAAAACAGATCCTTCAGGGACAGGAAGAAATCAAAAAGACATTACAACAGCATACCGAAACTCTGCAGCAGCATACTGAAATTCTGCAGCAGCATACTGAAACTCTGCAGCAGCATACTGAAATTCTGCAGCAGCACAGCAAACAGTTAGACTATCTGGAACAAAGAATGATTAAAATCGAAAACCGCCTGGATAACGAACTACTGCCGAAAATCAACGTCCTGTTTGACGCTTTTGAGCTGCGGGGGGACGAGATTGCCAAACTCCAAAAACACCTGGATGAACGGCTCGATATAATCGCCCTGGATGTTAATTACCTGCTGGGCAAAACCGCCCGCCAGGAAACTGCTATCATGGAATTAAGACGGGCTAAGTAAAGGAAATAGCCGGAACAAAAAAAAGAAGACCGGGCTGTCGACGAAAATGCCGTTAATCATCTCCAAAGCTGATTCCTATAGTCCGGGCGGTGGCCAGGAGCTGGTGATCTAAAGGTATGGTCCTGGGTTTGCCGACAGCTTCTTCCAGGGTAACATAAGAAATGGTGTTGCCCTGCAGGCAGACCATGACCCCGTGGATACCTTTGACGGCCAGCTCTGCTGCCGCCACGCCAAAGCGGGTGGCCAGTACCCGGTCGTAGGACGACGGCGAACCACCCCGCTGGATATGGCCCAGGACGGTCACCCGGGTTTCAATGCCGCTCTTTTCTTCGATTAACTTCCCTACCAGCTGGCCGATGCCGCCCAGGCGCACCCTCTCCACGCTGCCTTCCACCCGGCGCTGGACCACCAATTCGCCCTCCGGCGACTTGACCCCCTCGGCGACAACAACGATGCTGAAAGGTTTACCCTCGGCCCGGCGGGCTTCTATTTTTTTCAACACCCCTTCTATACGCCAGGGGATTTCCGGTATCAGGATAACATCGGCCCCGCCGGCCAGCCCGCTGTACAAGGCAATCCAGCCGGCATAGCGGCCCATGAGTTCCAGGACCATGACCCGGTGGTGGGATTCGGCCGTGGTATGCAGCTTATCCAGGGCCTCGGTTGCCGTCCTAACCGCCGTGTCAAAGCCGAAGGTCTGGTCAGTGGCCGCCAGGTCGTTGTCGATAGTTTTGGGAATACCGATTACCCGCGCCCCCTTGGCCTTGAAATCCCTGGCCCCGGCCAGGGTGCCGTCGCCGCCCACTACCAGCAGCACTTCGATGCCCATTTGCTCCAGGCGCGCCACGGCCTTATCCGACATATCACGGTAAATAACCTCACCGTTTTCTTTGACGGGAAAATAAAAGGGATTGCTGCGGTTATTGGTCCCCAGGATGGTGCCGCCCCGGTGGAGGAGACCCGAAATGACCGGCGGTTCTAGTTTGATATAACGCCCTTCTACCACCCCGGTATAGCCGTCCAGGAAACCAATCATTTCGTAACCATGGCTATAGGCAGTCTTCGTAGCCGCCCGGATGACGGCATTGAGGCCGGGGCAGTCGCCGCCCCCGGTAAGGATGCCTAAACGCTTGGGCAAGGTTATTGCTCCCTTCGTTTTTTATCATGTTAGCAATTCAGCGGCCTGGATGCAAGGGACAGGTATAAGTCCTAAAGAAACTGCAGGGATATGGCCGCATGTTTTATCTGTTTCGCTTTAGCCTGGCCAGCAACAGTTCCAGTTCCCAGGTGTTGACTACATTCTCCGGTTCCAGCCAGCCGCGCCGGGCGGTGAGGACGCCGTATTCCATGTCTGCCAGGCGGTTAGGGTCATGGGCGTCGGTATTAATGGCTATGGGCACGCCGTATTCTCTGGCCAGGCGGGCCGCCGTATCGTTTAAATCCAGCCGGTCGGGGCTGGCGTTGATCTCCAGGATGGTACCCGTGGCGGCGGCCAGTTCAATAATCCTGGTCACATTTACCGCGTAGGGCCGGCGCCGACCTAGCATGCGCCCGGTGGGGTGCCCCAGGATGTCCACGTAGGGGTGGCGCAGGGCCGCCTCCAGCCGGGCCATCACCTGCTCTTCTTCCTGGCGGAAGCCGGAATGGATCGAGGCGATGACCAGGTCGAATTCCTTTAAAACGTCATCTTCATAATCCAGGCGGCCGTCGGCCAGGATGTCGACTTCGATGCCGGCCAGGATGGTGATGCCTTCCAGTTCTTCATTTAGCCGGGCAATCTCCTCGCGCTGGGCCTTTAACTGCTCGACGCTCAGGCCCCTGGCCACCACCAGGGAGCGGGAGTGATCGGTAATGGCAATATACTGGTACCCCCTGGCCTGCGCCGCTGCGGCCATGGCAGCAATACTTGCCACACCGTCGCTGTAGCGGCTGTGCATGTGGAGGTCGCCGCGAATGTCCGCCAGGGTAATTAACCGCGGCAGCTCACCCCTCAGGGCGGCTTCTATTTCCCCGCGGTCCTCGCGCAACTCCGGCACAATGTAAGGCAAGCCCAGGCGCCGGTAAAAAAAGGGTTCTCCTATTTCCACTCCGTTTGGAGGGATCTGATAGCTGTAATTCACAACGAAGCTGTCATCAATGACCCCTTCCTTCCAGGGCGCAAGCTTGCCGGAGGAGATGCCGTCCCCGGCGGAAATGGCAGGCTGGTCCTCCTGGCCTGCGGCCAGGACAGCCTTCTCTTCGGCTAACCAGCGCGGGGTAACGAGGCCCAGATCAGCCACGCCTAGGCCCTGGCTGGCGGCCAGGCTTATTAGCCGCCGGCGGTGGGCCTTTGATCCCGTGGCATAAAACAGGGTAGCCGCAAAGTCCCCCGGTGGAACCAGGATGATTTCAATTTTCACGCCCAGGGTTGTCCGTAAGGAAAGGCGGTCCGGCTCGCTGGCCAGCACTTCCTTCACATGGGGGTACCGGGTCATGACGTCTGCTACCTGGTTACCGGGCTGCACGGCTACCACCAGGTCAACATCGCCCACCATTTCGCGGCCGCGGCGGACGCTGCCGGCTATGGCCACTCTTTCAACTCCCGGTATGAGGAGAATCTGGTCCCGCAAGAGCAAAGCCAGGGGCCGGGCTACCCCCAGGGGCACCTGTTCCCGTACTTCCTTTAACATTTCCACGCCCCGTAAGATAGCCAGCTCCGTCTTGCTGCCCATGCCGGGCAGGGTCCTGATGCGCTTCTCCCGCGCCGCCGTCTCCAGCTCTTCCAGGGTGGTAATACCCAGGGCCTGGTGAATCTGGCGTATAGAGCGACTGCCCAGGCCGGGGATGGCCAGCATTTCCCTCAAGCCCGGCGGTACTTCCCGCCGTAAATTCTCAAGGAAGGTAGACCGGCCCGTAGTTAACAGTTCGGCGATTTTTTTGGCCAGGTTCTTGCCCACCCCGGGGATCTCTTCCAGGGCATCCCGGGCATAAAGGGCGGCCGCCTCTTCTTCCAGGTTTTCCAGGGCCCGGGCGGCGCGGTGATAGGCGCGCACTTTAAAGGGTTCTTCCCCCTTTAATTCCAGCAAGTCGCCCATTTCCGTCAAGGCCCAGGCAAGCTCCAGGTTGGTCAACCCCGTTTTTCCTCCTGTATCAATTTTACCAGGGTATCGTAATCCTGCTGAACTTTATAGAGTTCATCGGCAATATTTAGGGCCGCCAGCACGGCAACCTTTACCGGAGGATAATGGGGGAACTTCTGGCTGACCTGGCGCATCTTTTTGTCTACATAAGATGCCAGCATCTGGATATATTCCGGCGCTTCCCCCTTGACAATATAATCCTGCCCATTGATGTTGACAGTAGTCCGGTCCTGGACAGCGATCTTCCGCTCGGCCTGGGGCAAGTTTAATCCCTCCTTCTTGCCAGGTAGTATTTTCTACCTTTTTCGCTTCCGGGCGGTAAAATCCTTCTGGCTGCAAAACAATATATTTTATTGCCGCAGGGTAGCGCCCAGGCGTTCCTCCAGGGCCTTTTGTATCCTTTCCTGGGCGGCATTGACCTCAGCATCCGTCAGGGTCCGGTCCGGCACCTGGTACACCAGGGCATAGGCCAGGCTCTTGTAACCTTCAGGGACAGGGGCACCCCGGTAGACATCAAAGAGGGTACAGCTTTTGAGCAGGTCGCCCCCGGCCTCCATGATAACTTCTTCTACTGCCGCCGCCGGGAGATTATCCGCTACCACCACCGCCAGGTCCCTTTCCACGGCCGGGAAACGGGGTAAAGGCTCGTAACCCAATTGCCTCTGGTTCAGGGTACCTGCCTGGTCCCAGTCCAGCTCGAAGACACAGGCCCTGGATGGTAGATCAAAAGCCGCCAGGACGTCCGGGTGCAGTTCGCCTAAGAATCCCAGGCTTAACTCTCCGGCCTTGATAGTTGCCGCCCGGCCGGGATGGAGGAAGGGATAAGCAGTGGCTGCTTCCCAGGTGATGGCTTTGATTCTTAACCTGGCCAGGATATTTTCCACTATGCCTTTAAGATAAAAGAAATCCATCTCATCCGCCGGCCAGTTCCAGCCGCGGCCGGTAGTCCCCATGACCAGCCCGCCCAGGCGTAAGGGCTCTACCGGTAACTGCCGGCCGGAGGGAATAAATACCCGGCCCAGTTCATAAATGGCCACCGGCAGCACCCGGCGGCTGGCATTACGGCCGGCCACCTCCAGTAAACCGGGTAAGAGGGAGGGCCGCATGATACTCTGCTCATCCCTCAGGGGGTTCTGGATTTTTACCGCTTGCCGCCAGGGGTGGCCGGGGGGTAGCTGCAGCTGGTCCAGGACTCGGGGACCGATAAAGCTGTAGGTAACGACTTCCGCCAGCCCGGCCATTGCCGCCGCCTCCCGGCCGGCTTCCTCCCAGCGCTGGGCCGGGGTCTGCTTTTCCCGGGCGGTGATATTCCCCGGCAGGGTCACCGGGATGTTATCATAGCCGTACAGCCGGGCAATTTCTTCCACCAGGTCGATTTCCCGGGTCAGGTCGCCCCGGTAGGCCGGAACAGTTACCTGGAAAGGCCCTTCCCCGCTGACTTCCAGGTGGAGGCGCTCCAGGAGTTCCTTCATGGCCGCCGGCGTAAGGGTAGTCCCCAGGAGGTAGTTTACCCGTTCCGGTCTTAAAAGTATAGTTACCGGCCGGCGCTTCCTTACATAGCAATCCAGCCGGCCCCGGGCCACACTACCGCCGGCCAGTTCTGCCATGAGCTGGGCCGCCCGGTCGGCAGTGGCGGCTGCCCCTTCCAGGTTGACACCCCGTTCAAAACGGGTCGAGGCTTCCGAGCGCAGGCCCAGCTTCCGGGAGGTACGGCGAATGGAAGCGCCGTCAAAATGAGCGGATTCTATCAGAATGTTGGTTGTCTCCGGGGTAACCTCCGTCTCCAGCCCGCCCATGACGCCGGCCACGGCCACAGGCCGGGCAGCGTCGGCAATGACCAGCATTTCCGGGTCCAGTTCCCGCTCCACATCATCCAGGGTCTTTATTTTTTCCCCTGCTTCGGCCCGGCGGACGATAATGCGGTGCTGCTGCAGGAGGTCGTAATCAAAGGCGTGTAAAGGCTGGCCCATTTCCAGCATGACAAAGTTGGTTATATCCACCACGTTATTAATCGGCCGCATGCCGGCGGCCCGCAGGCAGGCCTGGAGCCACCCGGGAGAGGGGCCGATGCGCACCCCGCTCACCAGGCGGGCCACATAACGGGCGCACAGGTCGGGAGCTTCAATTTCCACGGCCGCGAGATCCTCAATGCGCCGCTCGTCTTCCCGGACGGCAATTTCCGGCAGGCGTAAAGGTGCACCGGTAAGGGCCGCTACTTCCCGCGCGACGCCCAGGATGCTCAGGCAGTCGGACCTGTTGGGAGTAAGTTCCAGAACCAGCACGACATCATTGAGCCCCAGGACCTCAGCTGCATCAGCACCCGGGGAAGCATCCGGCGGCAGGGTAATGATCCCTTCCCGGTCGGCCGGGGAAATGAGGCTGACATCCAGCCCCAGTTCCTGGGCCGAGCAGAGCATGCCTTCGGAGGCCACACCGCGGAAGGTAGCCCGGCGTATCTCCTTCCCTGCCGGTAACCGCGCTCCCTCCAGGGCCACGGCCACCGTCTGGCCGGCGTACACATTGGGCGCCCCCGTTACCAGCTGGAGTTCCCGGCCGGCATCAACCCGGCAGATGACCAGGTGCTCAGCATTGGGGTGGGGGGCGATAGTCTTGATCCTCCCGGCCACCACCCCTTGAAAATCCGGGGCCAGGCTTTCTATGTTTTCCACCGCCAGGCCGGCCATGGTAAGTTTTTCCGCCAGCTCTTCCGGCGGCAGGTCGATGTCGACATACTGCTTCAGCCATTTATAGGGTACACGCATGTGAGGTCACTCCTTCAAAACTGCCTTAAAAAGCGCAGGTCGTTTTCATAGAAGAGGCGCAGGTCGTCAACGCCGTACTTCAGCATGGCCACCCGGTCTACCCCGAGGCCAAAGGCAAAGCCGCTCACCTCTTCCGGGTCGTAGCCGGACATGCTTAAAACCCGGGGGTGGACCATGCCGCAGCCCAGGATTTCCAGCCAGCCGCTGTGGCCACATACCCGGCAGCCGCTGCCGCCGCACATGACACAGGACATATCAACCTCGGCGCTGGGCTCGGTGAAGGGGAAGTAACTGGGCCGGAAACGCACCTGGACCTGGTCACCAAACATCTGCTTGATAAAGGCCATCAAGGTTCCCTTCAGTTCGCCAAAGGTTACCCGCTTATCCACCAGCAGGCCTTCTACCTGGAAGAACATGGGCGAGTGGGTAGCGTCATCGTCACGCCGGTAAACCTTGCCTGGCGCGATAATGCGGATGGGAACCTGGGGACGCCGGGCTTCCATGACCCGCGCCTGGACAGGGGAGGTATGGGTGCGGAGCAGGACGTCCTCGGTGATATAAAAGGAATCCTGCATATCCCGGGCCGGGTGTTCTTTAGGAAGATTCAAGGCCTCAAAGTTGTAATAATCGCTCTCCACTTCCGGGCCTTCGGCCACGTCAAAACCCAGGCCCATAAAGATGGCCTTGATTTCATTCAAGGTCTGGTACAGGGGGTGGCGGTAACCCCGGGGCACCGGCCGTCCCGGCAGGGTCACGTCGATGGCCTCCGCCCGCAGGCGCGCGGCCTGTTCCCGGCGGGAAAGGTCATCTTTAGCCTCCTGGAGGGCTTTTTCCAGCTCCTCCCGGACCTGGTTGGCCAGCTGCCCAACCCGCGGGCGCTCTTCAGGCGAGAGTTTCCCCATGCCCCTTAATACCCCGGTCAATTCTCCTTTCTTACCCAGGTACTGGATCCTGATAGCCTCCAGTTCTTCGCTGCTGGTAGCAGCCGCCACCCGGGCCAGGGCTGCCTCCCTGATGGCTGCAATAGTTTTTAGCATCTCCATCACCCCAAGCATGGCAAAATAAAAAGCCTTCGCCCCTTCGGGACGAAAGCTTAAAACTATCCTTACCACCCCAAGTCTACCGGCACCATCATGCCGTTCCCCTCTAACGGCGGGAACACCGGCACAGCCTACTTTTTCTTTTCAGCCTGCTGCTCCTGGGCGAACTTCACGCGGCCTTTCCCCAGCAGCGCTTCCAGTCAACGACGCCGCCTCCCTGTGGGTTCCGTACCGGCTACTTTGCCCATTCATGGCATTTAGACGCTTATCATGTTTTACCTATTGCGTAACCAGCCTGCGGTAAATAATGTAGGCAGCAATGGAACCGGTTTTTTCGAAAAGCCTCCAAAAGAACTCCGCCGACAGGAACACCCTATCACGACCTTTCCAGGAGCTTTTGGGGGTAACCTCAGTTAATTATAGCATAGCCCCCTGGCCGTGACAAGGCAAAAAATAAGGTTTTGAGCGCCCCAAGCCATGTCTCTCTTATTGACCATGAAGCCAGCTTTATGGCGCCCAATAGTCCATCTTAGTATCTTAGCTACCAATATTTACCTAGGCTCCTTCTTTTAAACGGAAAGCAGGAATGATTAAGCCCAGAACCACACCCGCCAATGCACCTATCCCAAGTGCCATAAAGGCGGCCGTCCAGCCAAGGGAAGAGCTGATTGAGGTAACCGCAAATGGAGCAATAACAGCACCGCTAATCCCAACCAAAATGATCAAACCGAAAAGTTTACCCGCGATTTCTGGATTTTTAAGCATATCTGTTGGCAAAGCTCCAATTGATGCATTGGTGAGGGGAACACCCCATCCGGCCAGGATCGCCATTAAAAGGAGGGGACCCGTAGCCCATTTTGGCAACTTCTGGAAAGAGGACAGTTGATACACCTGCTATAAGAAAACCCGGTATAGCCATAATATAAGCGCTCTCCAATTCTCCGACGAATAACTAGTGCCGAAAATGTGCCGGATTTTTAATGCAGGTCTAAAAGGGCTAGGTGGGTTGTAACTATAAACTTGCAAAATAAAAAGGGGGCAGGTGGAACTGCCGTCCCCTTCAAAGTTAAAACACTATCCCCCTCATCACTTGTACAGCAAAGTTGCTATGGTCCCGATAAAACCCACAACAATGGTAATTACGGCGCTGATAGCCCAGAATCTGAGGTTACCAAGCTTGTCATCCAATTTATCAATACGATTGCTTAATTTACCGTCAATAGCATCGATACGCTGACCCAACTTATGTTCAACTTCTTCGAGGCGCCGGCTCAGCTTTTGTTCTACAGCGTTAATACGCTCGCTCAGCTTTTGTTCTACAGCGTTAATACGCTCGCTCAGCTTTTGCTCTACAGCGTTAATACGCTCGCTCAGCTTTTGCTCTACAGCGTTAATACGCTCGCTCAGCTTTTGCTCTACACCGTTAATACGCTCGCTCAGCTTTTGCTCTACAGCATCAATACGCTGGCTCAGCTTTTGCTCCACCGCGCTAATGCGTTCTTCGGACTTTTGGTCCCCATCCCGGATTTCTTTCGTCAATTTTTCGTCGAGCCGGTCTATACGCTGTAAAAGAAAGAAAAACTCCGGTGAAGCCAGGGTACGTGGTGGCTCATTAGCTGCTGCTATTTCCCGCAAGCTCTCTTCCGGCATAGCGCTCACCTGCCTTCACCTCCATTCTAACCCAAAGTTTTCCTTAGATCAACGGCAAAAATCCTGCCGCTGGCGCAGGGCTTCGTACAAAAGGAGGGCCGCCGCTACGGCAGCGTTCAAGGACTCCACCGGTCCTGCCAGGGGAATGCCCACCCTGGCGGTAGCTGCCATACGCAGTTCCGGCCCCGGCCCCTGGTTCTCGCTGCCCACAGCCAGGGCCAGCGGGCCCCGTAGATCCGCCTGCCAGAAAACTAACGGGGCGCCGACATCGGCCACCACCAGCTTTAACCCGGCCGCCCGGAGCTCCCGGGCCAGAACGGCCGGCTCTACTCCACTAACCACCGGCAGCTTAAAAGTGGCGCCCATGGCCGCCCGGACTACCTTGGGGCTAAAGGGGTCAACGCTGCCGCGGGTCAGGATCAGTCCCGTGGCGCCAGCGCCCAGGGCCGTCCGCCAGATGGTGCCCAGGTTGCCCGGGTCCTGGATGGCGGCGGCAATCATAAGGAAGGGAGGGGGGAAAGGCGGTGCCGCCGCCAGGAGGGCGGCCAGGGGTTGCTCCCGGATAGGGGCGACGGCCACAATCCCCGGCGGCGTGACGGTAGTGCTGATAGCCGCCATCAAATCTCCCGTCACCGCCAGGCAGCGGTAGCCCGCCCCCTGCAGGCCGGCAACCAGCTGCTCCCCCCGGGGAGTGGCAAAAACCTGCGGACTGTACAAAACAACTTCCAGGGGTATCCCGGCCTGCAGGGCTTCCTCCAGCAGGTGAATCCCTTCAATGAGGTAAAGACCTTTTTTCTCCCGGCCGGAGCGTTCCCGGAGGGATCGGGCCAGCTTAACGTAGCGGTTGGCTGGTGAAGTAATTAGTCCGGCCTGCTTCATTGCCGTTTCCACCTTCTACGAAATGCTACCTTAACTCCTCCGGCGGCAGAACTTCACCTCTAGCCCCTGATCCGTTAACCCAGGAGTTACCTAATTAAAGCGGAGCAAAGCAGCGGAAGGATGCCGCCGTCCAGGCGCCTAGCCTGTTTAACTCTCCTGCAACCTTTCCAGGGCCTTGTTCCGGCCTACCAGTACCATGATGTCGCCTTCTTCCACCACATCGTCGGCACCGGGTGCAGCCAGGATTTTTTCGTTACGTTTTATGGCCATGACGCTGACACCGTGCTGGGCGCGTAAATTCAGTTGCCCCAAAGTCTTACCCGCCACCCTGGCCGGGGCCACAATCTCCACAATGCTGTACTCTGGCGAGAGGTCGATGTGCTCCAGGACGTTGCCAGAAGCAAGGGTATGGGCCACCCTGACCCCCATATCCCGCTCCGGGAAAACGACTTTATCCGCACCAATTTTAGCCAGGACTTTACCGTGCAGGTCGTTCAGAGCCTTGGCGACCACGCACTTGATGCCCATTTCCTTGACGATTAAAGTGACCAGGATGTTGGCCTCGACATTTTCCCCAATGGCCACAATGGCCACGTCCACATTGCGAATGCCCGCCGCCTTCAGGGCTTCCTCATCGCGGGCATCAGCCTGGATGGCCGTAGTGACCTCGTTCATGAGGGCTTCCACCTTGGCCTCGTCGCTATCAATGGCGATTACCTGGTGGCCCATGCGGGCCAGGGTGCGGGCCACGCTGGACCCGAAACGGCCCAGGCCAATGACGGCAAACTGTTTCACAGCCCTGCCTCCTTTAGCCAACAATAATCCTCTCCTCAGGATAATGTTTTATTCCCTGGCGGCCCAGGCGCTGGGCAATGGCAAAGGCCAGGGTCAGGGGGCCTACCCGGCCGGTAAACATGGTAGCGGTAATAAGCAATTTGCCAGTTGCTGTCAGTTTCGGCGTCAGCCCCATGGAAAGGCCGACGGTGCCAAAGGCTGAGGTTACTTCAAAGAGTACCATTTGCAAATCTGCCTGTTCGGTAATTAATAAAATACCAGTTACGGTAACTACCAGGAGCAGGGAAACAGCAGCAATGGCCAGGGCCTTTAAGACTGTACCCCGGGGTAACCTCCGGCCGAATGCCTCAATATCAATGTTACCCCGGATAATGGTCCAGACAGCCACGGCAATAGCAGCAAAGGTAGTTGTCTTGATACCGCCACCAGTCGACCCCGGTGAAGCACCGATAAACATCAGGATAGTGATAAAAAGCAGGGTTACCGGCCTTAAGTCGCCGATTATGAGGGTATTAAACCCGGCCGTCCGCGGCGTCACGGCCTGGAAGTATGAGGCCAGGATCTTCTCTCCTAGAGGCAAAGGCGCCAGGCTCTTCGTGTTAGTATACTCCAGGAGAAAGATAATTACTGTGGCCGTAACGATCAGCAAAAGGGTGGTACGAATGACAATCTTGCTGTGCAGGGATAGCCGCTGCCAGGAACGTTTGGTATAAATATCAGCTACGACGCTGAAACCCAGACCTCCAAAGATAATTAGCAAGGTAATAACCATGTTGACCAGTAAATCGCCCCGGTAATCAACCAGGCTCTTGGAAAAAAGATCAAAGCCAGCGTTGCAGAAAGCGGAGACGGCATGGAAGATACCAAAATAAATGGCCTGTCCCAGGGGCATCTGGCTGCTGAAACGGATACTTAAAAGCAACGCCCCCAGGCCTTCAGCAAACAGGGTAAAAATGAGGACATACTTGCTCAGGCGCACAACCCCTTCTACCGTCAGCTGGTTCATGGCTTCCTGCATGACCAGTCTTTCCTTCAGGGTGATACGCTTGCCCAGGAGCAGGGCGACCAGGGTAGATAGGGTCATAAAACCCAGGCCGCCAATTTGAATTAAAGCAAGAATAACCAGTTCACCAAATAAAGAATAAGTGGTCTGGGTATCAACTGTTACCAGGCCGGTCACGGCCGTGGCCGAGGTGGCCGTGAACAGGGCATCAATGACCGCCACTGGTTGACCGCTCTGGCTGGCAATAGGGAGGCTTAAGAGGAGCGTGCCGGTGGCGATAACCACCCCGAAGCCAAGGGCCATAATCTGAGGTGGCCGCAGGCGAAAGGGCCATTCCCGAACGATACTCGTACTCTTTCACCTTCTATAATATAGTGTAGAAAAGCATCTTCCCCTATTATTATGGCCGGGCCGGCCCTTGTCAAGCAGGATATAAGTGAAAAAGGCCGGCCAGTTTTGCCAACTGGCTGGCCTATCACCCTGTTTCTTTAGGCGCCGAGGCCTAGCTTTTCTTTCGCCATATTCACCAGGCGGTTGAAACCTGCAACGTCGTTCACCGCCATGTCGGCCAGCATCTTGCGGTTAACTTCCACGCCGGCCTTTTTCAAGCCGTTAATCAAGCGGCTGTAAGTAAGGCCCTGCAGCCTGGCTGCGGCATTAATGCGAGCAATCCACAACTTGCGAAAGTCGCCTTTGCGCTGCCGCCGGTGGGCGTAAGCATAGGCCAGGGATTTCAATACCTGTTCGTTGGCCGGGCGGAATAATTTGGACTTTGCGCCAAAGTAACCCTTAGCCAGCTTCAAGATCTTTTTATGGCGCTGGTGCTTGGTCACACCACGTTTCACACGGGCCATTTTCCCTACCTCCCTCTAAGCCTGATAAGGCAAGAGCCTGGCTATGCGCTTGCGATCGGTGATATCAATTAAGGCAGGCTGGCGCAAACGCCTCTTGCGCTTTGGTGCTTTCCCCGCCAGCAGATGGCTTTTATAAGCCCTGGCTCGTTTTACTTTTCCCGATGCTGTGACGCGGAACCTCTTGGCCGCGCCGCGGTGGGTTTTCATTTTGGGCATAGTATCACCTCGAATAATTTTTCCCTTAAGCTTTAGGGGCCAGGATCATAACCATATTGCGCCCCTCTACTTTGGGCGGTTTTTCAATGGAGGCAAGGTCTGCCACCTGGTCGGCCAGGCGCTGGCACAGCTTCATCCCGAGGTCGGCATGGGCAATCTCCCGGCCGCGGAACATAACGGTCACCTTAACCTTATCGCCATCCTCCAGAAAGCGGATGGCATTGCGCGCTTTGACCTGGAAGTCATGCTCTTCTATATTGGGCCGCAGCTTTACCTCTTTAATGTTTATTATGCGCTGCTTTTTCCTGGCCTCGCGCTCCCGCTTGCTCTGCTCATATTTATATTTACCAAAATCCATAATGCGGCAAACCGGCGGGCGCGCTGTCGGCGCTACTTCTACCAGGTCCAGGCCCTGCTCCTGGGCGATGCGCAGGGCATCGCGCGTCGGCATAATCCCCAGTTGCTGCCCATCAACGCCAACCAGGCGCACTTCCCGGGTCCGGATTTCTCCATTGACCCTCAAATCCTTGCTGATAATGCGTCACCTCCAGCTAGATTTACCGCCCAGTCAAAGACCTCCGTGATTGAGAAGTGGGTACCCCCAGTTTCTCAAAAATATAAGCGGGTGGATTCCACCCGCCAAAAACAGACCTTTTCCTGGGCAAACCTTACTGGCCGCAGGCCGTAAGGTGAGAAGCGGATGGCTTCTACTTCCTGGGAAAGTATAACATAGAGGTGTGCTGGCGTCAATAAGTCCATAGAGATTCTGTCACCGGGATGTAATAATACCCTCCGTCTAGCTGCCTTTAAAAATGTACTCCAGGTGACACAGGGGCCCTGGACTAAAGATCAGATTCCCGGTGCGTTCAGGTCGAGGCACACCACCTTGTTCTTGCCCTGACGTTTTGCCAGGTACATAGCCCTGTCAGCCTTTTCTATTAAATCGTTTAAATCGGCAGGCCCGCTCCCTGGATACTCTACCGCACCGATGCTAATAGTTACAACCACTTCATCCTGGCCTGGTACCATTTGCTGGCTGGCGATCTGGGTTCTTATGCGCTCCAGGGCTATCAGAGCTTTTTCCAGGTTTGTACCTGGAAGTATGACTAAAAACTCCTCCCCGCCGTACCGTATTACTTTATCTGCCGCGCGGAGCGCCTTCTTAATGATAAAAGCTGCACTGCGCAAAACCTCATCCCCTGCGTGATGGCCGAACTGGTCATTTACTGCCTTAAAATCATCCAGGTCCAGCATGGCGACGACCAGAGGTATTCCTTTTTCCTGCGCTTCTTTGAGCAAGTGGTTGACGATGGGATACATGGCGATCCTGTTGTATAATCCTGTCAGCGGGTCATGTTCAATCCGGTCCTTCAGCTGGAGAAGAAAAGTGTCGATAACTACCAGGATTTGCGCCAGGAATTCAGTAGCCCGGTCAATATATATCCACTGGACGGGATCGCTATCCCGCCTGATGCCCATCACTTCCCTCAGGGCACGGGTGTGGATATCGAGGATGTTGGCCGCCTGCACATAATAATCATCCAGGTTGGCGGTCAAATCCTGGTAGGCCTCCAGCAGAACACCCTCTGCTCCACCCTCACACACGTATCGTTCTAAAAAGTTTCTGTAGGTATCGTAAAACGCTTCTGCAAGCAAGTTACGGCCACCTCCTGCCCACAAGAACACTGGCATCGTCTTCCGCTTATAAAGCACTGCTTACCCAAGTCCTGACTGGCTACCCGCTACAGGCAGGGCGTGTTCCAGGTCCCGGACAACGATAATATCCTGTAACATTGCCCCCATCTGGGCCAGGGTTAAGGCCACCGGAGACTGAATGCCGCAGAGCACCGTGTGGCATCCCATCAAAACGCGCCATGTCTCTGCCCCTGAAGTTCTATTCAAACTTATATATTTTCAATGTTCATTATGGTTTTCCTGCCGGCGCTGATAAATCCATTATATTGAGTACCGTAAATAAATTTGCACAAGCCTTTCTTTGTTTGCCGTTATTAAGTTAATGCATCCGCCTTCCCTGGTAAGTAATGATTTTTAGACTTCCCTTGACAAAGGGATCTTGTGGAAGTTAATATGTTAAGTACAACAAATTAAAAAACAAGTTTTCTCTACCGCCAAAGGCAAACCCTCTCGAAAGACGGGGACGCAAAGCCACGGGCCCGCTCTGGTACAATTATTGAAGGAAAAATTTATAATGAAAAAAACATATATCCAGAAAATGGAGGAAATATGCTCCCTCACGGGACGTCTAGAGACTTTGGTTAAAGAAATACAGGCCTTAACCGCGGGCGGTAAGAGCAACATCAAGATCCCCTATGCCCAGAATTCCCACCTCGAAGCTGCCGGGCGAGTAGAAGTTACCGGTATCGGCTGCGACAATACTGTTATCAGGGCCGGGGAAGAAGTCCGGATTGCCGGGGCCTTTAGAGGAGGAGAAAATACCAGCGGTAAAAATGTTTATATTAGAGAGATCGGCACCCGCGGGGGTATAAGAACAGTAGTGTGGGTACCCCGGGGGTCGGTAGTGAACGTTGACAGATGTTATGAGAATGTCATCATTATGTTCGGCAGCTATACCTACAATACTCGCGGTTGCGAACAGTAAGTACGGGTGGGTTTAAATAAGGATGGCGGTATAGACATCATACCATTGCACGGTGAAGAAATCTTTTCGCCGCCTCGCTACAAGGAAAATTAGCTATAGCAGAGTTGACAGGTACCTACGCTAATCCCCGTTACCAGGGCGACGTAAGGGCATGCCCAGATAATAACCCTGCCCGTATCGAATGCCTGCGCGGCGCAAAATTTCAACTGTTTGACGGTTCTCTACGAACTCGGCCACTACCTCTATCGAAAGCCTTTGCAAAAGTTTTGCCATGTTTTCTACAATCATCCTGGAGCGTCCACTCCTGGTGATCTCACGCACCAGGGAGCCCTCAATCTTGGCAAAGTAACAGTCAAAGTAACGAAGATAAATAAATGAGGAAAAACCGCTTCCAAAGTCGTCGACTGCCAGGCGCATCCCAAGATCTGTCAGCTCCTTGGCGAAAGCCTGCACAGCATGTATATCCCGCACGGCTTCTCGTTCGGTAATTTCGGCCACAATTTCTTCCGGACGGATGCCGTAGCGGTTGAACAGGTCAGCCATGAACCGTGGAGTTTCGCTGTTCTCCAACTCTCGCATAGAGAAGTTAATAAAGAAAATCTTGTCCTTCGCCCAAGAGCTCTTTTTTTCCCGCATGGCCTGCTCTATAACTATCCTACCAATATCCTTCATAAGGCCGGCTTGCTCCGCCGCCTCTACAAAAAGCCCGGCAGGAAGAAAATTTTTCCCTCTCCTCACACGAGCAAGCACTTCATAACCTAAAGGCTTGCCAGTCTCTAAATCTACAATCGGCTGATAAAAGGGGACGATGTCCTCCTTCGAACGTAAAGCTTCTCGCAAGAGAAGAATTCTCTCGTGAACTACAGTAGGATTAGTACTCTCATCGAGCGCATCTATGAGCTGCGCCCGGTTCCTCCCTTTCCTCTTGGCCATTACCTGAGCAACCTCGCCAGCTAACATAAGGTCAGCTTGCGCTTGTCCATGGTGGGGGTACGAAGCCACGCCAATGCTGCTTGTAATAAAAATGCCCTCCTCCCCCAAAGGACGAATTTTCAGCTCGGCAATGCCATGACACAGCACCTGCGCCTTTGCCAGGGCTTCAGCAGGACCAGTATCCATCAGTATAACCCCAAATTCAGTACTGCCTATGCGTGCAATGGCAAAAGCGTCGGGGAACGACTCCTGCAGGAAGTCAGCCACAGCCTTAAGTACAATATCCCCTACCGTATAACCGTAAACGTCGTTAATCAGCTTAAAATTATCAATGTCTATCCAGTATAAAGAACACTCTCCTTTTGTGCACCGCGCAAACTCGAGTGCCTCCTGCAACTCTTCTTCGAACTTGCGGCGGCTCAAAAGGCCTGTAAGAACATCTACTTCCGAAAGCATCTGCATCTGGCGCGCTACTTCTCCCTGGTATCCCAGGAGTAGCAGGCCGAGGTCAAGAAGCAACGATGTCCCGCAGTACTTAAAGCTTTGCAGTTCTCTCTCCAGGGTATGGATAACCGGGACCAGTTCGTCGCACCAACGCCCGAAAAAGAACCCATAGGCTGTTACCAGTTGCTCCAGCGACACTTCTGCAGCGCCCAGCTTTCTTCCGAGTTCTATCCGCCGCCGCATGAGTTCCTTGTCATGGTTTCCAGCAAACAACGCCAATAAGTCGCTCGCTGCTCCGCGCAGTTCCGCCTCATTTGCCTCTTGCCCTACCCGCTCCAACAAGGATCGCAGACGGCTGGCGTATGCTTGCGCTACTTTTTCGTTAAACTCTTTTTCCAACCAGGGACAATTGCCCAGCCTGGGATGTTAGTTCTTGAATGAGTTCCTGTATTCCCTTGGAAAACCGCAACGCACATCTCACTCCCCAAGATCGCTCTGGGTAAAAACCACCCTGTTTTTGCCCAATTCTTTGGCTCGATACATCGCTTCATCCGCTTGCCGGATTAGCTCGAGATCGACAGAGTCCCGGGCGGCATACCCGGCAACTCCTGCACTTACCGTAAGACCCTCCCCACCCGGCAGCATCCTTTCCACTGCTATTTGGGTCCGAATTCGTTCGAGGGGAATCCTGGCCTTGGTAAAATCCGTCGCTGGAAGGACAATTACAAATTCTTCACCGCCAAAACGAACGGCCAAGTCATCATTCCGCAAACTTATTTTGATAAAACCTGCTACGAAACGAAGTGCTTCGTTGCCTGCCTGGTGGCCCTTGATCGAGCGCATGGCCCCAGCAAGCGGTTTGACCTCCCGCACCCCCTCCGTAGCCCCTTCGCAAATATAACGTTCAAGATAACTCCGCTAGGTGGAATAGAATTCCCCCGCCAACTAGATATGCCTCCTCCCTACCAGCACGCTGGCATCGTCTTCAGCGATGCCATATCTCTCTACCACACGGCGCGCCGTTGCTTCTTCTGTTCCCTCCCAGAGCCATGACAAACCTACTGGCGAAAAGCTGCGTTTGATCCCGTCGGTACAGGCCAGAAGAAGAGCAGGCTCCGACAGCTCCAGCCGGCGGATGACAGGATTAAACATTCTCTTGCCTACAATGCCCGGCTGCCCCACCAGGACTTCTGTACCTTTTCGTGTTAGCACCCACCCTCTCACGTTTCCGACCAAGATATATTCTATCGTTTTCCGGTCAAGCAGGGCTAAAAAAAGGGCACATCCCCGCGTCTGTAAAGCCGCTTCCTCCAGGACAGCATATGCCTGCTGCAGAACACCCGCGGCCCGTTGGAGCGCCCGTGCCAGGACTACCGCTCCGTGATGTGCTCCCTCCCCGTGGCCTAGCACATCTGCTACGACTACCAGTACGTGGGCATCCAATTCCTTGGCGTAACAAAGGTCCCCGTTCACTTTCTCCCTCCAGTGGGGGCGCGAATAAGCCGCTACTTCCCACCCGGAGCCTTCTCGGGCCTGCTGGTCAGTTTCCGGTTTTTCAACTTGTAATTTCAAAACTTGCGTCTCCTCTTTTCCACCACTACTGCGGTACCCGTGCCGACTTCGGAGACAATCTCAAAATAATCCACAAGGCGCCTTATTCCCGATAAGCCTATGCCCAAGCTGCGCTCATGCGTTGTGTAACCTTTTGTCAGGACGAGATCTACGTCCTCAATGCCCGGACCGCGATCAACCGCTACCACCTGTATGATAGGCCCGTTGTTCTCCTCAAACCGTTTGCGGATCATTATTTTGCCAGTTTGTGCATAGCGATAGATATTGCGCGCAAGTTCGGAAACCGCAGTTGCTATTTTGGTTACATCAGCAAGGGAAAAACCAGCCTCTTGGGCAAGTTGCTTGGCCATCTGCCTGGCTACGGCTATGTCTTCTTCCTGAACAATGCGCACCACCATGTCAAAGTCGTCCGCCGGGATGTCCTGCAACTCCCTCACTTTCCGCGCCACTACCTCCTACTCCTCTCTTAAGGGGCTATACCAGAGCTAAAGCGTGCTCGAGGTCGCGGGCAACCAAAAAGCCTTGCAGTTCTATACCCATTTGTGCCAGGGTCAGAGCAACAGGAGGCTGAATACCGCAGATCACTGTACGGCAACCCATCAGGTGGGCCATAGCAGCGGTCTCCGAAAGAGTATAGGATATATAGCTGTCGATTACTTCTACCATCCGAACGTCCAGAATGACCGCCCGTACACGTTGCTCCTGAATTTCCGCCAATAGCTGTGCTTGCAGCTGTTCCACAGTCTTATCGTCCAGGTCTATCTGTATGGGCACCAACAAACAATCGGCAACCCTTATGGTTGGAACCACCCTTTCTTTAAATGTCATCGGGTTCTCCACCTTCGCCCGGGAAATTACTACCACGCACCCATGCGATTTATCTTCGTTGCCTCTTCTCTTCTTCGAGCATAGCTATAGCCTTGCGAAGGGCATCTTCAAGGTCACGCGCTATCGCCACCATACGGAAATCGATACCTAACTTAACCAGGGTGTGGGCGATTTCGGGCTTAAAGCCAGTTAAGATAACCTCCGCTCCCAGTAGTTTTACCGCGCTGAACATTTCAATAAGAAAACCTCCTGCTGCGGTGTCAATCATGGGCACCCCGGTGACGTCCACAACTACCACTTTGGCCCGCGTGCTACTGGCGCGCTCCAAGAGCCTTTCTGCCATAGCCTGCGCCCGGTCAGTGTCTAGACTACCAATCAGCGGCACTAGCAGTACCTCACTCCAAATGCGGATAATCGGCGTTGCCAACTCTGAAAGCATATCCTCAAGCCTGCGAACGACCTGTTCCCTGTCGTGGCTTAGCTCGCCACAGAGTTCCAGAACCAGCGGCAAAAGTTCATCTGTTGGAAAAGTTGGTACACGCTCAATAACAAGCTTCAGTTTTTCCCCCAGCGCCGTTTCTCCTAGTTCTTGAAGCAGTCCCAGCAGGGGTTCCCGCAACGTTTCGCGCAGATTATTTCCGGTAGCGCCCGAAACAGCTGCTAACAAGAGTTTGCGCCAGAGTTTTCCTTCCTGCTCACTGGCCCCCAGTTGCTCAGCAAGCATTTCTAACTGACTCTTATCCACTTTAACATACTCCTTTCAATTAAAAGTACGTGCGTGTAAAAACATAATCGGCCGTCTTTGCGGGTCTTTAGGTGCGGGGCATCCACGATCGTTAAAAAGGCATGCATTGCTTATTCAAGTCCCCCTAATTCAGAATCCGGACGCCACTCACCTCCAAAGTCTATACAGGCCGATTTATCTCGCTCTAAAACCTTTTTCATTGCTTCTACCACTGCCGGGTCAAACTGCTTCCCGGAACAACGCCTTAGTTCCTCTATTACCCACTTTTGGGAAAACGCTTTGCGATAAGGCCTATCCGAGTTCATGGCGTCATAAGAGTCCACCACCCTGATGATCCGGGCCAAAAGGGGTATCTTTTCACCAGCGATGCCCTCCGGATAACCACCGCCACCATAGTCTTCGTGGTGGTAAAGAACCGCTTCAACAACTTCTTTGGGGAGATTTGCCGGTTCCAGGATCTTTGCCCCCACGCTCGGATGAGACTGGATTTCTTTTTCTTCTGCCGGTGTAAGCCTGCTTGTCTTGAGCAATATATACTCCCTTACCCCAACCTTTCCTATATCATGTAAAAGCCCTCCTATATAAACCATTTCCTGTTCTTTGTCAGAAAGCCCCATTTCTCCGGCTACAGCCTTCGCCCACCGCGCCACCCGGAACGAATGGCCCTGCGTATACTTATCTTTTGCTTCTAACGCTGCGGCCAGCGCCTTTACAACGCTCATGTAATATTCCCGTAATGATTCGTAAAGCTGTGCGTTCTCTATCGCCAGGCCCACCTGACTGGCTATGATCGACAGGTAACCAACCTCATTTTCTTCCCAGTACCGAGGGAAAGGCGTGCATACTATCAGCGCACCCAGTATCTTTCCCCTGGACTGGACGGGAACCACGGCAACCGAACGTATATCCTTGCTCCAATATGACAGGCGCAAAGAACTATCGTACTTTTCCAGATCTTCCACGGTCAGCGGCTGCGCCGTTTTCAGCACCTCACCCAAGATCGTACCTTCTGCCGGCACTCGCTCAGCCTCTACTTGCAATTCCTTGCTGGCTCCCGGGCTCCCCTTCAGCACCATTTCTCCTGTTTCTTTGTCACGCAGCCCCAGCACACACCACTTCGCACCTATGACTTCCTTCAGGCTTTGCAACGTATATTCAATGATCACGTCCATTTCTAAACTGGAAGATATCAGCTGCCCGACCTCAATAAGCTTCTTGAGCATCGCCGCGTTTTCTTCCAGGCCCCGGTCCATGGCAAGGGCTAGGCTTGTACGAAGGACGCTCAAGAAGCGCACTTCGTCTTCACCGAACTCTGCGCCTTTAGGTTTGCCGTCCAATATCAACACCTCTCTCATAATATCCAGCCTTCGTGACCGAGTCATTGACGCAGGCGTTGTCCCCAATTTCGTAGAATTTAAAGGTGGTGGCCACCTGTCCCTGTGTGGTATAAAAGGGGTGGGAAAAACATCAAAAGGAGGTACCGCCATGCTATCATACCACAAGAATGCCCTAAACGCCAGAGTGGAGCAGCAAAGGGTTAGCCGCGTTCGCACTTACTGCCGCAACGTTAAGAGGTGGCAAAGCGGCGAGCAGATACTTCGCTGGATGGCAGCTTCTTATCTCGAGGCCGAAAAAGGTTTCCACCGGATTAACGGTTATCGTGACCCGCCCATACTGAAGGAGGCGATGCACAAGAAGTTGTTCCCACAACCATCCACCAACGGGCAAAGAGCTTAAAAATCGCTAAAATGGCCGTCCCGAAAAGAAGGGAATATTGTTACGATGGGTCCAAGCAGAAGCGGTTTTTCCCTTGTCTCTTCGCCTGATAACAGGCCTGATCCGCCCTTGCAAGCAGCGAGTCAATGGAATCATTTCTTTTGGCCGAGGCTACGCCAAGGCTCACGGTGACATGGCGGTGCGGGAAAGGGTAAATCTCTATAGATTTCCGTATTCTTTCCGCCACTGCTACAGCACCTTCCTTTTTTGTTCCTGGAAGAATGATTACAAATTCCTCGCCCCCGTAACGGCCCGCAATATCCACAGTCCTGATGGAGTTTTTTATTATCTCTGCCGTCTTCTGCAGCACCACATCGCCGGCCATATGACCAAAGGTATCATTGTAAGTCTTGAAGTCGTCGATATCCAGGAAGATAACCGACAAAGGGATACTGTACCTAATTGTCCTCTCAAGTTCAGTAACCAGTATGTTCCGCAGGGCACGCTTATTAAAGAAACCGGTCAAGAAGTCGGTTTCAGCTTCTCTTTCCAGGCGGCGTATAAGCTTTGCGTTAGCCAGGGCTACCGCGGCGAAGTTCGCATATATCTGCAGGTTTCTGCTACCGTTGTCATCCATGGAAACAGGGAACACTATACCTAATAGCCCGACAGCACCCAAAGCAGTCCAGAGGGGATAAACCATGATTTCATTCCCGGGAGCAACCTCTAAACCGGTGAGACCTGGTAGGGTCATTAATTCCTCAATACTCAGAGATGACGGCTCAACTTTTGAAAAAACCTGCTCCAGGATGGCCTTAAGAACCTCATTGATTGTCTGGTAAATACTGTGCGCTTTGGTCACAAAAGTATTCTCTTCCTCGCCACTCACCTGGGTTCTGATCCTGGTAGAAGTAATGACAAGGAACCCTATATTTTGGGCGTAGGTGCCCAGGCGGTATGCATAAAGTCTTATCCCGTAAGGACAGGTAAGTATGCCTTTATCTTCTAACGAACGGAGAGCAGACTTGTAAAAACGTATGCACTTTTCGTTGCAGATCTTTCCGCCTTTGTTTACCTCCTGGCATAATTCAACGGGCCGGCTGAATCGGGAAAAAGAGCCCCCATTTACATCAAAGATGTAAATATTGGCATCCATTACCTTAGCCAGCGTATCCTGAAAATCTTGCCAGTATTTTACTGAAATGCTAAGAAGAAGGTTTGTTGGCATCTGCCGGCACCTCATCTCAACATATCTGCTTTATCTAATTTGCCGAGAATATTTATTCCGTTCTTGGTAATCTCATACTCCCTCAAGGCCTTGTCGTGGTCGCTTCCGCGGGCTTTAAGGATGCCAACAACCTTCCTGATGCTTGAATCGGCTTCCACGTACCGCAGAATGATTACATTATCGGCCATTAAGGAAATCTGCGCTTTCGTTACTACCATTGGTGAAAAAAGTTCTTCGTTAAGTACCGTGAAGATGGTGGTGATGTGTTGCCCTTTGAGCTGCTGTCCCATCGCCCAGAGATAATCTCTATACTTTTGTAGATCATAAACGCTCCTTTCAAAAGAAGAGATGCTGTCGATGACAAACCTCTCCACCTTCTTTTCCCTGACTATGTCCAGTATTTCAAAAGCGTGCTTATCTACGTCCAATTCTATGGGAGAAATAAACTTGATATCGAGTCGACCATCTGCCAGATATCTATCTATCTCCCATCCCAGGTGACGGGCAGTATTCTGAAGTTGAGCCACAGGCTCTTCAAAAGAAAGGAACAGTCCTTTTTCGCCTTTTTCCGCCCCCTCCAGTAAGAACTTAAGGGCAAATGCGGTTTTGCCCGTACCTGTACTACCGGAAATGAGCGTGATAGTCCCTTCGGTTAACCCACCACATAACATTTCGTCCAAGCCTGCGATCCCAAATCCTTTTTTTTTCAATCGGACCTCATACTGGAGTTCATTATCCTCCGGCTTCATTCTCGGGTACACTTCTATTCCAGCATGGCTAATTTTAAACAGGTGTTCCCCCTGCTCAAAATTGGTCCCCCTCATCTTCAGAATACGCAAATACCTTTTTTGAAATCGCTTTTCTTCCTGCCCGTAAAGGTGAAAAATCCCATCGGCAACGGCAAATTCACTTAATATCGTTAGTTCTTTTTCTTCGTACTCGCCGATGAGAAATACAGTGACCTCCCATATCGATAGAGCGGCAGCCAGGTCAAAAACAAAAGCCTTAAAAGCCTTTTCGTCCGGGAAGATGTCTCTTATGGCCTTGAAGCTATCGATTACAACTATGTTTGGTAGATGTCTTTTAATCATTTCAGTCAGGTATCCCAGAACCTTGTCCGTGCCCTGTTCGCGCAGAACAGCTCCCAGATCCCCGTAAATAACCTTGTCACCCAAGAAATCGTCCGAGAAAAACTCAAACTCCTGCAGGTGCCTTACCATCTTGAACTGTGACTCCGATATAGTGGTCAGGTATAGACTTTTGAGGCCGTTCCTCGCGCTGTTAAATATAATGTTTTGAACAAAAATCGTTTTTCCGCTACCCGGAGAGCCAGAAACGATGTTCAGTGAATATACGGGTATGCCGCCGCCAAGAATATAATCAAGATTCTTTATGCCCGTTTTCAATTTATCCATCTCTCATTCCCCCTTGCAGTCAAAAGGAATCCTACCGAATTCTTCGTCCAGCTTCTTCGCTATTTTCTCCGTTTTTTCATGACCAAGGAGCCTGGCCAAAATTTCTAAATACCTGAGGATAAACTTCGCAAACATATCATTGGCCGGCAGGTCTGGGTTTTTCCTCAAACTAGCAGATATCCCTGCGCAAGAAATTCCCTCCTCGTTGTATTGCAACAACTCCATTTCTCTATACTCCTGCGAAACCTCCCACACAACCCTTTCCACCAAAAGGTTCGCAGAAAACGTTCCAAGGTACTTCGCTGACGCAGTCCACATCTCCCTCAGCAAAGTTTCATAGCGCTCGATCTGCTTCTCGATGAGTTCGCCCATAACAGTCCCTCCAAACCATACCTTCCTAGGAAAGCCGCGCCATGGTTTTGCCCTTATCAAAGTCTTAGATGCAATGTCTCCGATACGGGTATACCTGTACTCGTTCAAACCTCACGCCTTAATTCTGCTTAATATGGCTCAATTTGACATCTTCCGAGCAATTCCCTCCTGGAATCTACTTTTCACACGCCGACGCTGGTTTTGCATCCTGGCTTAAGTTCTCCCGGTCGACCGTTTCAGAGTTAACTATCTAGCCTCTTAATCCGGTTATAGAATCTGCGTTAAGAATTGTGCAATCAGGTTGGGGGGGGGGTAATCACATATGAAACGTTACAGTTTCAGTATCCGTTAGCCTGAGGTGTTGACAAATCAGAGGTGACTACTATTTCGACAACGAGCATAGGAATCCTCTAACATCTTTTACCACTTCCGAGTTTATACAGTCTATTCACACAGGCTTCTAGCTAAAACAAAAGCCCGCCTGGCAACTTCCCCTGCCAGGCGGGCTCACTATTATCCATGGGCTTATTCCCGCCGGCTAATCTCTCCGGTTACTTTGTCGATAAAGGCCTGAAGTGGCACACTGCCCGTATCCCCGGCGCGGCGTTCCCGGACGGCTACGGTACCTTCGGCTGCTTCCTTATCCCCCACCACCAGCATGTATGGTATTTGCTCCAGCTGGGCGGCGCGGATCTTGTAGCCGATTTTATCATTGCGGTCGTTGACTTCGGCCCGGATGCCGGCCCGCACCAGTTCTTCCCTGACCTTGAAGGCATAGTCCTTGTGGCGGTCGGTAATGGGCAGCACCCGCACCTGCACCGGGGCCAGCCAGACAGGGAAGGCGCCGCCGTAATGCTCGATCAAGATGCCAATGAACCGCTCAATGCTGCCAAAGACCACCCGGTGAATCATCACCGGCCGGTGTTTCTGGCCGTCCTCCCCGATGTAGTGGAGGTCAAACTTTTCCGGCATCAGGAAATCCAGCTGGATGGTGCCGCACTGCCAGGTCCGGCCCAGGGAATCCTCCAGGTGGAAATCGATCTTGGGGCCGTAGAAGGCGCCGTCACCTTCATTAACCACATAGGGCATCCCCTTGGCCTCCAGGGCCTGGCGTAAGGCGCCTGTGGCCGTTTCCCAGATCTCATCGGAACCCATGGCGTTATCCGGCCGGGTGGAGAGCTCGACGTGGTATTTAAAGCCAAACAGGCTGTAGAAACGATCTACCAGGTCGATAACGCCTTGGATCTCTGCTGTTATCTGGGACGGCAGCATAAAGATGTGGGCATCATCCTGAGTGAAGGCCCGCACCCGCATCAGGCCGTGGAGGACGCCGGATTTCTCGTGGCGGTGCACCAGGCCCAGTTCGGCCAGGCGTAAAGGCAGGTCGCGGTAGCTGTGCTGCTCCGATTTATAGACCAGGATGGCCCCGGGGCAGTTCATGGGTTTGATGGCATAGTCGGCCTCATCAATTCTGGTAAAGTACATGTTTTCCCTGTAGTGGTCCCAGTGGCCCGACTGCTCCCACAGGGAGCGGCTCAATATCACCGGCGTGCGGATCTCCAGGTAACCGGCCTTGCGGTGCTCTTCCCGCCAGAACTGCTCCAGCTCGTTGCGAATGATCATTCCTTTGGGATGGAAAAAGGGGAAACCCGGCCCTTCTTCCTGGAGGCTGAAAAGGCCCATCTGCGCCCCCAGCCGCCGGTGATCCCGTTTTTTCGCCTCTTCCAGCCGGTGGAGGTAGTCTTCCAGGTCTTTAGCTTTGGGGAAGGCGGTACCGTAAATCCGCTGCAGCATGGGGTTGGCCTCGCTGCCGCGCCAGTAGGCCCCGGCCAGGCTGGTGAGCTTTATTGCCTTGAGGTAGCCGGTGCTGGGCAGGTGGGGCCCAGCGCAGAGGTCCAGGAAGTCGCCCTGGCGGTAGGTGCTAATGGGCACCCCTTCCGGCAGGTCGTTGATGAGCTCGATCTTATAGGGTTCATTGAGCTGGCGGAAAATTTCCAGGGCCTCGTCCCGGCTTATTTCCTGCCGTTCCAGGGGCAGGTCAGCTTTAATGATCCTTTGCATTTCCGCCTCAATGGCGTTTAAGTCTTCGGGGGTAAATTTATGTTCGCTGTCGAAGTCGTAGTAAAAACCATCGGTTATAGCCGGGCCGATACCTAGCCTGGTCCCGGGGAACAGGTGCTTGACGGCCTGGGCCAGGACGTGGGCTGCTGTATGGCGGTAGGCCAGGCGCCCTCCCTCATCGGCAAAGGTCAAGAGCTCGAGCTGGCACTGCTCCGGCAAAGGACGGGTAAGGTCCCAAACCTCGCCATTTACCCGCGCCGCCAGGGCCTCCCGGGCGAGTTTCGGCGAAATGTCCCTGGCCACCTCCAGGGCCGTAGTGCCTGCTGCATATTCCCTTACGCTGCCGTCCGGTAAAGTTACCTGCATAATAGTTCCCTCCTACGAGCATTTCTTAAATTCTCGCTCCATACCACAACCCTTACCTGGCCGGGCGCTACCGGCAGGCCGGGAAATCCCCTTCCCACAAAAAATAAAAACCCTCGTCCCTCAAAAGGGACGAGAGTTCTTCCCGTGGTTCCACCCTTCTTCAGGGGATATGCTCCCCCCTCCAGGGCTTATAACGGTAGCCAGCCGGCCGAGCTTACTCACTTTTCAGCCCGGCAGCTCCGGAGTGGTCCGGCTCCCTGCCATCGCCCGGGATGCTTCCAGCCAGGGCATCCCTCTCTGGAGGGCAGTTCAGGGGCCTCTTCTCCTTCTTCGCCGTTAGGTACATTATAGCTATATAAATTAACACGTGTCAAGATTTGGGTGATATACCCCAGCATTACCTCAATCCTGCCAGGGCTGCCTGGACCAGGCCAATGAGGAACCCCAGCAAGCCGCCCAGCCATTCTATGTAGCGCAGTTCCCGGCCGGCTACTTCGACGACTACCTCCTCGACCTGGTTTAAATTTAATTTATTAAACTTTGCCGCTACAAGTTCACCTATGGAAAAGGACCCCGGACTGCGGCCTAGTTCCTCTATCAATTCCTGCAGGGCCGATGGCATGTCCCGGCGGAGGGTTTCTTCTACCGACCTGCCGGCTGTTTCTTTTAAACCCTGGGGGATAAAGGAAGGCAGGCGCTCTACCAGGCGCCGCCGGGCCACTTCCGCCACTATGGCCGTGATCCTGCCGACAACGGCGGGAGTATTAAGGTGGGCCAGTACTTCATTGAAGGGAAGTAAATTTTTATCAACGACGCCGGCGATATTGGCCGCTATTTCGGCCTGTCTTTTGGGAATAAGCCCCTGCAGGGTCCAGCAAAATATTTTTAACGGGCGACGGGGGCGGAATAGCATCCTGATAGCCACAACGTTGGTCAACCAGCCAATAAGAGCGCCGATGAGAGGGATCAAGAACCACCTGGTAAGCAAACTTATTTCACCCCACCGAGTGCAATAATAACAAAAGCCCGGCCAAAAGACAACTGGCCCGGCCAGGACAAAAACTGCAATTAATGGGTTAAGGGACCGGTACGACCGTTAGCGCTTTTGCAAAGGCTGCAAGCAGCGGCTGCAGCCGCTGCAATGGATAAGCCGCTCACCAAAAACGCTCTTGATGGTGCTGATGGTGTTATGGTGACGTCCTTTATCGGCAGCGTGCAGTACTACCTGGCGAGGAGCAATGGTTATCAGGGCGCTGATTAATAAATCCTCATAGTTGAGATCACTATCAGCCATATCGACGACAAAGCCTTCCAGGTAGTCGCCACTGAGGTTCCGGTTTTCGCCGTCATAGAGCTGGAAGCCGCCCCCTGGACTTAAAACTACGTGGACTTTTTCCACCCGGGGTTCCTGGGCTTCCACAAAGTAGCGTAAAAGGCGGATGAATTCGTCATACTCCTTTTCCATCAGGTATTCATCAACAGCCTCTTCCAGGGCCTGGTCCAGTTCCATTAAATAATCCGGCAGGCGAAAGCGTACAAATCCGTCGATATTTAACCAGGTGTTTTCCTGGAAATACTCCAGTATACGGGCAGCAATGGGCTCCCCCCGCTGCTGGAGCTGGAGGTAACTATTTTCACCCTGATCCAGGATGGCCCGTGCCCGCCGGCAGATTTCTTCAATGGCCCCGGCATCCAAGCCTTCGTACTGGCTTAAAAGCATACCTTCCAGTAAAGCCGCTTCCCACCGTTCGACAATAAAGGCGGCCACAATCTCGGCCACCTGCTCTTGAAAGCGTTTCACTTCCCTTTTTGAAGGCCGGCGCGGTCCCGTTTCTAAAAAACAACGACAGAAATTAAAGCCCCCCGCCTGCCACAGGTGGAGGCCCACGCTATAGCCAAATCTATGGTTAAACTCGGCCTGCAAGAAGTCAATTGGCCTGGCGGTAATTAACGTGATATTCATGGGCGCTGAACCTCCTTGTGCTGCTATTATATGTGCCGCCCATGTTTTGTATACAGTTAAGCTACTGCCAGGCTGTCTAAAAATAAAGTCATTGCAAGGCCTGGTGTACCGGCTGAAATTGGCATTGAGGTAATTTTTGTTAAAAAAAGTGGCCCCTGCATTCTTGCAAAGGCCACCTTATTTTCTAACTGGTGGGTCCGGCAGGGATTGAACCTGCGAGCCACCGGAAACACACCTGGTTTATAGCAAACAAAACCCCCGGCCCGCCCTGGCCGGGGATAAGTGGATAAGTGGATAACATGTAGACATGCCGGGAGGAGGGCTCCCGGATCGACCTTTGCGGTATAATTCTACAAGGCGGGGGGTTAATCCTGCTGCAATGTAGGGTGCCGGGTAGTCCCGGCATGGGGTATGGTTTAGCAGCGGTGGAGGGAAGAGATCTTTTTCCCTTTTATAGCAATCCTTTCCTTATCGAGCAGGAATTTTTTATTATTCGTCGAAGGAATAATATTGCATTCAAGTGAGGTGGTACTTTTGCTTACGATTCAAAATGTTGCCCTTTTAAATGATATCATTCAACTTCCCAAAGATAATTTGCAAGAAATTTGTACTAATCTTGATTTATCCCGTGATGGTTCATCTACCGATTTAGCGGAAAAGATATGGTTAGCTATATGCGATAATCGCGAAAAACAAAATCGCATACTTGAACCTTACAAAAATAGAATTTTATGTGGAAAAACTTCAATAACCTGGTTTAAGCTTTCACCAGGAGGTTCCTTAAAAGGGGCTAAAGAGAAGATCATTAAAAATTGTGGTTTTAACCCCTTTGAAACCATAAATATACCTCCCCCGGAAGAATTAAGTGGTACTCCCGTGCTAATAAGTGGAGCTATTGGTGCTAACGAAAACGAATATTATTTACGGTTTATATATAAATCAGGAGTTTCTAGGCTATTTTATGGTGCGAAGCTTGATCTTCGTCCCAAAAGTGCCGTGAAAACTATTTATATTAATGAAGAAAAAGGCTGTATTGAAGTAAGAGCGGATGGAAAGGCAGCTGGTAAATTTGCTTCTAGTTTCGCCCGTTTAATTAACCAAGAAATTTCTTTGGAGCCAACTAATATATTAGCTCCATTCGGCGGCAATATTGAGGAAATTGCTGATGCTATTGGTGGCGAATTGATAGATGCTGTTGGTAAACCAGAATTATTACTACAAGACTTTACAACGGACCAAGCCAATGCTGTGGTCGACATTTTAACTGCACTTGATAATTATTTTGAAGATGAAGATATTGATAAACTCCAAGAAAGTCTGGAAGCCTCTAAGGCGTTACTAGGAGATGAGTTTCCCGCTATTCCATTTACTGCTTTAATCCTTAATGGATTAGAAAAAGTCGGGTTAGGTGTATCCGACAGAGACCTTAGAGGACTTCCCTTATATGACTATCTTAAACCCCATTTACAACACCAGGGGGGTTTTATACGATTCTCATTTCCGGAAAATGGTCTAATGCAATCATTTACCATTCGTGTAGGTTTCCATACTAATAGCATTTATTTTATCACACCTGCGACAGAAAATGCTATTGAACATGTTAGAGAAAGGATTATAATTGAAGCATAAACTATTTTAGGTTAAGAGGGGGTGGCTTTGGTGGCAACAGTGTGGGATGTAGATGAATGGGTTAGAAGTATTTCATCATTACCCATTGTAAGCTTTTATCCTACTGCTGTCGCCAAAGCAACTGGACTCCCCCTGACAGATGTATTTAATCGTCTCCTTTATTTAGTTAACGATGGTAAACTACGGTTATTGTGGGAAATTCGGTGTCCCAATTATGATTGCGTTCGTACCCTTGAAATAGTAGATGATCCCAAAAAAATTATTGGGAAGTCTATTTATTGTACCTCATGTGGTGAAGAAATAGAAGAAATATCTTCCGACAATATATTCCCTGCTTTTCAAATAAGCCCAGAATATAAGGCCCGGGTTATTAAAAAAAAACGGTTGACCGCAGAGAGATAACAAAACTTGAAGGTTTTCATAATACTAATCCCTTACCATTAAGCTCACCTGAGTTAATTAGTACTGAAACCCTTAATTTACTGGAAAATTTATTCCCTGGGTTTAAAGGAACAGTAATAGTAGGAAATAATATATCCATAACTTTAAACACCAACAGCGGTACAATTATTAAGGATTCAGTAGTGAATCAACACCTTGAATATATAAAAACTATTTCACCGGAATTAGCTGAGCATATTAAAGAAGGCCTAAAGTATCCAGAAATAAAAAACCAAATTGAAGGGTTGGCGGAGGCCCTTCATGAATTTAAAAACGCCCATCCCGAAGAAAAACAAAGCAAATTAAAGAAAGTAAATGATACCCTTGACATAATTAATCGTATTTCTGAAACCCAAAAAAACCTGGCACCTTATGTTAGATCTCTTTATAACTTAACAAAACCTTTTCTTATCGAACTAGCAAAATCTTTCGTTGAAAAATATACAGGTTTAAACTTACCCGGTTTGTAACTCAACAACAAAAAAGCCCCCGACCCGCGGTCAACCCGCAGGCCAGGGGCTTCTCTCATTACTCCTTATTATGCTTATACCCGCAGTCCGGGCAATACACCCGGCACCCGGCATCCTCCAACTGCGCCCCGCACTCCGGGCACAATGCCGGCTCGGCCACGCCGGCGGAGATATAGTGCTGGGCGGAGGCGTCGTCCAGGGAGACGAGTTCGCCGGGGTAGTATAAATCCTTGCCGGCGATCATCCTAACCAGCATTCTTCCTCAGTCCTTCAATGGCGCCAAGGAAGTCATGCAGGAAGTTAGCTCCCCGGCTGACTAACAGCCCGGACAGTACCATGCCGGCATAAGGGACGGCCAGGGGTACGCCGACCATGCCAAAAAAGTCCACTCCCGCCGCTACGCATAAAAAAACGCCGAGAATTACGGCACCAATGCGGTCGGCGGATATTTTCCCCTGCTGCCAGAACATCTTGCAGGTCTCCCAGAGAGCTTCCAATACAGCGGCCACGACAAGCAGTTTGTAAAAGTCCATTATTATGCGCCTCCTTGATTGAGTAATCTGATAAGTTCTTCTTTCATTTGCGTTACGGCCAAATTGGCAGTTCGTTGGGCAATCGACAGGACAAACCACTTCGGCGCCGGATCATCGGCCTGGTGGTCGCTTGATATTTTCAGCTTGTCCCGCGCCCACTCCATAATGAGTTCTTTCCAGGGTTCCGGCGTTGGCGGTTCTGGCGCTGGCGGCCTGCTCAACGCTGCCCGGATAGCCCCCACATCCAGGCTGCCGGGGCAGTCGGTCTGGTCCACTTCTTTGTGGGCTAGTATCCTATCCGGCGTAATCGGATACCGCCGCATCAAATCTTTAATAAGCCCATATAGGGCCAGCATCTGGGCGCTGGTAGGCTTACCCTGGATAAAGTCCCCTACCAGGCAGATCCCTACGCTGTCATTATTCCGGCCAGACGCATGGGCGCCGGTAAAGAAGATATTACGGCCTTCCTGGATCTCGCCGTCCGGGCCGCCGTTACCATTACAAATGACGTAGTGGTAGCCGATGTCGGCCCACCCCTTGTTGTGGATATGATAATCACGGAAAATGGCCACGTTGCCATTAGGCGTCCCGGAATGGTGGATAACGATGTAACGGATATCCTCCGGGCTACGCCGGGCCATCATTACCGCTTCAGGAACGTTGGCAACGGTCACGGCCGATCACCTCCCAATAAGGCGCAAAAATAAATCTAGCGCCAGGCCGCCGCAGATGCCTATCAGCCAGAAATAGAGCTTATCAAATTTCGCCTCTATGTTTTGTATACTGCCGTTCTGCCTGGCCTGATAAGCCTCCACGTTTTCCACCCTTTCTTCCAGCCTTGCCACAGCCACTTCTAATGCCACCACCCTTTCTTCGGTATTCAACCGGGGTACCCCCTCTCTATCTGGTCAGTGTTATCTTTCGCTCTCCTTCATTCCACATTACTTTCCAGCCAAGTACCTCGGCTAAAAATCGCAACGGTACCAGGGTCCGCTTTGAACCGGCATCAATTACCGGCGGCTGATCCAGGATAACTTCCTCCCCGTCCACCAGGGCACGGGTGCTGTCTATCCAGAGCACAACCTCGCTGGCCGGTTTGGGCGGGATAATTACGTCTACCGAGGACCAGGCCTCCATAAAATACGGCATACCTATATCACTACGATAGGTCAAAAAGTCGTAAGGCAGCCAACCGTAGCCGTTATCTCCCCAACCCGGGCCCCAGGAATTAGCTAAACGGAGGAAGCCTTTCCGGGTAACGCCGTTCTTATAGGTATGGGCGAGGTTGTCATCCCACCCATCCAGGAGGATGGCGTGACCGCCGCGCCAGCGGCCTTCCGGGAGGTCGATAAACCCGCCCGGCTCGCACTCGATAAAGTTGTCGCAAACAAAGACGGCAGCCAGAACGGGGCCGTCGCGCATGATGGCCGTTTTTATCTCCTCTAGGGTCTGGATCCGGGCATATACCCCTATCTGGAACTGCTTGGCCTCGGTGACGGCGGCCTCTGGCACCGGCGGCAAGGGGTTCGCCATAAGGCTGTATGGTAGGGTTTGCTCCTTGCAGGCGCCGGTATTTTTTAGTACCGCCATAGCCACCCGTGGGTAAGTACCCTCCTGGTTAGGTATCCCGTCCTGCTGCTTGCACAGGGCGTAAATAAAGAGAGGGCTAAACCTGTAGCCCCTGGACGGATAGTTGACCGACTCCTGCCGGTCCTTAACGCCAGCAGCTGCCTGGCCCACGCAAGTGCCCCATTTACCCTGGTCCCGGACCGGCAGCCGGGGCCAGAAGAATGATGCCGGCAATTCCGGCGCCGCAACCATCTGCGAATAGATATAGTCCCGGGGATCCGGGGGTGATTGGATTGCGCCGGGCACGAATTGGAAACCCATGTTCTCCCCTCCCAAAATATAAGCCGCCCCACGGCGGCCAAAACTTAGGCCCCCATACCGGGGGCCTAAATTGTCAGACATACACATTTAAGTCCAAATGTCTTATACCTTCGGCTTCATAACAGCCTTTTCCAAAGCCGCTACCCTCGCTTCCAAAGAAGCAAAGCGAGCCTCAATCTGCTCTTCCTTTGTTAACTCACGTTCAACTACTGTTACCTTAACCTCTTTGTTCCCATGTTTACGTTTTTCTTCACGTTCAACCTTAATCTTCATTGCACCATTACCTCCACCGTGGCAGTTCCGCAATTGACACTAGAAACAATGATTCTGTATGTCCCCGCCTGGGCGAAAGCATAGGCATGGCTGGCCTGCCCGTTGGTGATGGGTTCTGTATATGCCGTGCCGCCTTCAACTTGGAAAATTACCTCCGTATCGGGTGCGCCGTCTGGCAAAGTGGCCGTAACTACTACCGTCTCATTAACTGTGGCAGGATTCGGGGAAGCGGTTGCGGTCAAGTCAGGGTAGTGGTTGTTAATAACTCGCTCTATTTCGGCGATTTGCTCAGGTGTTAGGTCGTCGGGCACGTCGAGGTAAACGGTCTGGCCATTGCCCTGTAGTAGCAAGATGGCTTCACGTTCTTCATCTGCACGCACAATCGGCTGTAAAAACGACAGTTGGAGAAGCTCGGCATGGAGCTTCGATAACTTGTGTGGCCTGTCATATATCAACTTCATCAGCACGATATAATCCCTCCTTATGCCACACGGACTGCGGCGAAATATGTGTATGTGGAGGCAACCTGTGTATCTCGTGCATTCGAGCTATATCCATAGATTTCTACATAATCGCCAGCGGCAAGCTTGAGCAGTACAGTGCCCCCTACAGAATCCTCGTCTACTGCTCCAATCGGACCTTGTTTCAAGCGCGAATGCGCCGCACCATTCACGTATACTGCTGCTGCATGATTTTCGCCATCTAACCCACCAGCAAAATGCACGCGGGCAGATACGATATAAATACCTCCAGTTGGGGCAATGAACTGATATTCAGCGTTGTCGTAAACGTTGCCTTGGTCGTAATTCTCCGTCTGGAATGCAATTTTCGTCCATGTTGCCGCGGCAAGAGATTGCGCCGTTGACTGGTACGCCCGAAACGCAGGCCAGTTTGCTGTGGCGAACGCGCTCGGGTCAATCTGCGGCCCATCCCCCGCCGCCCCAGTGTGCTTGTGGCCGGTGGTGGGGTCAAAATGGCTGGGGATATTGTGCGCCGCATCATCGGCCAAATGCGCAGCAAAATCAGTTTGGGCAGCAGCTCCTATATCGGCTGGGGCCAGGGCGTCCGCGCCACCCGTGGCGTGGGTAGTTTTATGGGCGCTCGGCGTAAAGCTGGCCGGCTTGCCGTCAATGTCGCCCCACTTCACCACGCCTACCTTCTGCCAGGCCGTGCCAGTATCGCGATAGATCATCTGCGTATCCGTGGCCACGTAGAGACGGCCGGCAGTGCCTGGGGCGGGTTTTTCGGCGTCCAGGCCAGCCTGAATGGTCGGCACGCCGCCCATGTCGCCGACGGCCTTCTGATCAATTATGTCCCAGTTCTCGTTGAAGGCCGCCCTGGAAACCGTCTCATTACCTAGGGGCTTTTTAATCCCCAGTTTAGGCGTAAGTTCCGGCATCCTAATCCCTCACCTCCAATTGATCCCACGTTAGGGCCAGAGAATCAAATTGATCCCAGGTCTCTTGTTTTTTGTCCCATTCATCCCAGAGGAAATAATTAAACTCGTATAAGATATCCAGGTGCGCCGGTACAACCGTCCGGACCGCCGCTTTGAGATCATCCAGGTTAGGCGGCACGCCGGTAGTGTCCACGAAATGCACCGTGATAGTGTAGGCCGCGTGGTCTTCTACGATGTCGATGGCACCCTTGTCATAGGCCTCGGCCACCTGCTTGACGACCGAAATCGTGGCCGTCCCGTACCCTCGCAGCCGTGAAATAATCTTATCTTGCCGTTCGACTTCCGGCTGGTCGGGTGTGACCGGCAGGCCGACCTCTTCCTCCCAGCGGTCTAGGCCCCAAGTGGCCGTGCGAACATAAAACTGGTCCAGCACCTCATCCAGGGCCTGGCGGAGCTTGTCAAATTCAGCTCCTTCCGCCTGGAGGATGGCCCGCATGATCCGGCTGGTTTCATAGTAGCGGGGCAGGTAGGTAAGCATCTCCTGCCCCCGGGTGCTGGTTATCGGGTAGTCGCTCATGTCAGGTTAACACTCCCCACCACAGCTACTTCTTGGTCACCCACTGTTACATTGGCCGTGCCTCCGTTGACCAACAGGTTCTGATAGTCTGTTACCCCTGGGGTATCAAGGATAGCCTGGCCTATGCGAACGTAGCGAACATCATTGTCGCTGGTGAAGGCCAGGGATTTGATATAAGCCGCAATATTATCCCGGACTGCACTTTTAACGCTATCGGCATTATATCCGGCAGCGATGGTCAGGGTGGCCGAAACGTTAATCAGTACCGCCGTTGCCGGCTCCACGGTTACCCGAGCGCCCACCGGGGCCTTGCCTTCGCCGGTATCCTTGCTAAAGGCGCTACGGTAAATTCCCCGGTCCACCCAAACTGTGGTCGTCGTGTCTGTAGTAAGCCGTGTTATTCTTAGTTCTATTTGGTCCTGGCCATTCCAGTAGAACTCTACAGTCTTATTCCCAAAGCTGGTAGCCAGATCGCTGGCCTTAAGAGTTACCACGGCATCTACTGTTCCGCTTGGCCTAGTCTTCGCCCAGGCCGCCGCCGACACATTCCATATCCCTATCTGAAGCAAATCTGCCGTCCCGGTATTATCATCCACCTTCACCCGCACCCGGGCCTGCCAGATGCCGGGCTGCTGGAGGAGAGCCTGCAGGCTAGAGTGGGTGATGGTCCCGGCTCCGGTAGCGTCGTAGACCATCTTCACGCTGTCGCCAGTATCATCAGTCAGCGTGGTGTCTACGCTAACCCCATAGCCGCCCAGGGACATGTTTTCTGCCTCGGCTTCATTCGCCCAGGGCGGGGCAATGTAGTTCTGTACCTCGTCCACTAGAGCCTGATCCGCGGGCTCCTTATTCGTGTTGATTATTGCTATGCTCACCGTGCCAGGACCGTCTCGGACAGGGATAACCGATACTCCGCCAACTCCCGGCACCTCCATTGCCCAATTAACATAGTCTGCCTTATTCCCGCCTGCGCTGGGCGACCGCACCCGCTGGAGGTAGCGGGCTAAAAGGGAAGCATCATCCTCTTCGTCCAGGCCCCCTGTGGCAGGTTCCGGATTATCAATTCCAGTGATGCCAGGATATGTTTCATACAGCATTGTAATAGTGTGTGCAGCCACGTTTCCTTGTGAGCCCGGTTCTTGTGCTCTTGCCGTTCCTGCGCCTGTTCCATCCGGACCAATTTCTATATCACTTTCAGTTACGAATCCTACCGCAGGCGCCGCTTCACTTGATTGAGTGCCTACAGGATGGCCTGCTGGCAAGATTGTGCCGGGCTCACCGGTTAACACCACGGGGGCCGTAGAATATGTTGCCGGCCGGCGGGTGATGCCGTGCTCTTCGCAGCGCAGGTCGAGGTACTGCCCAAAGGTGGTAGAGGCAAACCCGCGTTCCAGAACCTGCTGCGCCCATATCGCGGCAAGGGCAAGCTCGATGGCCGCCGGGGAAAGGGCGTCCCAAATAAAACTGCCTTCCGACTTATCCAGGTCAGAAGGCAGAGTATCAAGCATGCGCTGGAGAATGGTTTCATACGTCTGGTCTGTTAAATACTCTGGAAGGTCAGCCACTTATCTTCACCTCCAGCCTTTCGGGAGTACCGATAACCGGGACCACTGTAAAGGCTACTGTTACTTCATCCCCATACCAGTCGAAAGAAAAATCACGTACCATCTCGGTCCTGGGGTCTGCGAGCAGGGCTTCGGTAATTACCCGTTCCAATTCTGCTTCTACCGCATTGCGGGAAGGTTGCCTCCGGGCCTGCTCCAGCTCGCAGCCATAACTGGGACCGTACACTAAATAGGCAAATCGCTCGGTAAGGACGGCCTTGACGCAATAATGAGCCCAAGCAGTATGGCCGTCGGTCTGCACCACCCGGCCGGCGCCGTCTACAACAAAGTCACCTTTCTCAAAATCAAAGAACCAGCTCTTACCATATTTCGGCGCTGGCTCTGTTTGTTGCTGCTCTACAAGAGGCGGCACCTCGAAAGTAGGATATAAGCTCGGCATCACGTCACCACCTTACACAGCACTACCGGGTCGGTACCATCATTCACCCAGGCCACAAGCACCCGGTCACCTGCCTTTAAACTAGCTTTGAGATTAAGGTGGACATCCTGCACCTGACCAGGGTCCCCGGTCTGAAAGTCCAGCCGCTGGAGGCTGGAATAAGTGGTCGTACCTGGAATATCAGTCCCATCGCTGTTTACCGGAGAAGCCGTTTTCACCACCCGGGAAGCCTGGGGGATTTCTAACCGCATCAGCCAATCTGCAATTAAGTAATCCCCCGCGGGTATTGGTACAGGAAACCTGTCTAACAATAAACTCATATCGGCCTGGATTGTTCCTAGTTCCAAAACATCTGGCCTTTGCGCCTGCTGGGCTATCCTTGATGCTATCACCTGTGCCAGTTTATTTATGCCGGTATTAGCCAACGTCCTCAACCTCCAGGGCCATGGTCCGATCATTTGCGTTGTGTACTATCCCAGCCACCAGGTAATACCCGCTTATTGTCCCGGCAGTAATATGCACCTTATCACCACGACGCAGGAAAGGCAAATCAGGGGCCGAAATACGCCGTTTTTTTCTCGGCTGTCCCCGTTCGGCTAGTATATCCTGGGCCGCCGCCTTCGCCGCTGCCAGGTTGTCATATTGCTCTTTGTAGACCAGGTCCTGGAGCACTCCGAATTCAGTCCGGCCGTCGAGCATTGCCACGACCGGGGCACGGCCCTCTTTATCTTCGGCGCCCACTATTTTTACTCTGGTGACCAGATCCTCAATATCCTGCTGGTCTTCAACTTGCGCTACGTTATCATCTGCCCCAAAATGATAAACCGGGCTGTTCTGACCCGGTCTTATTATATCGATCTTTCCTTGTTTGCTCCGTACTATCCACTTACCCGCCCCGCGCTTTTTTGCCTGGTCCAGCACATCGAAAATCATATCGGCCAGAGTACGGCCCCGGAATACCTGTTTAGCCAATGCTGTGTCCGGGCCTTCTACTGTTCCAAGCGGTATTTGCCAGGCTTTGGCTATGTCTTCGATTATTACCCGGGCCAGGGTCCCAGAAGAATAGTACCGATCATCTTTACTCTTGGCTAGGTAAATCAGAGGGTCATAGGCGGTTATGGTGAAGTGCCCCAGGGGGTCTGTCCGGTAATGCCAGTTAAAGATGGTGCCCCGGAAAACCTCCTGCCATCCTTCTCCCCATTCCGAAAGCAAAACCACCTGGCTGCCAAGCGGCATTTTTTGGTGTAACCATTCGCCGTCACTCATTTGCTTGTTTTGTATCTCCGCTTCAAGCCTAACGGCAAGTTCCCCGCTGTTCTCCTCCCAGGAGAGGGAACGTAAGGCCTCATAAAGCCGTATTTTATCACCGTTAGGCAGGATAACGGCAAGGTCATACCTGATTTTTGCTACATCAATCATCGCTTTTCCCGCCTCTTATACCGGGATTCTAAGGGTCTGCCCAGGGAAGATTAACGACGGGTCTTTGCCTATAACACTTAAGTTTGCCTGATATATTTCCTTCCATCTTGACCCGTCGCCTAACGTCTTTTTAGCTATCGCCCAAAGGGTATCTCCGGGCTTAACTGTATAAGTTTTAGGCGGCGGTGGCGCTGGCCTGGCAGCAGTTTGCTGGCCGACTGACGCATTACCCAATTTAGCCTGCCTTTCCGCGTCGGTCATTACTATTAAATCCCGCGCCTGCACCAGCCGGATTGAGTACCAGCAGTCGCCGTAACCGCCCCGCCATTCGTGCTGGAAGCTGTCTTCGCCGTCGAAGTACACATCGTGATTGATGGGCGTTTCAGTCACCAGTAGACGTACTTTCTCCCCGCTGGCACGTATGGCTGATATATCCCCTACGATATCTTTAGGCGGCCGCCAGGACTTGATGAAAGGAAGGTTTTTTCGGGCTTCCCCCGGGAAAAACCCCTCCCAGGAAAACCGGGTAGGCACTATGCCACGGGGAAGTGCGATGTCGCCAAGGGCGATGACCTCGAAAGTCTGCATTTTATTCCCGGTCTGGGCGGTTATGCGCTCCGGATTTATGGGGAAATGAATAAAGCGCCCGGAGGGCGCTATGAGGTAGAAGTCCATCTTTATTACATCCCCCTTAAAGGGAATATCTTCTTCCTGTGGAAATAGCTATTTGGTTGACTACTGTCTGACAGAAAGGGGGTGCAGTTTTTGGAGAGACGCGTTATCGTTGAGGTTACTGGATATTGTCCCTATGTTGACGACAATCATAGCATTAGCGTCACCTGCGTAGAAACATTTTTCAGTAGGCGCCCTTCGCCAGTACGCCTTCCAACTAACTTCAAATGCAAATATGGATTGGAGTGTGGCCGCTCTAAAGAATGTCCGTTGTTTAAGGAAATTGAAGTTAACCCTTACTTGCTGATTTAGCCACAAATTTAGCTTCAAAGGCCCGAACTTCCTCCTCAGTCTCGGGCCATTTTTCTATACCAAAAAATTCGCAGTCATGCATCCGTTTTTCCTCCTCTGTTAATGGTCTAGCCAATATTTGCACATTCCACATATCGTAACCGAATGGTGAGAAATAGCGCCGGATCACAACATGTGCACGCAATTCTTTCGGGTTCTTCTTGTCGGGAATATATACTATATCCCCTGGTAAAGGAGCTTTTTCCATAGGTATACTAAACAATTCTTCCAATCCACCCTGAGGGCTTTCTTGCAAAGCCATGGGTAAATGTCCCTGGGCTAAGTCAGGTTTTATCAACATTGGGTAACAGACCTCCTAAAACATTTCTTAGGCTTTTGGCAAGCTCCTCCACCACTTTTTCAGGCTGAACCGAAACCTGCTCTTTTAGTTCGGCTACTTCTTTTTCTAATGCTAATAAGCGTTCTTCTATATTTTTGGCGGACATTATTAGTCGCCTCCTGCGTCTATCCTTTTTTCCCGGCCTGCCACCATTCTTTGAGCAGAGATTTTAACGAGGTGTCTTCGCTTGGGATGGAATCTGTCTTGTTATCTGTAGGCTTATAAAAGTTCCAGGCTATAGCGTATTCTACATACGGACCAAGCCAAGAAACAACGATTAATACCACAAAAAACCATCCTAATGAAGAAGGAAATTCCATACCAAAAAGCATTGTTGCAAACATAACAATAAACGCCGAAACTATCGCTCGGCCAGCCCATATATAGATATTTACTTTCTCGCCATTCGGCAATGCATTCTTCTCAAAAAACCTTTCAAACCGTTCCTTTTCATGTGACATTAAGATCCCAGATAGCAAAAGTACTATTATTACTAGCAGGATTAACATCATGATATCCACCTCCTGTTAATTATATTCTTGCTCAGGAGGTTTTTTCCTTTATCTGTTCATCAGGGTCTATTAAAAAAACAAGCCTCTATTTTTTGGGCTATCGCATCTGCAACCGCATCCGCTATTTCCTCAGCAGAAGCATCCCCTCCTGTTGAGCCATTAACTATTACCGTAACATTGTTGGTGATATTTGCGCTTCCAGATGATTGAATCCCCAGATATTTACCTGTGCGCTCCCATAGATTGATACCGCGATTACGATATTGGCCCGAAAGGGGAATAATCGCCTCTGGTCCTGCTTCCCCAGCAATAACGGGATAATTAACGATACCTCCAAATGCCCTGGCGCCTATGCTCTGACCACCAAAGACAGGGCCGGAGCCAGTATGGCTTTCTATGGTGCGAAAAGCCTCTAGTTGCGCTCGCGTATTACCTTCTATAGTTTTTTGCTCTATGATAGAAGTAATTAAATGCGAACCAAGAGCAGAAAATCCTCCTGCCACAAAGCCAACCCCAGCGCCAACTCCAGGTATAACAGACCCCATAGCAGCTCCACTAAGGCCTCCGGCTATAAAGGCTCCGATGGGGCTTTTTCGTAACGTTTCTTCAAAAGATTTTATTAGAGTTATAGCCATCGTTTTCCCAACGGTTATCATTGCCGTTCCAAACCTTGGCGCCGCAGCTTCCACCCCAGCAGCTATAAACTCACCAATCGAAGTTCCGATAGAATTAAGCTGCTCCTGCCCCCCACTATCCAGCCACTTCTGGATACTGTCCATAATGTCATCCCAAACAAACTTAACCTTGCCCCAAAAATCCAACCGCTGAAACTCCGGATTATCCAGGTAACGCCTCCTAATATACCCAAACGCTCTTTCGACGTTTCGTATAAGCGCCTCGCCGGCTTCCCTGGCGGTCCGTTCAAGGGTATTTCCCCAGCGTTCAACGGTAGCCTGGTTCTGCTCAAACCATTCTACCAAACGCAATACCTTCGGCTGGATAGCCTGGCGCAGGCCCTCACCCCAGCGGTAAAGAATTTGCATGCTAAAGGTATCCTTAATGGTGCTCCACAACCCCAGGAGAGACACACTCTGATTACGCATCATGTCCTTAAACCGCTCATTCATGCCTTCCACAAGGGCTTTGATCGCAGCATCGGCCGTAATGCCAGCCTTACCAAGGTTCTCCATCTGTTTTGCGCTAAGACCGAACTTCTTCTGCAAAATATCATAGGCCGGAATACCGATCTCCGTCAGTTGCATAATTTCCTCGGCACTAACCTTGCCCTTAGCCCTCATCTGCCCCAGTGCCCTGACAGCCCTGTCAATACCCTCAGCACCAACGCCCAGCCCGGCTGCGGCATTGCCAATGGCCGTCATCATGGGCACTACATCCTGGGCCGCAAAGCCAAAAGCCAGGAGCAGGCGGCTGCTTTCTTGTAGCTGCGGGAATTCAAATGGGGTCTTGGCGGCAAAGAGCTGCAATTCCTTTAAAAATGCTGTAGCTTTTTCCGCACTTCCCAGCATGGTTGTAAAGCCAATCCTCGCCTGTTCCATGTTGCCGGCCAGTTCCAGCGGGGCTTTGACCAGCCCGGCAGTTATTGCGGCCCCTCCAACACCGATTCCCAATAACCCCAGGGGAGAAGTCAATATACCAGTAAGACGCCTGATGGCACCGAACGCAGTATCTTTAATCCCCAGGGTTATGTTCCAGGCCCTACTCGTAATACCCCGCAACCCACGGCCCACCTTCTCAATGATGGGCATGGCCCTGTCCAGGACCGACAGCCTCAACCTATACTCCCTGGCCGCCATCTGCCGCAGGCGCTGGTTAGTTCGCTCTGCGCTTCTCTGGAACTTGTTTACCCTCTCCTGGGCCTGCCGGAGGGGGGCTTCGGTCTGGTCATGCACGATAATAGGTATCTCAATACGGTATACTTCACTTTCGGCCACCGCCCTTCGCCCTCCTTTCGGCCTCTTTCCTTATTTCTTCCTCAGCCTCTAGTTGCGCTCGCATGGAAGCAAGTATAAAGGCCCTGACTTTGTAGGGCTTGGCATAGAACTCATCGGGGGTGATGCCTACCCGCTGAAAGATATGGTGAAGCAGGGTAGCCCGGCCCCCTGCTTCTATGAGTTTTTTAGGGTTTCTTCGGTATCGGCCCGATCCTCATCGTTATAGCCGCTCAACTGTTCAATAAGCGTAATCACATCCTCTTTTTCGCCCCGGCGCAGGACCTTATCCACAATCATCCAGCCGGTAGTCACATCGGCCTTCCGCCAGAGGTCCTTGTTGTCCCAAAGCCATTTTTTGTCGTCAGGGTGCGTGGCAGTATAAATCAGCATAGAATTGTACTTAGCGGCGTTAAACTCCCCGGGAGTAGCCAGGCCACCGAGGCGCCGGTTCTTAACCGTCCTGGTGGCCGCGTTGCGACAGTTATCCATCTCCTCGTCGGTCAGGCCCCGCACCCGGAAGGCGAACAACTTTTTGCCGTCGCGGACCACGTTAAATGTCTCATAGTGCGTTATCGTCTCCATGGCTTCCAGGACGCCACCCACGTCCTGGAGGATAGTATTCTCTGCTGCAAGCAATTCATCGCGGTATTCGTCGCTCATTCAAGACCCCTCCTGAATTTTTAGTGCCCACGCAGGACGCCCATAAAATTGAGCACTGCGTCCTCTTCGCCGTCATCAAGCCCGCCAATAATCTTCTGCAGCAACCTTGCATCCTTCACCACTGTTTCCGTAAAAGTAAGAGTTACGCTATAGCCCTGTGGAATGCCCCACTTAATTTTTTTACCCGCAGGCTGGTAGTCAGTGTTCTCAAAATTGCTCTGGGCCTGCCACTCATTTACTTCGGCCAGGAAATTGCCATCACCGTCATAAAGCTCACCGTCATAGCCGCGCAGGATATGGCGCGGGTCAAAGGTACCGGAATCAAGCAAACTCTGTAAATCCGGCGGCTCATTTACCCTAAACGACCAGGCTCGGGTAATGATATCACCCGTCTTCACATTGGCAATATCTATATTCCCCTCAGGTACGCAGGAGCGAAAAACATAACGTCCATCACTCACTTAACCCACCTCCCTACTGCTGCTCCGATGGAGGAGCAAACCTAAAAGCAAAGGTCGCATAAACCTTCTCGGCGCTGTCCAGGTCATCAACCTGGGCCACGAACCAAGCGCTATCGCCGGCTGGCGGGTTATTCGGGTCCTCGTAAATCGTACCGGCCAGCAAAGCGCCCTCGGCAATCATGGTGTTAATAATCCCCTGGGCTGAAGCAATGAGCGTAGCCCTGCCATCCGGGCTGTTGTTGATCTTTCCGATGAGCGGATCCCAAGTGGCCGCGATGCGGTCCATCAGGTTGTCCCTGGTGCGCACCCGGCGGATCTTCTTCCAGCCGGCGTCCATGTCGGCAGTAGGAGTTACAAAGGTATTGATGCCGTACTCAATCTGCACCTGCTTCTGCGCCGACATGGTAAACACCAGGGCGCCGGACTGGATGGCCTGCTCTATTTCAGCGTTGGTGAGGGCTCCCACCAGTTCGGTGGCATTACGTACTACCGCATGAGTGAGGCTGTCAGTTATTTGCGCCGCAGCCACCATGCCGGCCACCCGGGCAGCCGCCTTGTAACCCTCCCTGGCCACCCCGTCGGAACCCTTAAAGCCGTTGGCCACGTAGATAATTGGCGGGTCGTTAAAGGCTGCAGCATTAGCCAAGCGAGTAGTCAAGGCAACACTGGTAGGTTCGCCCACGACCGCAAGCACCCGCTTGCCTTCGTTCCGTACCCGGTCAATATAGGTCTGTACTGTAGTATGAGTTGCTGGGTCTTCGGTATCCACGGCCAGGACATTCCAATCAATTGCCTCGATAGCACTCAAACCGGCACTGTAATCCGTACCCGTTACCGTGGGATCCGTACCACCGGCCAGGGCTTGCTGATTAATGGCCGCCAGGGTGCCGTTGCCGTCCGCCAGTTTGGTAGCTGTAATCCAGGGACTATTCGATGCAGTCACGGCGTCCACCAGGGCCTGGGGCTCGCCTGTGCCCTTGGCGAAGGTAATGGTCTGCCGCAAAGTGGTGCCCTCGTAGACCAGTAACTCTCGCTTTGTGGCATCAGTTAGAGAATCCCGGATGGTTATTTTGAAGTCATTGCCTCTGATACCCTCATACTTGGCGGTCAGAGTAACAACATCCGCCGGAGTAGCCGCGGTATCTTTGAGGGTTAGTGTAGCCTTAGTCCCGCCGGTCCCCAGGCGATATGCCAGAACCCGCCGGCAGCCGCCACGGAAAGCCTCTGCCGCCACGTCCAGGGTGCCACCGCTGCCATAGGTGGCGGTAATAGCATCGGCGTTTTCCAGGGTTACCACCTGGCCCAAGGGCCCCCAGGATGCCCGCAGCAAAGCCGCCACTATGCCCTGAGGTACCACGGCCACAGCAGGTTCCCCGATATTCGTTACTCGAACGTACACACCGGGACGGATCTTCTGCTCGCCTACCTGAAATACAGAACCTGCCACTTAATCACACCTTCCTTTCCAGAAATGCTTTGATTGCCGCTTCTGCCTCTGCCCGGGTCATGGTATCCTTGCCGGCAAGGCGCAGGGCGCCGGCAACGACTTCGGGCTTGACTCCAAAAGAAGAAGCCGCGTTGATTAACTCATCGCGGCTGTAAAGTGCCTCATTACTGCTTTTTTGTCCCGCCATTATGTCACCTCCCCGGTTGTGGCGCCGCTGACAACAGCCCTATTCAGTATTGGATCTGCAGGTTTAGCAATCAAAACGCCGTACCTCCCTGTCACCCTCATTTGTCCCGTCCGCAGGTAATCCGCCGTGCTATCGGCGGCAATATTAGTAATAAACATCGGTGACCCGTCATCCATGGTCAAGCGCCTGGTGGCAGCCAATCTCTCGACCAAACGTTTTAACCATACCAGCCTGCCCTTTGCTGTAGGCGCAATAATATGCCCCATAACTGTAGCGTCATACCAGGCTACGCTTTGCTGCTGTTGTGCCACCTGGTGGCCAGCAAAGCGCCAGTAAAGGGCCGGGGTGTTATCAGTAGGTGCCCATGCAGCAGGGTCAATCTGGACTTCCGGGAAAGTCGCGGCAACCCAGGAATTGAGGGCCGCTACCGGATCTGGTGAGGTAGTGGTCTGCACCTGAAATGCCAGGGCCACATTCTGGACCAGCACCCGGAACCCAAACAAAAATCTATCTCGCTGGTCTCTATCATAGATAGCAGGCACTTCCTGGAACTGGGCGGCGTAATTACCGCCAGAAGTCACGATAATCCCCGTGGAAGGCCGAATTAAATATCCCAGCAGGCGCCAGATGCGTTCATAGCCCACCTGGTGATCTTTGGTGCGAAGTTGAATGTATAATTCTCGCCATGCTTCCGGGGGCTCCTGCAAACCCGTTCCGCCTGTGTCAAATATAGTTACGGTTTCATCTGGCTCATCCGGCTGCATATCAACAAAGAGATTTTGCCCAAAGGTTCCCTCGCCAAGGCTTTCAAAATACTGGACGATGTCACGGGCAACTACTGCAGCGGTCACTTACCCCAGCTCCTCTTTTAGGGCCTTCTTCACGCTACGAAGAACGTACTTTCCTACCTTATCAATGTTTTGTTCAACAGTCCGTTTCATCCAGGGGTTACCTTTATAACCCGGGTGGCGAACCCTTTTAGCAAACACCACTGCTGCTCTTTTTTTGCTTACCACCAACCGCCCTGTCTTGCTACGATACAGCGGTTTGCGATCTTTTAGCCGCATACCGGCAACCGGGATAAAAGCTAGAGCCTTTGCTTCTCGGGGGATAATCTCATGGGGTTTTGAACCTTCATGTACCGCAACAGCGTAGGGTGTGTTAGCTGAAATGCTTACCATCATACGATCTCGATAGGGTGTTACAGTCTGGCTTCGCCGTAAGGTACCGGTTTTTATGGGTGTATTGTTAATAATTTTAGTTAAAAGCCCCTCAGTAGCGGTATACAAAGCGTCAAAAGCGGCCCTTTTCACTATTTGAGAAATCTGCTCCCCCGTCGGAAAGTCCCTCACACCGCCACCTCCCGGTAAAGCAACTTGCCATCCAGGCCTGGCGTTTCGCTAACCGCTATTACCGGCCATTCTCTACCCCCATACTCCAGAACATCTCCCGGTTGGACTGCTTCCAGACAAAAAACCCGCGCCTCGCTAATTACTTCCTCGCCCTGCTTATTGCGCACCATACGGCGTCGGCTTTCCCACCTAACCCGGATATTTATGGGATCTGCAAAAACAGGCTGGTACCCGTTATTCCCAATCACCTGCTTCCAGGTAACCATCTGATTAAGATATAGCCCAATCACCGCAGCCCACCAGCCTTCAAGCTTGGTCCCCGCAGAAAATACCATGCCTGCGGGGCAATGGCAGGGTCATGCCGTGGCTTATAGATTTCGGTGAGGCTCCCGATATTGGCGTGGGCTACACCGGCCTGCTGCAGTTTAGCACGCTCGTCTCCTTCCAGGAGCCAGATCGCCTGTTCATACACCGCATAAGAAAACCGGGTAGCATCTACCCGGTCTCTATAGAGCTCAAGTTGCCTTTCGGCGGTTAACAGTGCCTTTTCTTTGTCGGTCTGGCTTGCGCTCTCCCACGCTTGGCTGTTCAGCCGCTGGCTGAAGTATAGGTTCGCTCCCGCCAGGTCCGCCATCGTTTACCACCTCTTCGGGCTCTTCGGGTTCGGGCAGGATGCGCCCGGCGCCGGATTTCTCCAGGTGCCGGGCGTCCGCCTCGCCAACTTTAATTATCTCGCCCGGGCCGTACAGGCCGCCGTTGTGCCGCACATAGCCGATCAGCTCAACTCGCATGGCTTACGCCTCGCTCAAGACCACGCCGATGAAGATGGTGTCGGCCATGGGGAACGTCGGGATGCTGGTAGCCGCAGCCTTAGTCCACACCGCAGGCGGCTCACTCTCCTGGGTGACGATGGCGTAGATGCCGGCCGCTTCCCGGGCATCCACTTCGGGATCAAGCAACGCCTCCGCTGTCGGCCCCATCAGTGTTTCACCCAGAGAATTCGGCGGCAGGAGCACAAACCGGGTGCTCGGGAAGAACCGCACCGTGCTGATGGTACCGTCCTCCGCCTGGACTCTCACCTGCAAGTCGTAGGTTGCAATCCTGGGCAGGTCCAGAGTCGCTAGGAGGTCATTCACCTGGTTTAGGCTGACCGCCCGAGTGCCGCCCTGGTCGCCGTAGATCATTTTGCGGATCTGGGCATTCTGGATCAGGTGGCTTGCTACCACATTGGAGGTCAGCGCCCTGGTGGGCCGGATGCCAGTATCGGCTACGACTGTATCAACCCACCGCTGGATATCGTCCACCGGGGTTGCATTGACATGGTCGCTCCACAGGGCGGTGCCAGACAGGGTTTCCTTATGAGTAGTAGGCACCCCGTAATCAACATTCATAATGACCCCGTTTTCATTCAGGGTCAACTGCCCGTAGGCCACGGCGTCCATGCGCATTTTTTCGATGCGGGCCTGGACGGCGTCAATCATATTGTCCAGGTCGTTGTAAAGCTGGTTGCGGACCATATCCACATCGCCGGCGCCTTCACGCTTTAGGGCAATCAGCATCCGCTCATCCAGGTTGATCTTCCGCTTAATGGGCGGGATCTCGCCGCTAATCTTGGCCGCCCCATCGCGGCTGGCGATCTGTGCCTCAGCCCCGAAGGCCTGGACACTGGCCATTACCGGGAGCAAGTTCTGGCTCTTCCAGTAATCGAAAGTCAGTTCGTTGACCGTATTTACCGGAAACAGGGTCGGCCCTACGTAATTCCGGGGTTGCCGCGCCCGGGCGTAGGCCAGGGTAGCTTTGCGACTGAATTCTTTAAGCAGTTCATTCACTCCCATTTATACCACCTCCAGGATTATACGAACGTAACGCCAGGTATGTTGGCTTTCACTACATCATCAGGAGCCTGCGGCAACCGGGCAGTAATTACCCGCCCATGATCAATTGCAGTACTCACCTGGTCAGAATGCGCCACGCCACCGGAAAGAGTGAAGCTGGTAAAGATCACTTCTTCCGCCAGGATGGCCGTGGGGGTCACGTTTGCGTCGGTACCGCCGGCCAGATTGGTGGCCGCTACTGCAGCAACCACACCAGCACCGGTGGAACCGGTAGCATTCGCCACGTCAACGAGCGACGAAGCAGCGTAATCACCCTTGACCAGATCAATTACCTGCTGCGCGGTGCTGGTCACTACTCCACCAGCATCGGTAGCAAGCTGGATCGTGATGTCTTTGGTAGCCACATTTACCGACTGGATTTTGAGCGGCAGAGAAGCGCCGTTATTGACCAGCGTAATTGTGATGTTGTTGCCACCGACCCCTGCTTGTTTAGCAGTCCAGACGATAGCATTGTTGTCAGCTACCGCGCCGGTAGTCAGGGTGGCTTTGGTAGCCGCCACGTACTTGGCATACTTACCGTTAGCCTTTTTACCTATGAAAGTACCTGCGGGCAGCTTCTTAATACCATTTGCGTCTGCCGTAACGTCAGCCGCATCCAGGGTTACACCTCCACGGATATAGCGCACCTGCTGACTATCCAGGAAGCTGATTTCACCACCGAAAGTGGTGGTCTTAAGCCCAAGGTTATAAGCCATGCTTAATCACGCTCCTTTTATTTTGTCGCCCAGGGGTCATATCCGACCTGGGGTGCTTGTTTTTTATTTCGTTCCTCAGCTAATTTTTTAGCCGCCTCAACCGGGTCGGGAGCACCGCCGGCGCCGGGGTTGCTTCCGGAGCCAATACCGCCCCTGGTTTTTCCAGCTTCCCCCAGCAGTTTGGCTAGGTTCTTGGCGTCTGCCCTCAGCTCTTCCTCGTTGGTGCCAAAAATGCGATCAGCCCAGGCCTTCGGAAGCCCTACTTCCTCCAGGATACGCAACTTCATAACCTCAAGTTTGGCCTCAGCTGCTTCCCTGTCTTTCTCCGCAAGGCTCCGCTCTAACTCTGCCAGCCTTGCCTGTAGCTTTTCGGCTTCAGACATCTGGGCTTCCTTGATTTTTTTAAGCTCTTCTGCCGCTTTCTTTAGATCATTGTAGTCCTTGTACTTTTCCCGTTCACGACTTAGCCGGTCCGCTATGATACGGTCCAATTCTTCCTGCGTGAACGTCTTGCCCGGCTGCTGGCCGCCGTCGCCCTGGCCCGTGCCAGATCCGCCTTTATTACCATCGCCGCCCTGGCCGCCGTCCCCGGCGCCAGTCCCCCCGCCAGCAGTACCTCCGCCGGCGTCATTAAAAAGGCCTCGCATCATTAGCGGGTTGAAACGAAAGCGTTCTCTCCAGGATTTAAACATGCTTGTACCTCCTCCGGGTTGTTACCGGGTTCCCGTCCCCGTTATTCGCAATAAGCGCAAAGGGCCTTATAGTAGCAGTCGCCCTTTGCAGCCTCTAGTAAGCCAAGTCTTTCAATATAACTAAGAGTATCGGTCCAGCCCACTTCAAAAGTCCCATCTTTGTTAGCTACACAAACCAAAATGCCCTGTATTTCACCCTTCGCAAATTTGGAGGTGAGCCGGTCAATAATCTCGCCCACGTTGCCGAAGCGTACTATTCTGGCCATCACTTCACCCCCGCCAGCCGCTTAATACTTTCTGGCGGCTCTTCATCAAGCTCCCGGTATAGCCGGATAAGCTTCCGGGCCGCCTTGCGCTTCTCTTCCAGCGGGGCGTCCACCCCGCCCCGGGCCCCGGCTAGGGCCGCGGCCGCCGCGTGGACTGCGTTACGGTTAAGTGCCCCATTGGGCTCATATACCGGAAGTTTGCATTTGGCCTTGACTTTCTCCCCGCCAGGCTCGTTTAAATCGATGAGGCAGGCCCTGCAAAACGAAGCGGCATCTTTGTAGTCGCTCTCGGAAATACTACTCCAAGGTCTGTTACTGATAGGCACTTTACTTCACCTCCCGCAGCAGGTAAAACGAAACCCCTGGCGAATTTAACCAGGGGTGATATGATGACTCACTGGAGTATTCAGAACGATAAACTGTCGGTAACGGTGGGAATTAATCATCGCCTGTGGATCCTCAGGCAACAGGGTATGCTCCCTACGCTCATCCGGCTCGGTAAAGAGCATACCCGCTTATTCTGGAAAGAGCGCGGCCTGTGGTATATTCCCAAAGGCCCCAGGCGCATAATATCAGGCGATGTATTCTGGGACGAAGTAAACTCTCGGTGGTGTTATAGTAAACGGATGATACCCCTCGAGTTTAATGACCCGCTAATTTACGGAATAGCGATAGAAGGTATCCCTAAGCCGCCCAAAAAGAAAAGCACCTAAGAGCCCAGTTCCTTTTCAAGCCTTTCGATTTCTTCATCCAGGTCAATATACAACCCATATGCATGACGGCAATTGGGATGGAACAAGCCTGCTTGTTTAGCTTCCTGAAGGGTCGGAAATCCCCTGGTCCTCCCTGTAAGGCTTAAGATTTTCCCCTGCCAGGGACTGCATTTATTACATGCCCCAGAATGCGTGCTCACCTTAACCAGGTCATGGCCATGCTCCAGTAAGCGATTCGCCGTACCCTGTAGATGAGCTTCCATGGTGGTGGTCCGGGCCACCATCTCTGTATAGGATCGCATATTCCAATTACGACCGGCGGCATCCTCAAAACCCGTGACGCCTCTTTCAGCCAGCTGTTCCCGGTAGCTTTTTGCCACCTGCTCCCAGGTTTTGTAGCCGATGACGCTACCTCGTATATTCTCCAGGGCCAGGACACGGTAAATATCTTCTGATTTGCGACCGATGGTCTGGACTACGCCTTCCAGGCGATTATAAGCCGCTTCGGCTAGTACCTGGGCTGCTTGCTGGTGGATCACACCAAAGCCCACGATGATTTTTTCCCGCTGGGCCTTCAACTGCTCTTCCGCAAATTTTGCTCCTTCAACATAAATCCTGGGGATGGCTTCTTCGCACCATGTCCGGGACCCATTCCGCAAGTCTTCTAAAATGGCCTGAACATTAGCCAGCATCGCCTGAAGATATTCGGTCTTATTGCCCCGAAGCAGGGCTCTGTTAATCTCGTTTAAAATCTCCCGTTCTGCTTCGGTATAGAGCTGCACCAACCGTGCCACTTCGTCCTCGCTGAAACGTACCAGCCTTTCATCCGGTCCCCGCGGCGGCATTAACTACCACCGCCCTGCCCGACCGCCGGTGGCAGGCTCACTCGCGGCGCTGACGGCGCCTGGCCCTGCCTGCCTCCCCTGATGCGGTCCAGTTCCTCCTGCAGTGCTTTCCCGTCTAAACCATCAAGGCGTCTCACGCTGCTCTCCAGACTGGTATTGCCTGACGCCAGCCGGATCTGCTCCACTTCTGCCTGCTCCATCTGGTCCACCGGCAGGCCGTCTGCCCACTCAATGCGCGGTATCTTTGGCTCATAACCGCCCCGGCCATGGGTCACATCCAGGACCTGGGCGGCGTAGAGGATGTTCTTTAGCCCCTGGTCGAAATACAACTTCTTGCGGTTAATCTTCGCCAGGGTACGGATCAACCGGAACTTCAGCGCCCGGCCGCTTTCCGCCACCCCTGCCTTGTCCAGGCCGAACGCCGCCGGCGAAACCTCGGACATCATCATAAGGAGTTCAAGGAGCTTATCAATCTGCTTAAATGCTGCCTCCAGCTGGGCATCCCACACAAGGTATTTGGGCAGGTCGCCGGCCTGCTCCTGGTCCACCTCGACCACCTGCAGGTCCTCTTTTTCGATGTACCACCGGCGCAGCTTCTCGTCGTAACGCATCAGGCCCGGTGGGACGATCAGTTTTGGGTCGGAATGCTTGTCCAAAATCCGGCTGATCTTACTTACCCGGTTGTTCAGCTCGTCAAACATGCTTTCCAGGTCCACATAATCGCTGATGCCCCAAAACATATCATCCAGGCGCCAGTTGGGCACGTGCTCTACCAGCAGTCCCGGGTACCCGGTTTCCTGTTCTTCTGGCAACCCCTCATATTCTGGTAAAGTGGAAAGCGGTACTTGCCGGCGAATCCGGCTGCCGTCCAGGAGCCAGAGTTCATTGCGGATTATCCCGGGCAGGTGGATCTCCTTTCGTAAGTACCTGCGGTCACCATCCTCCTTCACCCAGGCCAGTGTTGCCCCGGTCATCTCCTGCACGTTGTCGCCGTTCAGATGAGGGAAGAAAATATTTGCTGGCACCGCCTCGATGATGGCTTGCTCACCCTCGGACCAGTCCCGGTACTTGCCGAACCGGGCTTTATACACCGCATCACCGCGCCAGCTGGCCGACAGGGCCATCTCATAGTTGACGGTATGCAGGTTGTTATCGCTGATAATCTTATCTACCGCCTGTTGTTCCTGGCTATCTTCTTCCCCGACAACAACCCGGATCTGCTCCCCAAAGAGAAGGTCAGCACAAATTTTGGAGATAAGACCGGCAAAGTTGGCTACGATGTAGACGATGGTCTTATCCATTTCCCGGTCCAGCCACGCCTGCACCCGGGAGTAAACTTCGTCATGGCGGCCGAAAAAAAGCAGCCGGTAGCGGGCGTAATTCTCAAGCCGTTTCTCATGGCCTTCAGGAGGCCAAGTTTCCCATTTTTCCTCTGCCAAACATATCACCACCCTGCGGGTTTACTGCCGAAGGCCCGGGCTGCTTTCTTGCCAAATCGGGAATAAATAAAATACCGGTTGCGGTCCATCGCATGATCATTCTGCTTTAAGGGTTTATCTTCGCCTCGTTCCTGGGCCTTGGGGTCCCACACATAAGAGCCAAATTCCTGGACAGTAGCCTTGCAACTCTTATCAACAAAAAAACGCCCGGTACTTAAAAAATTGGCCACCAGGCGAATACCGTTTATCACGTCGTTATCCGCATCGCGGACCTGGGTAAAGCCTTTTTTGCGCAGCTCCGCCTTAAAGCTCGCAGCCGAGGGGTCCAAATAAATAAACCTCGGTACTATGTCTCCGAGGAACTTCTTAAAGTCTTCCGCGAACTCGCTATCCGTTTTCTGCCGGCCGGTCTTTTTAGCATCCCAGTAATACTCTTTGAGCAGGTAAACCTTATCACCAGTAATACCGTACAGGCCGAAAGTCATTACTGTGGCTGTGGCGTAGTCAATGGCCACGCCGTACTCCTGGTGCTTTTGAGGGCAGTCAATAAGGTGGAGGTTCTCATCCCACATATCGTAAATTACGCCCTCGGCCAGCACCCAGAGACCAAGGATCATCCGCTTGTACCAAAGACCAGAGAACAAACGCTTATAACGTTCTTTTATCTTTGGAGACAGCGCCGGATTATCGTCCAGGGTAAAATGCAGGTAGAGTATACGCTTTTCTTTAGCCTTGTCGATATAATCCTGCTTGATGTAATGGTAAGGCCCTTCCGGGTTGCAGTTCATCCATATTTTGGAGCCCTCAACAGAGCAGCGGCCGATCATCTGCTCCACAAAGCTTTCGGGGAACAGGGCCACCTCATCAGCCAGGGCCCCAGCGGCAGTTAACCCTTGCAATACATCCTGGCTGGCTTCGTTGTTGGCTCCAAAGCAATAATAAGTGTTGGTGCCGATCTCAATATAATGCTCGCTTCGATGGTACCGGTAGGGGATGCCTTTGGTAGCTAATATCTGGAACATGGGGCGCAGTACATTGCGTTTAAGCGCCCCCATACTTTTGCCGGCCAGGATAAAGTTCTGGTTGCTAAACGTATGCAGCGACCAGGTGATAAATGAGTCGATCATGGATATCGTCTTGCCGGATCTTATAGACCCGTCGGCGATTACCATGTCGTAGTCGCGGTATGGGCTTTTCTCCGTCCACCAGGTCAGGATTTTTTTCTGCTTGAGGGAGAATGGCTTAAACTTAAATGCTACTGCCTGCTTCATTCTTCCTCAACCTCGTTTTCCCATACCTCCCCGGCCGCCTGATTGAGGGCTTCTACATACTCACTAACATCGACATCGTTAGGCTTTTCAATTTTGGCCTTTTCGAGGGCCAGTTTCTCTTTGGCCAGTTCTAGCTTGTCTTTCTCAATACTGATATCCTGCTTCAGCTTCTCCAACCGTAGCCGGTGCTCTTCACTGCCAAGGCCCTTCTGTAGGAGTTCTTCATAACGAGCCATCAGTTTTTCCAGGGCCAGCATAGCCCTGGCCTGGGCCTGGAGAAAGCTGGCGTGTTTGTCCCAGGCGTGCTGGAGCTCCCATTCTTTCTCAGAAAATGTATCACCATCCTTGACGCGTTTTAATATTTTGGTCAAGTCATTCTGGTCCTTTACGAACATAATCTTCTGGGCCCGGGCTATGGCTGTGTACTGGATGATAATGTTCTCCCAGAGGATGTCCAGGGGGCCTTTTTCAACTATGTCCAGGGCAAGGGGGAGGACTTCCTGAGGAAATACTTTAGCAAAAAAGCCATGGCGCTCGGCGTTCTTATTGCCTTTTGGAGCACCATGACCGGCTGCATTTTTATTCCCTTTTGGGGCGCCGGGCTTCCGTAAACCCTTTGGAGTACTCCGTTTATCTTTTTGAAGTACTCCGTTAAGCTTTTCCTCCCATTTATCCTTACATTTCCAGCCGCCTACGGTTTTTTCCGGTATGTTAAGGCGCCTGGCGATTTCCCTGTTAGATATATTTCCTTCATGTTCTTTATAAAGCTGGAAAGCTAGTTCTCTTTCTGGGCTGCGCTGCCTGGCCACTACATTTCACCCACCTCCCGGATGGGGATTGTTTGTTCTGCAAAAATAAAAGAGCCCGGAGGCTCTAATACTCTAGCTATTCACATTTCACGACATAGAATTGCTTATTGCAGTCAAGGCATTTGTATCGATGCTTCATTACTCTTGGAGTAATATCGTTGCCATCAGATGTCCTTATACCATATGCCATTCCTGTTGGAACTACGCTCTTGCTACCGCAATAAGGGCACTTTTCTTCTGAGGATGTCTTAATTTCTTCGCTTTGCAAATTTCTCACCCCTTTCACCTACCATAATTCGGCAAAAGGAGGAACTTTCCTTCATACAAATACCGACATTTTCCAACATAAAAGCCGCCCTCCCGGACGGCTCCACACATACCATATTACCACACTTTTTACCATAAATCTGTCTACTTTTTTTCCAAGTTTACTCCGCCATGCCTATATGGCTTTCAACGCCCCCAACCCAAACAACCTCACTGCAAATATCCTAATGGCCCGGTTTTTGATATCGTAAACACTCTGTCGGCTACTATACCCCAGCTCCTCCGCTATCTCTTCTTTGGACTTCTTTTCAATATACCACTTTCTCAATACCTGTCCGTATAACTCACACCCGGGCTCACGGCTGATTTCTTCAAGTATCTTATCTATTTCGCTAAGGGCTGTCTGGGTCTCTTCCCGGCACTCAACCAATTTCTGTAATTCAAATAAAGTGTTAAGTGTTTCATCATACCTGCCAGACTTTATTCCGGTTTCATCAAAACAAATTGCAGTAACTTCCCTGGGGGCTGCTCGTCCAATAAGCCTTGCAATTTGCCTATTTATATTTTCCAGGCTCTTATATAAGTCATGATAATATCTAAGATAGTTTTCAGCCTCTTTAATGTAGTTCACCGTGCCACCCCCACTGGAATATGTGCCGCCTTCTCCCCCGGCAGCAATCCTCCCAGGCCTGGTTTAGGGCGCTCTTCCATCAACCGTTTCAAAGCCCTAAACCTCAACCTAACCCTCCCTTGGGTCAGTGCTACCGAAAACAACTCACCAGCTTCCCAGTCCAGTAATTCGCTATATACTTCCGGCTGTTTTATTGCCACATACTCGCCAACCGTTATCACCCGGCTTCTTCCTCCCTGATTACCGTCACCACGTCCCAGCCGCCAAACAAACTGGGCACGCATATTGCCACCAAGCCATCTTCGACGGGTACCTTCACCCCCAGCCGCTCGTTTGGCTGGACCCCTACCCTGAGCATCCCCTGTAGCCGGCGGGCAACTTTGTTACCGAGTTTTTTGGGGTTTTTCCCGCCGCGAATTTCTACCCGGTCCGCGGCGTGCCTGGCCATTCGTACTCGCCGGCTCATGGCGACCACACCCGGGTAAGCTCGTCACCTACCAGCTGCCATTCGGGCTCGGCGAAAAGCCTCTCGCAACTCATGCACCGCCAACGGCGGATCTCATCGCCGAAAAACACCTCATGTACCGGGCCGTCACAACGAGGGCAGGTTAACGTTGCCCCATGTGGACCGCCTCCTCTTTCGCACTTTCTTTGGAGTGTGAATTAATCGCATTTCTCAAACTCTAATATTTTCCTTCCTATCCACCTCGCAACTGGCACACATACTGCATTACCAAGCATCTTGTACCTTGCACTATCGCTTTCACCCTCAGTCCAATTATCAGGGAAACCCTGTAATCTTTCACATTCCAAAGGCGTTAATCGCCTAACATATACTTCATCTTGAATTACATAAGTATCGCTACTTGGTTCTAACCGCTGACCACAACGGCTGGTCAACGAATAAGCCACCAAGAAATCTACTTCTGACGCTATGCCAGCTGGGCGGTTTTTTCCAGCGCCGCTTGCAAGGAGTGAGGCAACAACCTCCCTCGTTTTTCGGCGCGGCGGAGAATCCCCCTCGCAGCTTTCGGGCTCAAACAGTACTTTTGCAGGTGCGGCCCAGGGCTTTCCAAGATGTCCGACAATGAACACACGGCGGCGTCTCTGGGCCACTCCGAAGTATTGAGCGTCAAGCACACGGTAGGCGTACCCATACCCGAGTTTCGCCAGCGACCAGAGGACGGTTCCCATGTCTCTTCCCCCGTTTGACGACAAAAGGCCAAGGACGTTTTCAATGACCACCCAGCGGGGGCGGAGACCAGCAACAATACGTACGAACTCAAAGAAGAGACCGGATCTCTCTCCAGCCAACCCAGCACGTTTTCCAGCCACGCTGAGGTCTTGACAGGGGAAGCCTCCGCAAATAAGGTCAACTGGTTCCAATTTTGCTGGTTTAATTGTACGAATATCGCCATAGCGCTTCACCTTAGGCCAGTGCTTTTCTAATACCCTACTGCAGGCTTGGTCTATTTCCACCTGCCAAACTACTTTCATCCCTACTAGCTCGAAGCCTAAATCAAATCCACCAATACCGGTGAACAAACTACCTACCCGCATTTCTCCTCCCCTTATTGCGCTTAATAAACATACTGCCTAATAAGCCCTCTCCCGGCTTCTTTCCTCGCTGAATCCTTCAGGATACCTCTTCTTCAGCTTCTCGATATTCCGATCGGCAATCCTGTCTAAGTAAAGGTCGGCCGTATTAGCGATAGTGGCTATATACCAGAGCAAATCCCCCAACTCCTCGGCCAACTTATTCTTGTCCAGCGGGTGGCCGTGGAAGCAAACCTTTTTGAGGTAGTCCACCACCTCACCGGTTTCGCCGGCAAGGCCCATCGCGAAATTAACGTATCGCTGTTCCTTTGGTATTTGTTTAGCCGTCCGCTCGGCAGCCAGCTGGTACTGATAAAAATTCATAAATCCATCAATCCTTTCTAGGAAATTGGACCCGGCGCCGGGATTTGAACCCGGCCTCCCCCGCCGTGCTACGGAGACGCGTCCCCAGCGCCGCCGGGTCAAATTGTACAAATCAGGCATGGCTCTCCTTCCGGCTCAGGCCAGAGCTTTAGTTGTTGCTCGTCCATAGTCCTCATCGCTTCTAGAGTCCAGCCTTGCCGCCAAGTGTAACCCTTCTCAGTTAGTCGAATAGCTTCTTTTTCCCATTCTTCGGCCAGAGCGTATAGAGTAGGATGATGTTTTAATAGTCCCTTCCAGTCACTGGCCTTCTGAAAGAAACAACAAAAGCAGGATACGTTACTGCGCCATTTATAAACCGGATTAAGCAAGTCATATTTACCGCAAAGTTTTATTACGTCTTTCTTCCCTATTCCCGCTTTGACAAGAGGAAAAACGAATACATGATTGCCACATCGCGGTTTTCGCTTGTAATTAATCCTTCGGGGTTCGTCTGCCCTTATGCCGTTGTAGACGACTTCTGCCCCTTGCTCCTTAAACCACCTATCCAGGGGAGTTTCTTTTAGCAATCGGGTACACCAGCGCAATCTAGGGCCGGGAAGCATGTATCCGTATTCTACTAAGTGTTGATAAAAAGACCCATTTGATACCACACGAAGGGGTTTATTTATTTGCCTAGCCAACCGTGGAAGCAGCCAATATGTCTCCGGTAATTCAGCCCCCGTATCGCTAAAAACCATCTCGAAATCCTCCCCTCGCTCCCAGAGAAGCAGGGCTAAGGCCGTACTATCCGCGCCGCCGCTTACGCAAACATACTGTTTCATCCTCACCCCGCCTTCCTGGCCAGCATCTCAATCTTAACTGTGCCGTCTTTCAGTTCCCACTGGCTCACCGTAACTTTATACCGGGGCAACTGCACCACGATAAACCGCCGGTAAACCGCATAGATCACGCCGGTGCACCAGTCCATATGTTTGTTTATCCCCATGCCATGCTTGATACCGACCTTTATCCTATCGCCTGGGGCAAACTCCCAGTCGCCCGTCCCCCGGCGGAAATTCCTATTGTTTGCCGGCATCCGGTTCGGGGGCAGCCCTCTGGCCTCACGCCAGGATTTTATACTGCCAGGGGGGCAGCCAACTAATTTGGCGATTTGGCTGTCTGTGTAGCCTTGCTGCCAGAGGTTGTAGCGGCGGGCGTCTTCTTCGGGCGCGATTTTAGGTTTGCGTTCCATTAGCCTCCCCTCTCTTTCATGCCGCCATATCTTTCTTCTTTATCGCTTTTACAATCTTAACCTGCTCCTGGGTTAATCCCTTAATATCTCCCAGAACAGCCTGGCCAATTTTAGCCAGCACAAAAGCGTCTGCTTCGTCGCTGCTGTCAAACTCCACCCCCCAGCGCTTGTAGACATCTCGGAGAATAATATCTTTAGGGGAATTCCCTTTCCCGGTCGCGAATTTCTTCACCTGTGTCGGCGCCACCTCAATCCAGGGTACCCGCTTCTGCGTCAGCAGCATCCGGATCATCCCGCCCAGCTCCCCCATCTGGTGGGCCTGATTACTCCGGGCGAAAGCGTAACCTTCTACTACTACCAGATCCGGCTTATATGCGAATAATCTTCTTTCAAGGATGTTTTGTAAGGTTAGCAGTCTTGCAATTCCTTTTTCTTTTACCTCCAGGGTTTCATGTAAGATAAGGTTTCCGTTTTCCAACGCTACCAGGCCGGTGCTGGTTAAACTGGGGTCTATGCCCATAACGGTTGGCATTTTAATTCCATCCTTCCTTTTCTGGCGGGATCATAGTCTTTGTTGTACGATAGCCGCAGTTAGGATTTAAACACCTTTCTTCAATTTCAATCCAATCATCCAATAAAATTCCAAGGTCGCAATATTTTTCTCTTACCCGCAATCTGTATTTACCGCATACCGGACATTCAGTGAAGTGTTCTGAACGAATTGATACAGCCATACCATATTCCCCTTAAAATAATTTCCCTTGTTCTATTTTAGGTTCTAATCCCAGCCACTCCCTCACCTCCACCGGTAAATCTTCAATCTTTACTTCCGTCCCCTGGGCCAGCATCAGAATTGTCTTCACTTCTTCTTTATACGGACCCAGGTATTTCGCTGTTATCTGTTTCCAATCATCCTCCCTCCACTCTCCGGGCAACAGTTTTAAATTGCCGGTAGGCATCTGCTGCACCCTGGCACCGCCGCACCGCAGCCCGTGCAGGGTACCGTAAAGCTGCTCCAGCTTGGGGTCGCCTTGGCAATACCAGTAGGCTTCAGTTAGCACCCTGATCCATAACTCGTGGTCTTCCGCCAGGTCCGGGCGCGGGTCATGCCAGTAAGTCTCGCAGTCCGGCGGCGGCTTGAGAGGGATAAATTTGAACTTGGGTGGCTGGCCGGTCAGGGTATTATTGCTACCGGGACCGGGGCTGGTCTGCCCGGCGGCCTGGCCCTGGAGGATCTGGCTGTAGCGGCCCATACCTATACCCCCCACCATATATTATTGGAAATTTTTAGGCGTTACCTGGGCTTCATACATCACCGGCCTTCTTATTGCTATGTTTTTTGAGTGTGCGTTACCTCTGTGGATAACCAGGTAACGCTTGAGGTAACAGTAGCTTAGGCCTTGATATTGCTCATTTTAGTTACCCCAGGGTGGTATTTTTGTTACCTCGTTACCTCTACAGCGGGAGGTAACATATTTTTGGAGAGAAAAGTTTTATTGAGGTAATCGGGGGAACCTAGTATATATCTCTTCTTTTTCTCTCAAAAAATTTTTCTACCCTAATCTCAGGTAACAAGGTAACACACCCCTAAAAAGACTAGTAATTTCAAGGCCTGAAGGGTGTTACCTGGGGCGTTACCTTTGCGTTACCTTAGAGGCAACAGAGGTAACGCCTTTTAAAAAGCTGGAGCCTGTTCCAGTGGTTTTTCTTTGGCTCTGATAGTTTCAACAAGGTCTAGTAAGACTTCTGGCATTTGAGCTATTTCAAGCATATGAACCTTCCGCGGCGTTCCGTTTAATCTTTTATTGATTACTCCGTCTTTCAAATAATAGGGTTCCTTCTGCAAATACCCTAAAATAGATTGCTTATCGAACGCCTCCCGGCCTGTTTTCTGCCGGAAGTATTTTGCCCAGGCGTCATATAGGCCCCTGAGATAAACCCCCAGGCGTCCTGCTTCCCCTTCGTCTTCATACAACCCGAAGAAATTCAGGTGGTTTATTTCCCCGCTCAACACCAAATAGTTGACGTCGCCCCAGAACTGGTTCAACATATGTTCTTCTTCCCCGGCTTGCTTGATCTGCTTGCATGTCTCCCCCACCCACCGGATAAATTTCTCATCCTGCAATACAACGGTATCAAAAGCCCCGGCGCAGATAGCCCAATTTTCCGCTGTCCTGTCGCTGACCTCCAGGGCCAGCAATGCCTGTTTTAATTCGGCTATGTTGGCCAGGATCTGAGGCTTCAGTCTTTCATAATTTGCAATCAGCCAGTACACAAATCCCGAGAACCGGCCTTTATTGGCATTCAACCAGTCGTACCAGGTCCGGTCGCGCTTATAAGCTGAAATCTGCAAGGGTATGCACCGGGTAAATAAACCGTTATCCTTCGGAAGTTCCTCGCCGCTGATCGCCACCGTAGCATGTACCGCGAAGCCCCTGGCCTGGAAGGCCGTCGCAGTGCCCTTGCCGGAAAGCTGCCGGTTGTAGGCCGACCGGAAGAAGCCATCTTTTTGGGTTATCCTGGCTTCATTCCGGTACTCGTCGAACCATACTCCCAGGCTACCATAGTAACTGAGCGCCCTGGCGATATAATTCTGGCTCGTCTCGGCCAGGCCCACGCCGTCATTTTCTATGCCGAAAAATGCCATGATCCACCTCATAAAAGTTGACTTGCCGCTTTCCCGCTTGCCGTGCGGGAATAGTATCGGCAGGCATTTATACTGCTGGAATATATCCTCGCTGAAGATAGTCGCTATCACCCAGCCTATCCCCATATAAGCCTCATAGCCGCCTACCGACTGCCGGAGCTTCTGGGCGATATCGACGATATCTACCGGCGTTTCCCGCAGGGCCGGGATGGCATCTTCAATGCTCTCTCCCCTGGCGCCGATCTGTAAGGATTGAGGCTTGTACCCCTTGCCGTCAATCCAGATTATCCCGTCGTTGTCCGGCCGGTAGACCTTGCCTTTGTGGATGGCCAGGTTGCCGAAAAGCCATAAATCCTTATTTATCCTGCCAATCCTGTCCGGCATGTAGATCAGTTCCCCTGTATCCCTCAAAAACTCCAGCTTCCAGATATTGAGCAGGTCCTGGCTTGTCCCTTCAAAGACGTAATTCCCTTTGCTGAAACAGAACTTCTTAAATTCGTTAACCCCGGCCATGTTTTGCGGCTCCAGGGGGAATACCGCCGAAACTTCGCCGTACTCGTTGACCAGTTCCACGTTGCGGATAACGCCGTCCGGCGTGAAGAAAGACGACTTAATGTTGATTACGAAATTAGAAATCGTCTCCTCATAAGTCTCACTTCCCTTGTGCCGGGTAGCAACGTATTTATTGAACTCCCGGCGCACCGGCACTTTGGTAAAATGCCGGGTTATCTTGCGCCGGACAATCCTTTTTGCTTCTTCCGACAGGCCGTCTAGGTATTCTTCCGGCGGTACCGCCGCCGCGATAACCTGCTCAATCTCCTGGCGAGTCCTCCCCTGGGCCAGGGCGCCGTCAAAATCGATCTTACCCTTTACCCGCCACTCGTCTGGCAGCCAGCCGACCCGGGCAATAAACCCCGCCCGGCCTAGTTTGTAGGCCATTATGTAGGACCAAAATTGGGTATCGTAACGGTCCTCGACTTTCTCTTTGAAGTTTGGGAAGGCCGGGTTATCTTTTATCTCGTTGTCAAAGATCACCGTAACCTTTCTTACCTGGAACTCCCGCAGCAGTTCTACCAGGCGATCAAGGTTTTTGGCGCCGAAACTGCTTACCCCGGGGACGGCCAGGGCTGCGAAACCCCACTGGTGGAGAGCTGCCGCTTTGAATTCGCCCTCGGTCAGCACAATATGTTCCGGGTTACCGTCCAGTAATGTCCGGCAATAAGGCTGGCTTGGCAGGCCTTTAAACCCTAGCTTATGCGGCCGCAGGTGGTATACCCTGCCGGTTTCGTCCAGGTAGGGTATCAGCACCCGGCCGTCCAGGAGTTGATCGTTTGTTACCAGGCTGCCGTTGACCTCTACCAGGATGCCGGCGGCTTTAAGTTCTTCCTCTGTAAATTCCTCCCGGAGCTTGTCCACCGCCCCCTGCACCTGGGGCCCACCGGAACGAAACATAAATCTATCTATAGTTTTATCCGTGAAACCGCGCTGGCTTTTTAGCTTGTCCCGGTGGTCCCCGGTCAGGGTTGTTAGTTCGATAAACCGCTGGTAGATAGAAGTGTTAACCTGGGATGGCCGGTCCTGGATTGCAGGAGGGGATCCTACCTGCTTCTCGCCTCCGCTGTTTTTGGAGTTTTTTTTATTGTCTTTGCCCTTTACTAGGGTTAAGCTGGGTTTTTGTGAGGAAGCCTTAGTCCTTTTAGCAGGCTTCTTAACCTCCCATTTAAGCCCGGCCATTTCGACAAGCTCTTTGAAAGCTTCCTTCCCGCTTATCCCCCTGGCCCTGGCCAGGAAAGAAGTAATGCCGCCCTTCTCATTGCACTTGTAGCAGAGCCACTTCCCGGTTCTTCTATTGAAGTAGAAGTGTTTTTCCTCCCGGCAGAAAGGGCAGTCCGCTTCCCATTCGTCACCGTGCTGCTTGCGCAGGGTTACCCCGTTTGCGCTGAAAACCGCTTCAACGTTTATATTTGCCAGGACTTCATCCAGAGTAGCCAATACGGTATCACCTCTCCCCTGCAAGGGGTTCTATCTCTGCGCTGCTTCTTTATTTATCCTGCTGCAAGCAACTCCCTCAGCCGGCTGTTCCTGGTGGCTATCTTGTTGTTTCTTACTGCCATTTCCACTGCATCCGGCTGGCAGATAATGGTCAACTTCTTCTTTGCCCTGGTAATAGCTGTGTAGAAGAGGTTCCGCGCCAGCATGATATAATGTGATTTCGTCAACGTTACAATGGCCACCGGGGCCTCGCCCCCCTGGGCCTTGTGGATCGTGCTGGCATACGCCAGGGTAAGCAGGTCGGCGCTTTCATCCTCGTCGCTAAAAAACACCGGTTCTTCAAGTCCATCAATCTCCACCAGGATACCCCGTTCCTTGCCGGTCACTATTTCCCGAACTATTCCCAGGTCGCCGTTGAATACCCCCAGGTGGTAGTTATTCTTAATCACCATAACCTTGTCCCCCAGCCGGTATTCCCCGCTGCTTAACCGTATCGCCGGCTTATCCTCCCCGGCCGGGTTCAACGCCTCCCGCACCATCGCGTTCAGGTTCGCCACGCCGTCAACGCCCTTTTTCATGGGGGCCATCACTAATACCCCCATCAGGCCGTATTGCCTGACCGCTTCCAGGGCCTTGTCCCGTACAATTTCCGGTATCCGGTCCCTATCCTCTACCTGGATAACCTCCACATCCGGCAGGCGCGTCCAGTTCTCCGGCAGCTTACCCTGTCTTACTGCGTCGGCCAGTAGGGCGATACCGCTGCCCTCAGCCTGGCGATAAACGTAGGTCAGCCTGGTCGTCGGCACCGCGCCGGAAGCTATCAGGTCGCGGAGGACGCTACCGGGGCCGACTGAAGGGAGTTGGTCCACGTCGCCGATTAAGACGGTTGTCAGGGTGTCCGGTATAGCCCGGAAAAGGTCGCGGGCCAGGAGAATATCACACATCGATACTTCATCCAGCAGCAATAGCCCCGGCCCCGGTAAGGGGTTTATCTCGTCATGTTCGAAGCAATCATATTGCGGCTTATAACGTAGTAACCGGTGAATAGTTTTCGCTTCGTGCCCCGTTACTTCGGTCATCCTTTTTGCCGCCCTGCCGGTAGGGGCGGCCAGGTAAATATAGCGGTCCGGGTAAAGCTGTTTGTAGGCGGCTAGGATGCCTTTGGTGACAGTGGTCTTGCCGACGCCGGGGCCACCTGTGACAATGCTCAATTTATGGGTAAGTGCTTTAATGATGGCTTCTTTTTGGGCCTCGTTGTAAGTAATCCTAAACCGCTTTTCAACGTCTGCAATTAAATCCTGCGCAATCAAATCCTGTAATTCAGCCATTTCCTGCCACCATTCCTCTCACCCTGCCGGCAAGTTCCTTTTCTGCCTCGTACATTTTCGCATAGTAAATGCAGTCGCCTTCCCGCACGACCTCACCCCGTTCCTGCAATGCCTTCACCGCCGCCGCCACCGGCGCTACTTCAACCCTCATCCCCAGGGCCTCCGGTAACCTGGCCATAATCTCGCTGGGCCGCAGGTAACAGTGGCCGTCGTTTCCCGCTTCGTTTAGCAGCCATTTTACCGCCGCTTTGATACGGTAGGGACTATCTTCTGGGATCCCCACGGCCCTGGCTATTTTGTCGGCCGTCTTAAACCCCACGCCGAACATCTCGTCGGCCAGGACGTAGGGGTTCTCCTTGACCACGTCTAAGCTTTCCGCCCCGTATTGTTTATAAATCTTTGCCGCCAGCCGGGGAGTAATCCCCTGCCCGCAGATAAGTGCCGTTAGTTCGGCCAGAACGCGGTTCTCTGTTAGGGCCTTATGGATTTCCTCGGCCTGTTCCGGGGTAACGCCGGGCACTTTTGCCAGGACACCGGGGTCAGCCTGGATTTTATCCAGGCAGTCATCCCTCAGGGTCTCCACGATGCGCCCGGCCTTAACTGGGCCAATGCCGGTAGCCACGCTGCACAGGTAGGATATAAGCCCTTCCCGGCTGCTGGGCATCAGCATCTGGTGTTCTGTAAAAGCAAACTGCTTGCCAAATTTAGGATGGGTTTTCCAGGTACCGGTGAACTCATACTCGTCGCCGGTGCGGATGGAAGGCATGTAGCCCACGGCGGTAACGCCGTTGTCCAGGGCCAAAATGCAGTAGCTGTTGTCTGGGTTATGGAAGCGGACGCGCTCAATTTTGGCGGTTATTTTTTCTTGCTGTTCTGGATCGATTTTGGCGGCCATAGAGGGCACTACTTAACCCTCCTTTCCCTGTCTACGCATTTATTAAATCATTGATAGCTTCTCTTAAATCTTTAATCAATAAAATTGCCGTATTAGCGTCCAGATACATTCTCATTTCTTTGCCTTCTCGGTCCGTAAACATCAAGGGGATAAGATTAGCACCATCTGGGGATTCCACCCACACGGATAAGTGGCAGATGTCTTTACCGCATTTGCATTTATAGGCCATTCTTATCCCCTCCCAACGCTTCCCTGGCCCGGCCAATGCGGTTCAGGGCCTCCTTGACCACTGCTGCCGGCAGTTCCTCCCGTTTGGCAATGTCGTCGATAATCTCCTGGATCTCCAGGAACTTCGCTTCTCCCTCGGCGGCCAGGAGGCCCAGGAAGCGGTTGATGCGTTCTTCCCGTTCCTGTTCGGCTTCCAGGTGGTCGCGGGAAAGGACCTCATATCCTGGCCGGGCGGATTTCAGTGGTACCAGATAGGCCTCAGCTTCCCCATTCTCTACCTGCAGGACAGCCACCTGGACCTGGCGTTCCATCTCAGCAGGGTTGGCGCTCAGCCGGCACAGAGCGCCCGGGTTGATAAACAGGACGCCATCCTCGCGGCGTTTGACGCCGAAGCCCAGGTGCTCATGGCCCGATATTATAACCTTGGCCGTGGTCCTCACGTCCCGGATCAGGGTATGGCGCATATCGAAGCCGGGAGGCTTCTGCATTAACATGGAATGGACCACGCGAATGGATACGCCTTCAAATCCTTTTGGCAAGGCAGCCGGGCTAAATTGGGCCATGCCTAATTCGGTGTCGGTTTCGGTGTTATAGCCGTGGCCGGTTACCAGCAGATCCGGAACGCGCCATCCTGTTTCTCCTGTTTCGTAAGGTTCCTGTTCCAAGTCCCAAAGCAGCTCTAACCTGGCCAATAGCCCGAAAGGGGTCCGGTACTTGCTGCCCGGATTGCTTCCCCAGATGTCGTGGTTGCCGTGCACTGCAAGCACCTTGCATGGAGCCTGTTGCAAGAGATAAGCAAGATCGGCGATAGTACCCAGCGCCGTCCCCGGGCTATCGAATACATCGCCCGGTACAATAATGGCTTCAGCTTCGTGTTCCTGGGCCAGGTTAAAAACTTCATAAATCTTATGGGTCATGGCTTCCTGGAAATTGTCCATCCGCGCCCGGGGATTAGTCCCCCGGAAATGCCAGTCGCCGGTTACGATGAATTTCATGCCCGCCGCACCTCACTTATCCCGTCTCGCTGGCTTACCTGGTAGCTCACGTCAGCTACTTCGGCCAGCGCCGCCTGGTGTGTGATTAAAATTACCTGCCGTACCGTCTTCCGGGCATATTCTTTCAAGAAGACCGCCACGTTCGGGGCATAATTGGCGGACACGTGCTTCCCTACCTCGTCCAGCAGTACCGGACCGCCCGGCTTCGGCCGGGCCAGTTCCAGCAGGGCCAGGCGCAGGGCCAGGCTCACCACGTCGCTTACCCCGCCACCGCGGGTTCCCTCTGGTTCGCCAGCGAAAACGAACTCCCCGTATTTGCTGACTACCTCCCAATCGGCCGCCGCCTGCCCGCGCTCCTGGCGAAGGTTGACGCGGAACTCCAGGCCGTCATCCTCAAATATGGCTTGAAGGGCAGCAGTGACGGTAGCTTCAATCTTCTGGCGCAGCTGCTCCCTGGCGTACTCGGATACTTTTACAAAGAGGGTCTGTACCAGCTGCCAGACTCTGATGTCCTCCTGGGCCTGTTCCAGCTCGGCCAGCTTCTCTTCTTTAGTGCGTTCCAGGTAGGCCAGTTGCCCGGCGGCCCGGTCGTAGTCGGACCGCAGGGCCGCCAGGGCGTTTTCGATTTTTTGCAGGCGATTATCGTGGGTAGAAGAAGTCATTCTTCCTCTACCCCCTCAGCAGTTCTTCTGCTTTGGCAAGGTTGTCCTCGATCTCAGCCTCCAGCCGGGCGATCTCCTCATCCAGGGTTTCCGGGGCCACGCCTAACGCGGCAAGCTCTGCCATGATCTCTTCCTTTTGTTTGTTGTAGGTTTCCAAGTTGGCCTCCGCTTTGGCTCTTTCGGCTTTCCCCTTTTCGATTTGGGCTTTTAGGTTATTAAGCCGGGCGGCGATATTATCGGTCATTGTTTACACAGCCTCCTTTAGAATGGCGATTTGCTGGTTAGTGATTTCCTGGCCGCAGGTCGGGCAGCGGCCTGCCGCCAGCAGGGCGTCGTAATAAGCCCCTTCCAATTCGGCAACGCGGTTTTCATATAATACGGCCTGCTGCCGGGCTGTTTCGATATCCTTTTTGATGCGGTCCAGCTTGGCGGCCAGGGAGATAATCTGCTGGCGGCAAGTTATTCCCGTTTCCGCCGCTTCTATACAAGACGTAGCTGCATCAATGTTTTTCCAACCGTCCAGGACCAATACCGCTCTGGCTATTTCTTTGGCAACAGTTATTAGCTTTTGCCCTAAACTACCAAGTTGCGTATACCGTTCATATAATTCCGCCGCCCGGAGAGCAGCCGCCGCACCTTCGTCTAACCCGCACCAGCGTTGTAAGATTTGCTGGCCGGCAATTATGCCTGCTGTTGCAATGGCCAACCTGCTTGTCATCCGCTGCAGAACATCTTTCCTGGCCGCCACCTCGCTGGCATTGGTCATGGCCGCTTCTGCTTTTTCCAGACCGGCCCACTTTTGCAGGATACCCTGGCTGGAAGCTATGCCGTTTTCTGCTGCCGCCAGCCTAGATGCCAGGCGGCGCAGGATATCCGTCCTGGCCGCAGTCATTTCTGCCCCGGCCAGGATGTTTTCCGCTTCCTCCAGGCCCCGCCAGCGCCAGATAATCATTCTGGCCTGAGAGATAGCATCCTCACACTGGTACAATCTTTCCTGGCATACAACTAGTTTATCCCGCCGTTCCGCGGCGGCCTTAGCCTGGCCTACCAGGGCTTCAATTGCCTCAATTCGCACTTTCATGGCCGGCAGGTAGTCGAACCCCCGGATTTTTTCCTCCAGTCCGGCAATCTCGCTGGTCAGCCGCTTTTCGTCCTGGCCGCGGCGGTACAGATCGGCGGCCAGCTGCTTCGCGGCGTAGTCCACCTCTTCCGTCCCGGCCAGTTTGCCTAAAACCTTCGCCCTAGCCCCGGCGGAGATAGATTTCCCCAAGAAAGGGCCGTCAAGCTGCTCGGCCAGGTTAAGGTTTAACTCCAGGTCGCCGATCTGGACCGGCATAACGCCGGTAAGCTGTTGGATCTCCAGGGGCACATTGACGCCGAAGCCGGCAAAAGCTTCTTTCTCGTCATTCGGGGTGACGATCTCATAGGAATTTTTGCTCCCACGGGAACGGTTTCTAATAACCCTGGTCCCGTCTGCCAGGGTGAGAACGACGGTAGCTTCCCTGGCCCCTACCCGGATGAAGTCCGTGCCCTGGGGGGTGTTGAAGTACAGCCAGCGCAGGGCGCGAAGGATAGCTGTTTTGCCGGAATCGGAAGGGCCAGTTATGACGGTTAGCTGGCCTGCTGGGGCAGGCTCGATTTTAGTAGTTTTGTGGGATTGGAAGTTTTCTATGAGCAGGGACTTAATTTCCATAGTGTAATCTCTTTCCATAGTGTAATCTCCTTTTAGGAAAGATGCGGGGGAGAAAGTTCTCCCCCGCTGGTCTCAAGGAGGGAGAAGGTTGTTTAGAATGGCTCCGCGTCGTCGGTTCCAGTCGCGGCGGCCGGAGTGGAATAGCCCTGATATGCTTGATCAATATTTTCCTCAACCGTGTAATCGACAGCTTCAATCTTGACAGCCCTCATGATAGGCTTCAGTGTTTCCGCGTATTTCTTGATGGCGATCTTTTCTTCCGGCGGCAGGTCGGCAACCTTGCTGAAGACTGCTTTGCTGTATACAATGCCGCCAGCGTTTTTGTCCTTTTCTAAGGTGACTTTTGTCACACATCCATAGAACGGCGTCGGCTTCCTCCCTACCAGGCGCTTCATATAGTCGGTAAAAGCTCCCAGGGAAGTTGGCGGCAGGGCCAGCAGGATGGGGAAAGTCTCGCCTTCCCGCAGGATATATACCCGGCGGATATTTTTGCAGGCTTTCCCACGCCCAGGATTACCGGCCTCATCAACCGCAGAGCCCCATTGATTATAAGGGCATTTAGCGCACAGGCCGCCTGGATTGCCTTCGCCGTGTTCCCCGTCCAGGGCAGAGCAGTCGGGCGGGTTATTGCTGCCGGAATACTTGTTTGCCCAATAAGCGTTTACCGGGTAGTGGTCCAGGATTACGCCCACCAATTCCTTCGCAACCTCGCCGCCCGGAAGTTCAAAGGCTACGCCGCCCCCGGAAGGGATTTTGACGCGGTCGAATTGGATGGTCATCCCAGCCAGGTTTTCCTGCATAACCTCGATAACTTCCTGGGGACTTACCAGGACCGGCAAATTTATGGTTGGGTTTTCAATCTTGACAAGAGAGACATTAGTTGACATATTGCGATACCTCCTATTTGGATTTTATTGGGTTAAAACGGCTCCTTCGGGCTTTCTTCTTCTGCAACTCCCGAGGCCAGCAGGGCCAGTTCCCTGGCGGTCAGGTCAACAACGTAACGGTATGCCTTAAACTCGTCAATCAATTTTTCTAAGTCGAACTGGGCCTCGTTCAGCGCCCATTCTGCCTCCCGGCAGGCTTTTTCGGCCTCCTGGTAGGCCGGGTTCTGCTTTTTACGGTTGACCAGTTCTGCCGCCCTGGCCTCGGCGTTACTGAATTTCGGTTTGCCGTTGCCGTTCGTCTCAGCGGCAATCTCGGCCACCATTTCCGCCTCCAGGGCTTGCCGGGCCGCCTTTGCGTCCTCCAAGGTCTGCCGCTTCTCGGCGACGATGCTTTTCTGCCGGCGCAGCAGGGCCGGGTATTCGCGGAGTTTAGCTTTTAGGGTTTTGGTCTCCAGGTCAGCCAGGATGGTTTCTACCGTAGTTGACATTTAACTTGCCCCCTTTATCCTTTCACTAAGACACTCGCTAAGACACCTTCTTCATTTCCAGCTCGAACGACTCCATCAACCGGGGCTCTCCAATGTGTTCAATTTCCAGGTTCGTTTTAATTGGTTCAATCTGTATGACCACGTTTACCGGGATTTTTTCATAAAGCTCTATTTCTTTGTCTGTAGGCTGGAGAGCATCCTTAATGATTTCGCGGATGTCTTTACCATTGAGACTAATTTCGTACCGCCCTACAGCCATCATTGCGGTCCCCTTGATTTTAAAGGCCTTCATTGATATAATCCTCCTTGGAAGGTTTTTAACTTTGCCGGCCTATGTGCCGGTTTTTTGTTTAGCTAGTACCTTTCCCTCCACCATTCCTTTTTTGCAGCCTCCATTGCTTTTTCGCAGGATGGGCAAAGCCTTGATGGTTCCCAATCCGTGTTTTCCTCTCCAATCAGCAACCCGCAGTTCCAGCAGATATACATACCTCTACATTCCTCCTGCCTTTGCAATTTCCCTTAATCCTATGCATACCGCCTGAAAGCCCCAGATCACCAGCATTACCAATCCGAACCCGATTACGATCTCCATCCAGATTTCGTTAGTTTTAGCGCAAATAAGATGTTCCAGGGCTGCAGCCAGTCTGTCTGTCCAATCCCGCATCGGACTCGCTTCCTCCTTTTTCTTTAAGCCATCCCATAAACCCAGGCACCAACAGCCATGCCAATTTATCCAGGTCGATTTTTCCCTCCACAACGACCTCCATATTGTTTAGTTTGTCCGGCACTACCAACTCCCCCTATATTCAGGCGCCTAAGCTTGCATGATTACCTTAAATCTACTTGGCTTGTTGCGGTTAGCCTTAACCTGGTGATCAATATTAGCAACAAAAGTGCTAAGTGCATCGATCAGCCCGAAAATTACTGCCGGTACCTGGTACCCGCGAATCCCTTGTATGACCTCTTCTGAAAGCCTTGCTGCTTCTTCTCGCAAATCAGGATTTTGAAGTGTTTTCCTGGCCGCTGCAATAACAACAGGGTGATTGAGAATATGCTCCATTTCGTCCGGTGTCAGGCCAAGGGACATATCGATATCAAATGTTTGGGGTGCCATATTTTCTATAGCTCCTTTCTGTTTTTAATTAAAAATCAGCTGGCGTCATTCCACTTTTTGGGCTTGTTCAGCAATAGAGCATTGCTCGACAAAATTGCCTCCACCAACCTGATAATCCTTTCCGCTTTCTGCTTATCCCGCCTGTAAATCATAATGTCGCATATGTTCCCGGACCAAGCAGATGCCCTCTTCCGTGATCTTGATTGCCACACGTTGACATTCCCCCTCTCGTAGATAGATACACTCCTGGCAGTCACAATAGATGATTGTTTCCATTTAAGCCACCCTTCCCAATTCTCGTATTTGCATTTCCCTTGCGGCCTGTTGCACTGGACACCCGGCGCAATAGCTTGTCGCCAGCCCCTTGGACCGGTAATACCGTATCAGGTTAGCCATCACGTCTGGAGGAACTTTTATTTGCCCCAATTCATAGCGGCACATCATGGAAGGACTTATCCCGATGGCGTAAGCAACCTGCCACTGGTCTTTTCCTCTGCAGGCCCGCAGGCGCCGTAATGTTTCGCCTATGCCTTGCATTTGCGACATCGACCTCCTTTCCAATAATGGAATTAAATTGCAGATAGTGGCAATTTGCCTATTTAAAGATGTGATATTATGAGAATACCTTCCCTCCGGCGGCCTCCATATCTCCTGCCAGCGGGGCCGCCAAACTTACCTCACCTCAAATCAGCTTTACCTTAGCCACATCCTCAACCTTGATGCATTTCAGCTTCCCTTCTGCGGCACACTTCCTTATGAGACCGATAAGCAGGATACGGGCAAATTCCTGCCAGTTGGGTTCGGTTTGTTCTTCCAGCTTTTTGACCGGCATTGATGTTGCCCCCTTTCAGCTTGCCTTATCTTCGTCCAGGAGGTCGGCGACCGATACACCCAGGGCGGAGGCGAGTTTCTGGAGTATCCTATAAGTCGGGCTTTTTTGCCCGGTCTCAATGTAGTGGATGGAGGACTGCGCCACCCCAGCTCGCCGGGCAAGCTCCTGCTGGGAAAGGTTGCGTTGTTCGCGAAGTTCCTTAAGTTTCATTGCAATCACCTTTTCGATTACATCATAACAGTCTTTCGATTATCTGTCAATAACTTTTTTGATAGCCTTTATGGTAAAATCACTATAGTAATTACTGGTAGGGGTTTTTTAATGGACTTCGGAGCCAGGATAAAACAACTCCGGGAAACTGCTGGCCTAAGTCAAAACGAGCTGGCCCGGCGGGCCGGTATTGCTCAATCCAGCTTAAGCTACTTGGAAACCGGGGCCAAAAGCCCTAACGTAGAAACCCTACTGCATATTTGTAAAGCACTTGGCATAACGGTATCGGAGTTCCTGGGCGAAAATGAAGGTCAAAGTCTGCCTGCTGACCTCCGCCAGCTTCTCCGGGAAGCTGAAGGTCTGACGCCGGAACAGAGGAGGAAGCTGATAGAATTTATAAGAAGCATGAAGGAGTAATTTGTTGTTCATTCTCTACTCTTCCTCTTTCTCAGGTTTCATGGGCACCAGCCGCAGTTCAGCTTTGATCAACTCCAGAAGTTTCTGCCGTCCCTTCTCGTTATAAACAAAGTTCTTCACCTGCTTGTCGCTGCTGGCCGACTTATCGAGCACCCACATGCCGTATTCCGAGGTTTTCAGCCCGTATTTATTGGCCACCCGCCCCACCTTGTTGGCCGACACCCCGGCCTCCTCGGCGATTTCGGTGGCGGTGAAGGTAACATCGATTTGCGGTTTAGGCAGCAGCGGTTTGCCTACTACCAATTCGGTGGCCCCGGCGATTAGCAGCTGGATGGATTCGGGCGACAGTACATCCTTGAACTCCCTGGCCATCTGCCGCAGCAGGGCCTCCTGCCGGGTCCTGGCGTTGATCAGCATGGCTTCGGCCCGTTTGGCCTGCTCGGTTAACTCTTTAGCCATCCCTTTGGCCCGGAAGTAGACGTTTACCAGCTGGCGCTGCACCTGCCAGGCCAGGTCGTCGGTGAAGGATTTGACCAGCATCAGGTAGCCGGATTCGGTGAGGAGGATAACTTCAATGTTTGGATTTCCTTCTTTTGAGTTGAGTCCGAATTCCGGACGCAACTCCCGACGTGGAACTACAAAGAAATCCTCGCCTTCAATAAAATGTTTCCGATTATCGTTGAACCGTTTTCTGGCTGTCCCTTCGGGCCTCTGGTGTAGTTCGTCGATATCCCGAAATGTTACCACCCGTTGGCCATTAAACTCTTTAACAATAACTTCCCGTTGATGGCCGGCGACGGTAAGCTGGACTACTTGCCCCACTGTTGTACCTCCTTCTTTTAAGGTTTATCCTTCGGTCCCTGTTGGTTTAGGAAAGTCAAACTGCTTCATTCTGAAGCCATCGAGGTCACAAAAAATTTCTTCCGGGGCAACTTCAAAAATCGCTGCAATTCTTTTTGCTAAGCCATAAGTAGGATTTCTTAGTCCAGTCTCAATAAAACCATAAAAGCTTCTTGATATACCAAGCATTTTTGCTACATCTTGCTGTGTCATATTTCGTTCTCTTCTAAGAGCAGATAGCTTTTCTCTCATTTTTTGCACCTCCTTTAGCTACATTATGAAGCAGTTCTGGGTATATTATATAGCTACCATCTGAAGCTGTCAACTACTTTTTGAAGCAAAAATTTAAATACTACATTTCGTGGAGTATAATAAAGGAAGGTGATAAAAATGGCTTTTGCGGAACGGTTGACACGCTTAAGGGAAAGAAAAGGGTTGACGCAAGAAGACTTGGCAAAAAAATTAAATATCTCAAGATCAGCTTTATCGTTATGGGAAATTGGTAAAAGAGAACCTAATTTTGAAACCACCACCAAAATAGCCGACTTCTTCGGAGTAAGCGTAGACTACCTCCTTGGCCGCACCGACGACCCCCGTTCCCTAAAAGAAAAAGTCTTTGATCCAACCTATGAACCCACCGAGGTGGATTTGGAGGAACTCCTCCAAATAGCCAACATACGTTTTATGGGAGAAAAACTGGCAAAGCAGGACAAAGATAAATTGCTCCAGATAGCCAAGATTTTATGGGAAGAACGCAGGAAAATAAAACAAGAAGAAGGCGATTAAATTGGCCGTCTCCCTTAAAAGGGTAAGCGGCCAAATATAATTTACAGTTTTTTCGACATTGTTCGACTGGGGGTAAAGTATGCCATACAAGACCAAATATGAATTAGTCGCCGCCGATGTCGAGGAACTGTTGCAAAAATACGGGACACGGGACCCATTTAAATTAGCCGACTACTTAAACCTGAAAATAAGGCGCAGAAACCTGCCGGACGGCATAGCTGGCATGGTAGGAGAGTTATGGGGCAAAGTGATAATAATGCTGGATTTTTCGTTGCCGGAGGATGAGGCCCGTTACATAGTAGCCCACGAAATTTATCATCACCTGGACAAGCATCCTGATGTCGTATTGTCAAAGAAAGCTTTGTGGGGTGATTGGTTTGAGGTAAAGGCAGATTTATTCGCCGCCAGCCTGCTTATTTGCGAAAAGCCACGATGGAGTGAGACCGAAATTGAGTTTGCGGCAAGGACCCAGGTGCCGGTGCGCCTGGTCAGGTTGTGGTTTAGAAGGGCTGCTTAAGTAGTTATCTTGGTAAATACTGCTAAATAAAAGGAGGAAGTATAAATGAGCGAAGAACAAAAGCCGAAGAAAAAAGAAATGGGATGTGGGTGTTTAACTATAATTGCAGTTGTTATTTTACTAGGTATAGTTGGTTCCCTTTTCGGAGGTGGCGATAAGGAAACAAAAACTAGCCCCCCTGAACCCACTTCATCCCAAAAACAGGCTTCTATTGACTGGCCAACAGCAGAAATTACAGAGCAAAATATCAGATCCGCTTTATCAGGAGAAGCTCCGGCCAACCCAATATCAAAAGACCTTAAATTCCCGGAAAATATTACCCAAATATCTATAGAAAATCATGCGAAAGAAGGACAGAAAAGCATCTTGATTTATTATAAAGCGGATACCGCATGGGACGAGACGGATTTTGTTAAAAGAGTTGGCGGAACAGCAATTGTTGCTGCCAGCATTTTATTCCAAAATCCTAAAATTGAGCAATTAGGTATTTTTGCTCAAGCTGATATGACTGACCAATATGGCAAAACCAGCACAGAAGTTGTTACAAAAATTGTATTAACTCGTGATTTGGCCCAGAAGGTTGATTGGAAAGGGCTTGCGGAAAGGCATGTAACAGATCCAGGGAATATATACCGTATTGCCGATAATTACAATATCCATTTAGGAATACTTAACAAGGTAAAAACTGATGAAGTACGCTTACGTTAATGAAAATGAAATTAAATATTCAGGAGGCGCATCTATAAATCTAATGCCCGACCACAAACGCGCCTGCGCCTACATCCGCGTTTCCCGCGAAAAGGAAGACGGCGTTTCCCCGGAACAGCAGAAAGAAAAGGCCGAACTTCAGGCCAGGCTGATGGGGGCCGACCTGCTGCATATCTATGAGGACCTGGACATCTCCGGCCGGAGCGACAAGCGCCCGGCCTTCCGGCAAATGATTGAGGACGTAAAGGCCGGGAAATGGGACTGCGTACTCGTATACAAAGTGGACCGTTTTGCCCGGAATGTCAAGGACTTCCATCACTACATGGAAATCCTGGAGCAGTATAACTGCTCCCTAATCTCTATCAGCCAGAACTTTGATACCGACAGTCCGACCGGCCGGTTACTAAGAAATATCCTGGTGGACTTTGCCCAGTTCGAGTCAGAGATGATAAGTGAACGGGTGCGGGATAACAAAATAGCCAATGCAAAACGCGGCCGCTGGAACGGCGGCCACGCACCCTATGGCTATAAAGCTGTAGACAAGCAGCTGGTGATAGATGAAAAGGAAGCCGAAGCGGTAAGGCTGGCTTTCCGGCGGCGGGCCGAAGGTTATGGCGTCCTGGCCATCGCCAAGGAATTAAATATGCGCGGTTATAAACCTCGGCGGGGGTCCGCCTGGGGCAACTATTGGAGCGAGCATTCGGTTAAATATATGCTTGCCAATCGGATTTACATTGGCGAGCTCAATTATGCCGGCGAAACAATTAAAGACGCCGTCCCTGCTATTATTGACGAGGCCCTTTTCAACGCCGCGCAAAAGACGAAAGACATCCCCAACCGTACCCAGGCCAGTACCCACCTGCTGACCGGCTTGCTTTACTGCGCCCACTGCGGCCATTACAGCTTCCAAATCCAGTACCACGGACGCAGGCATGTCCGGCGGTATGTGTGCCAGACAAAAAGAAGGAAAAGTACCACGGCCTGCCCGTCGAAAATCCTGGATGCGGACAGCCTGGAAGAACGTATTGCTCAGGAGCTTTTCCTGCTGGCGAATGAAAGCCGCTTGATAGAATATGCCTACAGGGATTTAAAAGAATCCTACCAGGAACGGGTAAAGAATATGTCTGCCGAAAGGCCGAAGCTGCTGGAGGAACTGGAACGGGTACAGAGGCTTATGCGGGAACTATTTTCCGATTACTATGACCACCGCATAATTACGCGGGAACAGTTTACGGCGAAAAACCAGGAATACCTAGCCCAGGAAGCGGCGCTTAAATCCAGGCTGGAAGATATTTCCCATGTAGAAGCCCAGAATGCTACTCTCGATGAAGACATTAGAATTTTGAAGGAAGAATTGTCCCATCTTGCCGCCGGCTGGACGCACTTGGCCCCCGTAGAACGCCGCCAGGCATTAAGGAATGTGGTAAAGCGGGTTACTGTTTATGAAGATTATATCGAAATCGATTTATTCCACCTGAAACAAAAAGTGGTCCCCGCTACTATAACGAGGACCACCATGACTTTCTGATGGTGGGCGCAGCAAGGATTGAACTTGCGACCCCTTCCGCGTCAAGGAAGTGCTCTCCCACTGAGCTATGCGCCCGAAAAGATGGTATATAGGGTGTGTATCCGGTGGATTGAACCTGCGACCCCCTCCGCGTCAAGGAGGTGCTCTCCCACTGAGCTACGAACCCTTTTGTTTTTATCTTCCCAGTGACGTAATATATTATGCCCGAAAAAGGCCAGCATGTCAAGAGCAGGAGGGCTTCACCCCGGCCACTTTCTCACTAAACTCGGCAGCATGGTAAGAACTGCGAACAAAAGGGGCAGAGGCCACATAGAGGAAGCCCATTTCCCGGCCTTTTTCAGCGTACCAGGCAAAGGTTTCCGGGGTTACAAATTCCTTAATCTCCAGGTGCCCGGCTGAAGGCCGCAGGTACTGGCCGATAGTCAGGATATCGCAGTCTACCGACCGGAGATCGGTCATTACCTGTAAAACTTCGTCTATGGTTTCTCCCAGGCCTACCATCAGGCCGGACTTGGTATAGATGGCCGGGTCAAGCTCCTTCATTTTTTTAAGAACCTGGAGGCTGCGCCGGTAGTCAGCTTGAGGCCGCACCGTGAGATAGAGCCGCGGTACCGTCTCTACGTTGTGGTTAAAAATATCCGGCTTCGCCCTGGCCACGGTGGCCAGGGCCTCCTTGTCGCCGCGAAAATCTGGCGTCAGGACCTCAATATAGGCCTGCGGCAGGGCGGCTCGCAGGGCATTGATGGTGGCGGCAAAATGGCCGGCGCCGCCGTCGGGCAGGTCGTCCCGGGTTACCGATGTTACAACCACATGCTTTAAACCCAGGCGCCGCGCCGCTTCGGCCACACGCTCGGGTTCATCCTGGTCCACTGTTTCCGGCCGGCCGTGCTCTACGGCGCAAAAGCGGCAGTTGCGGGTACAGATATTGCCCAGGATCATAAAGGTCGCTGTACGCCTGGCAAAACATTCACCCTGGTTGGGGCAGAGGGCGCTCTGGCAAACGGTGTTGAGATGCAGGCCGGCAAGGAGCCGCCGGGTGGCTTCTATATCCCCGGAAGAGGGTATACGCTTGTGCAACCATGAGGGCAGGCGCTTGTGCCTCGCTACCACCGATGACGTAGCCATTTTCCTACCCCTTTGCTTTCGCTAGTTTATAGATACCCCGCGATGCAGATAGGGTCCTGGCCCCCTTGATGAACTCCCTGGAAAAAGACTTCTCCCTAAAGTGGTGCTTCCTGGTAGAAGGATTCGACTTCAAGTACAGCATAGATTTTCATAGTTTCAGGGAGAGGGTGCAGCGCCCATAAGGAACTCCTTAGGAAACCTCGCTTTTACGAATGGATACTCATCCCATGCACAGCCTCGGCGGCTTCCATAACGGCTTCGGCCAGGGTGGGATGGGCATGGATGGTGGCTGCCAGTTCGGTGGCCGTAATCCCCCGGTTCACAGCCAGGGTGCCCTCGGCAATGAGTTCCGTGGCATGGGGTCCCATGATAAAGACGCCTACGACCCGGTCGCTTTCTGCCTCGGCAATTATCTTGACCATGCCTTCTGTTTCCCCGCTGCAGAGGGCCTTGCCGCTGGCCAGGAAGGGGAATTTACCGACCTTTACCTTTAGCCCCCGTTCTTCGGCTGCTTCTCTGGTCAGGCCGACACCGGCAATCTCCGGCAGGGTATAGATGCAGCTGGGCACGGCGTCGTAGTTGACTTTCGTGGGACGGCCCATGATAGTCTCCACTGCCGCCAGGCCCTGGGCCGAGGCGACATGGGCTAGTTGAATTTTGTTGGTGACGTCGCCGATGGCGTAGATGCCCGGTACGCTGGTGCGCATATATTCATCGACGATTATTTCACCTTTTGGTCCCAGGGCTATCCCGGCTTCTTCCAGGCCTAAGTCCCGGGTATTGAACTGGCGACCGATGGAGATCAACACCTTGTCAGCAGTTACTGTCTGACCGTCAGCCAATGTGGCCTTTACCCGGCCGTCTTCTTCCCGAACTGAAATAATCTGGGCCTTCGTCTTTATCTCTACCCCGGCCTTTTTCAGGATCATGCTGAAGCGCTTGGAAATCTCACTATCAATCATGGGGAGGATGGTAGGCATCATTTCCACAATGGTGACCTTGCTCCCCAGGGTGGCAAAAAGGGTGGCAAATTCGCAGCCAATGACCCCTCCGCCGATAATGAGAAGTTCTGCCGGCACTTCCGTCCAGGCCAGGGCCTCGGTGCTGGTAACGACGCTGCTGCCGTTATAGCCCAGGGCGGCAATCAGGGCCGGCTCCGATCCGGTGGCCAGGATAATGTTTTCGGCCTCGATATTTTCTACCGTCCCTTCGGCGGTGGCCACTTCTACCCGGCCGGGGCCTTTGAGAAAGCCTCGCCCTTTTATATGGTCAACTTTATTTTTCTTAAATAAGTAGGCAATACCCTGGGTCAACTGCTTGACCACGGCGTCTTTGCGCGCCGCCAGGCGGGCATAGTCCACCCGGTAATCCTTAACGTCAATACCAAAGGCCGCCGCTCCCTGGATACCCTTCACCAGGGCTGCCCCGGCCAGCAACGCCTTGGTGGGGATGCAGCCGCGATTGAGACAGGTGCCGCCTAAAGCGTCCTGTTCGATTACTACCACCCTGGCCCCCAGCTGGGCCGCCCGGATGGCCGCCACATAGCCGCCGGGCCCGCCGCCGATGATGGCTATCTGGTAACTCATTCTGTACTTCCTCCCTGTTCTGATGCGTTTGCGTTTCCTAAACTAAAACTTGGTCAGGTACTGGTCTATTTCCCACTGATGCACCCGGGTGCGGTATTCCTCGCACTCGATACGTTTGGCTTCCAGGAAGCGCTGGTAGATATGGGGACCCAGAGCTTCCTGGATTACCGCGTCCTTTTCCAGTTCGTCCAGGGCTTCATCCAGTGTGCCCGGGAGGAGTGCAATGCCCCGCTGCTTCAGGGTATCCTTGTCCATATCATAGATATTTTCGTTAACCGGTGCCGGGGGCTCAATCCGGTTTTTAATGCCGTCCAGGCCGGCCTTCAGCATGACAGCAATGGCCAGGTAGGGATTGGCAGAGGGATCTGGGTGGCGTACCTCCAGCCGCGTGGAGAGGCCCCGTTTGGCCGGGATGCGGATTAAGGGACTGCGGTTTTGGGGTGACCAGGCAATATAGACCGGCGCCTCGTACCCTGATACCAGGCGTTTATAAGAGTTAACCGTGGGGTTAGTTATGGCCGTCATACCCCGGGCATGGGCCATCAGACCGCCGATAAAGTAATAGGCAATTTCACTTAACTGGAGCTTGTCTTCCTGGTCATAAAAGGCATTTTTCCCATCGCGGAAAAGGGAGATGTTGCAGTGCATGCCCGAACCGGCTATACCATAAATGGGCTTGGGCATAAAGGTGGCATGGAGGCCGTGGCGCTGGGCAATGGTCCGCACCACGAACTTGAAGGTGGCGATATTGTCGGCCGTCCGCAGGGCGTCGGCATACTTAAAGTCGATTTCATGCTGGCCCGGGGCCACTTCATGGTGGGAAGCCTCGATTTCAAAGCCCATCTGCTGCAGGGTCAGGACCATATCTCGCCGGGCGTCTTCACCAAGGTCAACCGGTGTCAGGTCAAAGTAACCGGCCCGGTCGTGGGTCTCCAGGGTTGGCCGACCGCTGGCGTCGGTATGGAAAAGGAAAAATTCTGCTTCCGGTCCAACGTTCATGGTAAAGCCCAGGGCTTCCGCTTCGGCGATAACCCGTTTCAGGGTTCCCCGCGGGCAGCCGATAAAGGGTGTGCCGTCAGCATTGTAAACATCGCAGATGAGCCGTGCCACAGCGTCGCCGTTGGGCCGCCAGGGAAAGATGGTAAAGGTGGAGGGATCCGGTCGTAAGTACATGTCTGATTCTTCAATGCGGACAAAACCTTCAATGGATGAGCCATCAAACATGAGTTCATTGTTGAGGGCCTTGGGCAGCTGCTCGACTGTAATGGCTACATTTTTTAAAACCCCAAAGATATCAGTAAACTGCAGGCGTATAAACTTGACTCCCAGATCAGTAGCCTGTTGTAAAATTAACTCCCGGCCACCGGCCATAAACTAGCTTCCCCTCTCTATAATGATGAAAGCGCCCCGGTAAAAGGACGCTCTTTACTTATTCAGATTGATTATAACATCCGCCCAGGCAGGATTCAACAATTTTTTCAGGGTTCCAGTTTTATATTTGGAAGCGGCCACCAAACCCTACTACCCGACTATACCTGACCCAGGATTTCGGCTGCATAACCCAGGATGCGCTGGAGGATTTCTTCCCGTTTGGCATTAATGGCTGCAAAATTCATGGCCGGGATGTAATAACTTTCCATATGGTCATGGGTAAGTTTCGCCTCACGGATATGGGCAATGGCCCGGTCCAGGGCCGCCTGGTAACGGACAATGGCGCTGGCAATTTCATTGCCATAAAGGCTTAAATGCTCCCGGTCGATAAACCGGTTTAAATCTACGGCCATAGCCACCTGGAGCCCCGGAATGGCCTGGACATCAATATCATGGGGCGGCTGCCAGTTCATCACCGCCACCTGGATTTCCGGGATAATGACCATATCAATGTTATTGGGGTCAAAGGGGCAGTGGTAAACTTCGGTATCAAGGCCCTTCTCGTGGGCCAGTCGTGCCACAGCGGCCAGGATCCCCGGGACGCCGGTACCCGGGTCCCCGGCAATGGTAAAAAGCCGCCGGATGTCCTGGAGCAGGGTTTCCACGTTACCGGTGACCAGCCCCTGGGGCGTCAGGGCAGTGGCAAAGAGATGGCGTTCCCTGGCTGGCCGGTTATAACGGGGCCGCACCCCGGCAAAAATAGCTTCGAGGAGCTCCGCCTTGGCCTGGTAGACCCGGGGTAAGAGCATGCTCTCGGCTACATAGCTCTCCCACTCATCCCTGATCACCCTGGCCTCCTTTAAAGCGCTATAGGCAATGCGGTACAGACGGCTGATGCGGGCGTTATCCTGGAGAACCTGCTCCTTGCTGGCCCGCATCTTATCCTCGTCCCAGTAGTCGCCCAGGTGGATGATTTCATCCACCGCACCCGGGTTCTTGGGGTCAACGATGTGTAGTGTCGTGTCTACCGTAGAAACCATTGCCCGCAGCAGCAGTTTCGAGAATGGCTACGTTTTCGGGTATAGTGTCGGGAATTTTGGCTTTAATGTCAATGCGTTTCCCGGTAACAGTAATCTCTTCAATCAAGAGATTAACCAGGCGCTTTTTTTCTTCAAGAGAAAGAGCCTCAAGAGCATCTCCGACCTGGGCGGCAAGCTCTTCTAACCGTTCCAATTCCTGCGCCGCCAGGTCGTGCCGGGAAAGTTCCTTTAAAATTTGCTCCCGGCGGCGCGAGAGGTACTCCCAGCGCTCCTTTATTTCCTTAAGCCGCTGTTCCATTTCAACTTCCGGGATCAAATCTTTTTGGAACATGGTCGCTACCCGTGACCGTTCTTTGGAGGCTTGAACCAATTCTTTTTCGATGGTGGCAAGCTCGATTTCCAAAGCTTTGCCGGTCTCGTCAGGGAAAGCGGCCTGCAGCTCCGCGCGAAGCCTTTCCGGATTTGTCAGCCAACCTGAGACTCTTTCCCAAACGATCTCTTCTAATTCCGGAGCATTAAGATATTGGGATTTACAGCGTTCCCGACCCGGTATGCCTGGCGATTTCGCAGTGCAGACGTAATAAGCCCTCTTATTTCCTTTTGACGTAACAAGATTCCCGTGTATAGTCGCGCCGCATTTTCCGCAGCGCATAAGGCCCGAAAGAAGATAAGGGTAAGCGCTGTAGCTGCGCCAGCGCCTTCGGGAATTCTCAAAACGCTTTTGGGCTGCCTCCCAGGTTTGTTTATCAATAATGGTGGGGACAGAAATAGGGACCCACTCTTCGCGGGGTCTTTCTTTTCGGCTTACCCTTTCTTCAGGCGGCTTATATTTATTGAACTTGACGTCCTTAGTATCATAGCGGCGGATATACAGGATACCGGCATAGGCGCTATTGGCCAAAATACGTTTGACCGTTTGTTTGGTCCATTGTTTGCCTTTGGGACTGGGGATGCCCATGGCATTTAATCGCCGCGCTATTTCATACGGGCTGACGTCTTCCTCGGAAACGAACCATTGATACATAAGCCTGATGATTTTAGCCTCTTCTTCGATAATATGGAGGGTATCTGTTTCTTTATCAAATTCATAGCCGTAAAGTCCAGGGCTGTGAGTAAGTTTCCCCGCTTTTGCCTTGGCTCTCTTACCAATTAAGGAACGGAGCCTGGTCCTGGCCCGTTCGTATTCGTCAACGGCGCTAAGTACGGTTAAATGGAAACGGTCTTCAGGGGTGTCGGTAAACTTGGAGTTGACAAAAATCAGCTCCGTTCCCGCTTTTTTAATCTCATCGATCAGGAGAAGCTGGTGGGCCACACTACGCGACAAACGGCTGGTGTCTAAACAAATAAACCAGCGGATGCCGCCGGCCTTAAGCTTTTCCAGCGCCGCCACCAGGGCGGGGCGCTCTAAGATTGAGCCCGAAACCCCTTCGTCTACAAATTCTGTTATTTCAGTTGCGCCTAATTCCTGAGCCTTGGCCCTGCATTCCTCCCGCTGCGCCGCAATGGAATAGCCGCGTTCGGCCTGTTCCTCAGTGGACACTCGTAAATATATCAGTGCAGCGGTCACGTTCCCTGCCCCTCCTTCAGCTTGACTTTACTTTGACGCACTTCAGGGAATTTCCTGCTCTGTTCAGGAAGGCGGAACAGAAGAAAGCGAATCGCTTCCCGGTAGGCTTGTTCGCGTTCATCCTGGGAGCCGGTGCGGGTTATGATCACCTCAAATTCCCGCTTGGCCATGGCTCCCACCTCCTATTAAGGCCCGGTGGCCGGGCAAAAACCCTTCCACCTCTAAGCCTACCGGTACCTCGAAGCAGATTCCAATTATCAAGCAAATAACTGCACTTTTTTCATTAATTCAGTTTATGCCGGGGGTCTCTATGGACGACCCGGGGAGAAATAATTACCATTTCTAAGAAAACGAAGGAAGCGCGAGCAATGGTTGAGATCAGGGCGTTCTTTGTGGTATAATCTTACAAAAGGCACTGTTCCTACCGGAGAGGAGCAAAATCCCGTGCAAGGCCGATATTGCGAATAATGAAGATGACCGTTCAAGAACAACTGTCAATAGATACTATTTCAAAGGAATGGCTCAAGGGACTGGCCTGTCTCTATACTGGAGGTGAAGCTGTTGCTAACCCCTGAAGTGAATGCGGACGAACTGAATTTGCCGGCAGAGGTAGCGCGAAAACTGAAAGGTAAGCGAGTAACCATCGTGGAGGTGCGCGAGGGATTTCTTCTAAAACCTGTGGAAGATCCAATTCGTGAGGCACGGGGGATTTTGAAGGGAAAGGGCTTTAACGTAGAGAAATACCTGCAGTCCAAGCAATTGGAAAAGGATCTGGAAACATGAGCGATTATTATGTGCTTGATGCCTGTGCCCTCATCGCCTTTCTGAACGACGAAGCTGGTGCGGATGTTGTGGAAGAACTGCTGCGAAAATCTAATCATCAGGAGCCCAATTTGTTCCTGCACCGGCTAAACCTGCTGGAGGTTTACTACGGTATCTATCGCGAAGTAGGCCCGGAGATAAGTGAACAGACATTGGAAAAAATACGGGCACTACCTGTTACCGAAGTCACTGAGATTACCCAGGAGGTTTTTCTGGAGGCCGGCAGGTTGAAGGCGACTTACAGGTTGTCTTTAGCGGACTCAATAGCAGCCGCGGAAGCAAAAGTCCGCGGTGCTAGCCTTGTAACTGCGGATCACCATGAGTTCGACCTCATTGCTACCAGGGAAGATATCGCGTTCCGCTGGATAAGGTGATTCCTTTCCCCGAATAGCCTCTGTTCCAACACTCTTCACTGTTCAGGTGAGGGGCTTTTTTTATTGCCCAAAAACTAAGATCATATCAGGAGGAGATGAAGTGAGTGATGACTAAAAAACCGGCCGTTCCTCTTGAACGCCGGCAGATGGAAGCTGCCCTGCAATTATACCAGAAATGCAAGGGGTGGCAGGCGACGGATGAAGCGCTGGATTCCCTTGCCCGGTCTTTTCCGGACTTCGATTTCAAATCGATCTTGCTCAAAGCGGCAGCCGTCAACGTCCTCTACGGAACCCAGGTTTACGCCGTAGTAGAGGTGGCCGAACACTTATGCAGCGTCTTGGGAAATACCACGTTACCGGCTACTTCCGCCCTCGTAGAGGAGCTGGCAAAAGTGAAATTTGTCAAGGGGTCAAAGCACATAACATGGACGTTCCGGAGTTTTGCATCCAAATTCGCCCACTTTTTTATTGATCCGAATCAATTCCCGATTTACGACTCGTATGCGGTTAAGATGCTCACATACCATTTGAATGGGAAGGGCAGGGAAGGGCTCTCGTATGAGCAGTTTGCGGCGGGCTTTTCAGCGTTGAAGGATGCCCTGGATTTTCCCGTGACCACTCGGGAACTCGACCGGTACCTGTGGTTGGCAGGCCAATTGAGGGCATGGAAGGGCTTATTGCCCTGGAGAAGACCTTATCCTGGAATTAATTCCGAATTGCAGCGTCTCTTCGAATCCCCCGCGCGGGAAGTCCAGGAGCTTACGAGAGCTGTCCTTGGAAGGGGTGAAAATCCGTGAGCAATACTGGACATGAAGGCCGCACTTTTCGCAGCACCGCCTCATTCGGCAAACGGCAGGAATACGCGGGACGTAAGGGCAGGCGGCACGGTGGCGCCCCGCCCGAAGTTTGACCGGCATAGAAATAATTTCAGCCTATTGGAGTAGCATACAAAAAATTTTAGGTATCATTTGCCCGTATTAAAAGGAAAAAAATAAAAGAATAACACCGGACCTTAGAAATTATTTTCTATGGGTTCCCCTTAGGGAGATTTTTTATTTCCTCATTATTTTCTAAGCTAGATTGATTAAACAAAAGCTATAGCGACTTATTCTATCAAACCGAAGAACTGGCGCTGATTTTGGCCGATATTCGGCAAATTTTTAAAACGAATCACATCAGAACTCAGGCATATCGCACGGCGCTGCGGCTTGACACGAGGTATCTCTTGTTGTTATCCAATCTTGTCCATAACTTATCCATAGTTATAATTTAAAGAGAGGTGATCTTTCATGGAAGCAATTAAGAAAACGCTGGCATTATGCAAAAATCTCAAAGACAGGTTTGTCAATCTTGAAGAGCAGCTCCATGCAATCCCTTTGCACCCGGTTCGCTGGCTGGCCATCCAGAAGACGCTCAACGAAATCGACGGACAGCTGAGCAGCGTAGAAGAAACCATAAGAAGAGGTTCAAGGCAGTCCTGATAAAGAAGAGCTTTCATAAACAACCATGTGTCACAGGAAGCGCAGGATCCCCTGGCGGCACAAGGAATAGGGATGTGTCACACCGAACCTCGCAAAAGAGGGCTGATGTATCACAAAAGCGTCGAAAAACCTTGAGAGACAAGGGCTCAAGCTGTGTCACATAATGTATGACAGCACGGACCTTTGAATCAAGGGATAAACTATCTAAGCAGTTGGAAGCGCTGGTAACCCAAGGCACTCCCGAGGAATGTTGTACGCCGCTGAATTGCATGAAAAGATTTCCGTTATCTTTTCCAGGACCGATCCGACCTCAAAAACGGGACGCCTCAGGAAAGAAAATAACAACCTGACAGAAATTATTTTCTGGGGCACCTTTTAGCGAATCATTTGCTTTTCCCATTATTTTCTAAGAAATACTGAGCAAGTCTAAGCTATAATAACTTATTCTATCAAACCTTAGAACTGGCGCTCGTAAATCAGAAATATTGTTGAATATAGGCAGTGGGATTGTTGTATCTTGGAAGCGACAGAAGGCTTTCCAAAGGCAGGGGTAACCTCATGCTGAGTTAGTGGCATGATGACTTTGACTAGGTTTTTTATCAGCATATTGAGATGTTTCTATTGTTTCCACGGTTTGGGCGGCGTCGGCACTCGCGCCGCTCGTGTGACTGGCCGGCTTTTCTGTCATTAGCCTGATACTTACCTTGCGGAGGAAAACAAATATGACTCAACACAAATTCACGAATTGGGTTGAAGTCGATGTCCGGACCGGTAAACCTTTACCTAACCATCGCCAGCTAATAGGTAAAACTTATTTTGACAGGGATGGCGGCATTATAGAGGTCGTTGATATTTGCTGCCTTTTTCCTTCAACTCACGTTGTTGTCGAGCGAAAAGCTACCAAAGAACGCTGGAGCGTTGCTGCTGAAAGCATAATAGAATTAGTTGATTAACACCTTTTCGTGCCGCTATTAGCTTGGGGCGGCGTAATTTTGTTTCAAGATATTCTTTTACTTTGAGGTTACCCCTCGCCCCGCAGCAACCATTCTCGAGCGGCGTGAAGTTGTTCTCGGATTATCCTTGTAATCGCGCCGCTCAAAAGAGCGTCGATGACGCAGGGGGGAAGGTTTCGTAAGGCCGTGGTTGCTTCTATCACGCCGCTGCCTGGCAATTTCAAAAGCATGCTTTGTTTCCATATCGCCATGTTTATTTGCTGACATATCACCTTGGGGACACCGTATTTCGACGTTTCCCTGTTAGCATTATGACATGGATCTATATCACCCTTGTGGATTGGCCATGCGGTGACATGGTGGTAATGGTTCTTTGTCAACACCTTGACCGGTTCCTCGTTGTCAAGTTGATGACGACTTATCTCCTGATATGGAAGGGCCTTGTCAAGCCCCTCCGAAATTTTTTTGCGAAACCTGTTTTAGAGACAGAAATATCCACCCACTGCTTAAGGCAGCAATCAAAGTTGGACGTCTACGGATTTTAACTCTTTCCGCCGGCTCTGGCAGCCCAATCCTGGGCGGGGAGCAAGCCTGTCAAGGGCCGCGTAGCGGGCCGTAAGGCTTTACCCTTGACTGGCGCAGCGACCCGCCCTATAATGCAAAAGCTGCCGGGCGGATTGCGCTTTATTTTTCTTGTTTTGTTATCCCACCCCTCATCCAGGGTGCAGGGGGCAATAGGTGGGTTGGGCTTAATCGACGGTTGCTCAACCTGATATGCGTGGATTGGCTACCACAAGACGTTTATGCGTCGGGAACTGCCCCGGTCTATAATCGTGCATCAGGTCAAAATACGCCTGGCACATAGGAGGTGCCGGGGGTTCTCCTTACCGCTGCCGAACGCCACCTACTGGCTCCTACACCCTGCTTGTGATAATTGGTATTGGCAATAACTTGCAACTGGCTGGGTCTGGACACTAGTGAAGTTATGGGTTAATGCTTTAAGCAATCTTGGCGAGTTTTTCTTCCTGCTTTACTTCCTGGGCTATCGCCCACATAAAGCCTAGTAATTCCCGGGCTACCGCTACTACTGCTACTTGCTTAATTTTGCCCCTTCCTGTTAAGCGGCGGAACTTTAAATTAAGCCGGTGTTGTGCCTGCCAGGAGATGGCCTTGATCTTCTCTGGTTGTCCTTCTTGGCGTTTCTTGAGCCCATAACCTATTGCCGGTAGTCGCCGGTAATGCCAGGCGGCTTCGAC
>NZ_PVXL01000073.1 GCF_002995805.1 Neomoorella stamsii
ATTATAACAAATATGGTAATGCCAAAAGATGTTAAGTCTTAGCTATTTCCTTATATCCCCATACAAACTTAAATATTCCACGCTTAAAAATTTCTCATCTCGTGTCTTGACAATGGGGTCCACCTTACAGTATCATGAGCAACAAATTAACTACTTACCTGGAAAGCCAGATGCAGGCCTTAAAACTAAAGGGGATGCTTGCCCATTACCGGGAGGTAACGGAGAAGGCCTCGCAAAACAATCTTTCTTATACCGAGTACCTCTCCCTCCTCTTCGAAGAGGAATTAAAAAGAAAAAACGAAGGCACGGTCAAAACGAAAATCAATAAAGCGCGTTTCCCCTTCATCAAAACCCTGGAGGAATTTGACTTTAGCTTCCAACCCTCCATCCGGGAAAAAGAAATTATCGCTTTAGGCTCCCTGGATTTTGTTGAGAAAAAGGAAAATGTAATCTTCCTGAGGCCGCCCGGGGTCGGTAAGACGCATCTATCAGTAGCCTTAGGCATAAAGGCCTGCATGGCCAAATATCGCGTAGCATTTATCACGGCCCAGAAGCTCTTGGAAGAACTACTTTTGAGCGCCAAAGACGGCAGCCTCCTCGACAAGCTGCTGGGTTACTCGCGCCTCAACCTTTTAATCATCGACGAGCTCGGCTACATGCCTGTAAGCAAAGAACAGGCCAACCTCCTCTTCCGCCTGGTCTCCATGCGCTATGAGAAGGGGAGTATTATCCTGACCAGCAACTATAACTTTAACGAATGGGGGGAGATATTTTCCGACCAGGTGGTGGCCGCGGCCATAATTGACCGGCTTGTGCACCACGCCCGCATTTTCTATATTAACGGCACTAGTTACCGGCTCAAAGGTAAACTGAAAGCAGCCAACGACCGTTAATTCGGCAACTGAGCTACATCTCTTTCCCTTTGGCGCATGACTTGAAGCTTATTATTTTTGTTCCCCAGTGGGTCAATTTTATTTGCACATAGTGGGTCAATTCTATTGACAATCAACAAATTCCTCATAGGTAGGCTGCGAACCTCCTGCCTTCTGGCCGAATTTACCATATAAGCTGTGTTTCAATTCCTCATAGGTAGGCTGCGAACGATTGTCCAACTTTAAAGCCCTTTCATCCGTATAATAGTTTCAATTCCTCATAGGTAGGCTGCGAACGCATATTTAGGCAATTTGTATCACCTGCCAAACTGCAGTTTCAATTCCTCATAGGTAGGCTGCGAACTGACAATAAGGAATATCAAACTCACCCATGTTTCTTGTTTCAATTCCTCATAGGTAGGCTGCGAACCCAGAGGAGGCCTATATCTCTACTGGCCGTAGCGTATTGTTTCAATTCCTCATAGGTAGGCTGCGAACAAGTTAAGAAATAGACATAATGGAAGGGCCAGCCCCACAGTAGCGATACGTAGGTTATATTGGTACAATAGAGACCAATACAGAGCTACAAGCTAAGGAGGCTGGCAAGATGAATTATACCACATATGTAGGGCTGG
>NZ_PVXL01000074.1 GCF_002995805.1 Neomoorella stamsii
CAGACTTTTCTTCTTTAAGGATTTCCAGCACAACTTTGGCTTTAAAATCTGTTGGATATTTCTTTCGTACACTCATTTGACGCTTAGGACCCCCTGTTTTTGTGTCTAGTTTTCTGGGTCCATTATATCCCCTCCGGGTGATTCAACGTGCCCCCTAACTTGCGCTCACCCGAAGTAGATAGCATAAAGGCGAGGATATTCTACAGACTTATTGGAAAAATGAGGGTGTGACCGCACCCCAAGCGCAGCCACACCCGAAACACCCTATCTTCACAAACTCATACTTTGCTGCTTCATCCGCAAAATTCCGGCCGTTTATCTCAAAGAACTTTACCAACAAGTTTTCTACCAACTCGCGGAAACGCTGGTAAGTATTCTCGCTTATAAAAATAAAGCCGTGGGAAAATATAGTACTGTTCCTGATATTGCTCTGCTCGCTGACACGCTTTAAATTCACTCTCTCCATGAGCGGGTCGCCAAGGATTGAAAGAATAAGGTACCCAACGACCAAAGGGAACTTGCGCGGAAGCGATAGCGACTCGTGAGCCCGTAGCGCTTGCAGCCTTCTAGGTATTTGGCATAAGCTCCCCTTGATCAATAGGAAGTCCTTCATAGTTAGCATCGGCGGTATCTATACCGTAGGAGGCCAGCCGCGCCTGAGAGATCATCTCCAGAAGCCGATACATCATGAGAGCCGCAGTATCGTATTTGCCCTGACTTTCCCGGCGCCGCGCATTGGCGTATATCGTAAGCATGAGGGGCATCACAAACTCGAAGTCGGCAAATACCCCGAGGGTTCCTCTGCTAGATTCCTTAGATGCCATCTTGTCTGCCATCTTTTTCAAAATCTAGTCCTGGACTTTAAGGAGCTCCCGATAGGCCAACAACTCAAACCTGTCGTCTTCCCCGAGAATACTGATCGATCCGCTCCACAGTCTCCCTCATAAAAGCGAAAGCATTCTTAATATCGAGGTTATCCCAAGCGTGATAAGCCTGGCAGAGGAGCTTTAAAACCTCAAACTTCCTTGGCTCAGGCACGCTTCGGCACAGCTTTTCAAATACCCATCCTGCTCCCCGATAATCGTATTCCTGCATTAGATCAAACCCGAGCTGGGCTTCTATATCGCCGAAGACCTGTAATGGATTGCTGATTTTTACTATCCGCTCGCTACCTGGCCGGGGACGTCGCAAATCCTTCAGGTAATCATCGTTGGCCACGTAGAGCAAATCAACCTCCAAAAGGGATCCCACAAGGGCACACCCGACTGACATCGCTTTGGTTCCTCCGGTAAAATCGATGGCCAGACGGCGCGCCCGCCCCCCATCTTTCCCAGACCTCTTTGACTTCGCGATATATATCCAGCGGCTCCGTTTCTTCGATGATCGCCATCATAACCTGAGAAGGCCTTAAGTTTCCCCATTCGATAACCTTGTCTATATCCTTGCGCGTCATCTCACTACATAGGACGAGGACATCTTTCGGCCGTATAGCCCTAATGCAGTGGGCGAGCGAAGCCCAAGAGGTACCCAGGGAAATGATAAGGTAGTCATAGAATCCGGTCAGATGAGCATGGCGCTCCGCAAACAATTCTAAAGAGAGATTATCTTTTCTTCGTAAAATCTCTCCCCCTCCTCCCGCTTCTTGTCATTCGAGCGCGGCAGGTTGCGCCACACCTCACCCAGGCTCTCCATTTTTTTGACAATCGCTGCTTTACCATTCATAAGCATTTATTATCTCCTCCTTTTCAGCTTTCCCCCTTAGTCATCCTTAAGTAGAAGTAGCTCTTCAAGCTGCTTTACCTATAATATCCACTCTTCGCCGCCCTTTTTCACTCCAATGGCTTCCCTGCTGGTGTATTTACGGGTGTTAAAGGTATAAAAAAGCAGAGAGTCCTCTTTTTCGTTTATGATTGCTAATAGCTCTGCCTTAAGTTTTCGATACCTCGCTTCAGTCAATTCTCCTTCTAATACTGAATTTTGCACCCAGTGCAGGTATTTGCGGGCTACTTTGAGTACTTTATTTACCCGGTTAACGTTAACATCATAAACAAGGATAACGTACAAGTCTGCTCACCATGTATATTTTACCATAGACTTACAAACGGCTGGTAAAGTTTTTCTCCCATAAGATGCTTTTCCAGTTTGTATAGTTCCATGCGCATAATAGTCTGGTAGCTGACTTTGCGCTTTAATGCGCGGTGCATAATAGTAGTCTGCAATTTTTCTTCAAATTCCTGGACGAAGGTCTTCCGCCCACTTTCTTTTAGTAGGACCGCACCACCCCGGTATTCAAAGTCCTTGGCAGTAATCATCTTCTTTCCTACCAAGGAGAAAATAACCCGGTCGGCCAGTATAGGTTTAAAGATCTCGGCTATGTCTAAATTGAGGGTAAATCGCCGGAAGTTTGTGGAATGTAAGTACCCAATCCGGGGATCTAAGTGAGTCTTATAAATCTCTCCCAGGATTTTGGTATAAGTGAGGGAGTTTCCAAAGCTAATAAGAGCATTAAGAGGGCTCTGGGGAGGTTGTTTGGTCCGGCCTTCGAAATGAAAGCTGGTATCGTTCAATATGTAGTTGAAGGCTTTATAATAATACTCGCGAATATTGCCCTCTATAGCCATAAGCTCCTCGATAGAACCGCAACTTGGTACCTTGGCTTCCAGAGGTTCTATAGCATCTATTATTTCCTGGAGATTCTTTCCTCTTTTGTGATAGTAACGTAAAACTTGTCTTATATTGCTAACTGCCCCCAGGACAAACTGCCGCGCCAGCCACAGGCGTTTTTCCCCATCCAGATAGTGCTCCGCCTGTCGCAAAATCATGTAGCCCGAGTTATAGTGTTCGCGGGGATAAAAACTGCCCACATAATAACCATAGTAATCAAAGAAGTGTAACAGTATTTCTTTTTGTGAGAGAAATTCCAGGCATTTCTTGTTAATATCCACCTCCCCCAAGATATAAATATCGCCCACAGTCTCCACAGGGTAGTATTTGGTGCCCTCTTCAAGTTCAACGCACAGGGTATTATCCTTTCGCCCCAGCCGTCCGCTGGCAAAAAGGTAGAGAGTTTTGGCCATAAACAGCACCCCCTTTTTCAGGCCCAGCACAGCTCAGCATAAGCACAGTGGGCGCAGTAAGGTATTCTTGTAGGAGGTATGGGCCTGGGAGTATAAGGTGGACCCCATTGTCAAGACACGAGATGAGAAATTTTTAAGCGTGGAATATTTAAGTTTGTATGGGGATATAAGGAAATAGCTAAGACTTAACATCTTTTGGCATTACCATATTTGTTATAAT
>NZ_PVXL01000075.1 GCF_002995805.1 Neomoorella stamsii
GTCGAAGCCGCCTGGCATTACCGGCGACTACCGGCAATAGGTTATGGGCTCAAGAAACGCCAAGAAGGACAACCAGAGAAGATCAAGGCCATCTCCTGGCAGGCACAACACCGGCTTAATTTAAAGTTCCGCCGCTTAACAGGAAGGGGCAAAATAAAACAAGTAGCAGTAGTAGCGGTAGCCCGGGAATTACTAGGCTTTATGTGGGCGATAGCCCAGGAAGTAAAGCAGGAAGAAAAACTCACCAAGATTGCTTAAAGAATTAACTATCATTTCCTCAGACCAACCTAGCCAGTTGTCAGTTGCCAATACCAATTATCACAAGCAGGGTGTAGGAGCCAGTAGGTGGTGTTCGGCAGCGGTAAGGAGAACCCCCGGCACTTCCTATGTGCCAGGCGTATTTTGACCTGATGCACGTTCTTAGACCGGGGCAGCTCCCGACGCATAAACGTCTTGTGGTAGCCAATCCACGCATATCAGGTTGAGCAACCGTCGATTAAGCCCAACCCACCTATTGCCCCCTGCACCCTGGATGAGGGGTGGGATAACAAAACAAGAAAAATAAAGCGCAATCCGCCCGGCAGCTTTTGCATTATAGGGCGGGTCGCTGCGCCAGTCAAGGGTAAAGCCTGCGGCCCACTACGCGGCCCTTGACAGGCTTGCTCCCCGCCCAGGATGGGGCTGCCAGAGCCGGGCGGAAAGAGTTAAAATCCGTAGACGTCCAACTTTGAATTGCTGCCTTGAGCAGTGGGTGGATATTTCTGTCCCCAAAACAGGTTTCGCAAAAAAATTTCGGAGGGGCTTGACAAGGCCCTTCCATATCAGGAGGAACCCATTGATGCAAATAAGGTCTTTCATTAAAAGGGGTGTAATCCTAGCCTAAATAAGTGTAATGCTTAAATAGTTATAGACAAAAGATGGTAAATTGGTATCCTAAAAGGACGGTCTGCCTTTTATTTAGCTTTGTTATCAGTCATTACCACCTTAGAAGAAGGGGATAATGTGCTCGCCGGCAACAATCGGACCCTGTTGAAAGCATTAATCGTTATGACCTTACTACCAATCCTCGCCTTTACAGCCTGCGCCCGATCATCTCAATCGCCAAAAGAAATCGAGGAGGTAGTAGCCCTTGTAAATGGTCAACCAATAACTAAGGAAGCCCTGGAAAAAGAAATGCTTAGAATGCAATTAACGGCTGAAATGAGGATTCAATCAGGATCTGTTTCTAACATAGACGAGTTTCTAAAGAATTCCGGACGGGACTGGTCCAAGATGTCGCCAGAAGAAAAGCGTTACTACCTCCGGGCAAAACGTCAAAGCGAGATGACAGGGGACAAGAATGAGGCTTTTAACCGGCTGGTGCGGGAAGAGGTCTTATACCAGGAAGCAGTTAAGGAGGGATATAAAGTTTCTATAGACGAGGCCCGGCAACGTTACCAGGAAATAGAGACCCTTTCCCAGGAATCCCTAAAAGAGGCGCTTAAAGATGCAAAAGCCAAGGAAGAGATAGAAAGGCTGCAAGAGGTTGAAAAGAAGTTCATGGAATTGATGGGCTTTACCAGTCCGGAAGTGCTAACAGAATACCGGGTGCAAAGCCTCATGCGGACCATGCCCATTAACCGTTTGCGGGAAAAGTTTAAAGCGGAATGGGGCAATAAACATCCTGAAATCCGCGGGGATGAGTTCCGGTACATGGTTGAAAATCGCTGGGAAGATTATACTAACGAAATTTTGCACCGGGCCGATATTCGTATAAAAGACAAAGACCTTGAGGTTATTTATGATTAGTCTTTTTCACCACCTTAGCATGAACTCCTGTGCAGCGATCAAATACCGGTAATTTCACTGTCCGTAACACCTTGAAGTCATTGGCATCGAAAAAGATCAGTTCTTTACCGTTGCGCAAAACTATTTTACCGTCAATAGATTGCATGGCGGGGCGTTCTCCCGTCCATTCCCCGGTGTAGATAGTTTCCTGCCCTTCCTTTTCCGGGTTTAACCGGGAGATTTTA
>NZ_PVXL01000076.1 GCF_002995805.1 Neomoorella stamsii
AAGACGGGCGTCTGGAACTCGACAACAACCGCAGCGAGCGCTCCATCAAGCCGTTCGTCATCGGCCGCAAGAACTGGTTGTTTGCCAACACCCCGCGGGGTGCTAAAGCCAGCGCCATTACCTACAGTATTATAGAAACGGCCAAGGAAAACGGGTTAAATCCCTTCCACTACCTTATCTACCTCTTCGAAAAACTTCCCAACCTGGACCTCGAGGATAAAAACGCCCTGGATCAACTCCTGCCGTGGTCGGAAACTTTGCCTCCTATTTGCCTGATGAATAATTAAGCTTGTTTTAGCCCCCACCTTAGGTGATAGGTGGGGGCTATTTTACGCTTACGAGAAGGTGATCCACTACAGCTTCGACGGTAGCCGGATGGTCGAGAACACCATCCTGAGCGTTACTCTGCCGTCGAACCCCCTGGCCGTGGCTGCCGGGTGGCAGTACCCCGACGTGGTGGTGGCCCTGTCCGATAAGCTCTACCACTACTCCTTTACGGGCATAAGCATGGTGGAGAACCCGGCCCTTTCGGTTGCGGATCTGGCCGGAGCGGTGGCCATGGGCGTTCGGGAGGGGGAAGTGGCGGGCCTGGTGGGGAAGTCGATCAAAGACTACATGTTTGATGGCTCGGGCATGGTGGAAGTGCCCTACCTGGAGCCCTCCGGGCTGACCAATCCTATCGACTTCGCTCTGATGGCCGGGAGTTATGACGTGGCCGTCCTGGACGGCAACCAGGTAAGGTACTACAACTTCACAGGCTCCGGGCTAGCGGAAAACCCCGCTTTAGCTGTAACCGGGCTCTCTTCTCCCGTGGCTATAGCTGCTGCAGGGGAGAAAGACCTTGTAGTGGTGGACGGAAAGCAAGTAAAGCACTTTTCTTTTGACGGCTCTGCTTTCCGGTACAACGCTGCCCTCTCGGTCACTTCGGGCCTGAACAACCCCGTCTGCGTGGCCGTGCGGCCGGGGGCCTTCGATAGGATAATCATTGATGGGGAGCAACTGAAGTATTACTCCTGGGACGGGAGCCAGCTGGTCTATAACCCCAATATGTCCGTCACCGTGGCCGGGCTTTCCAGCCTAGGTAGCTACGCTCCTTCGGCGGTGGCGGTTTCCCTGGCGAAGGACCCTGGCAATGACGTGGACCACGTCCGGGTGAGGGCCTACGTGAGCGTGCCCGACAAGACTTCGGTGACCTTTTCGGTTACCGCTGACGGCACCAACTGGGTCAAGGTGTGGCGGGTGAGGGGCACGCCGTCCGGTCCTGTGGCCGAAGTTACCACCGACAACGGTTCTACCTGGACGGCCATAGGAGATAGCTTGACGGTGAGCCCTGCCTCAAGCGACACCAGGCTGTGGGTAAAAGTCACGCCGGGCCGGGCCGTGAGGTGGAAGGCCGAGCTGGCCACTTCTGACCCGAGCGTTACTCCTAGGATAGTGGCCTCCGGCGGGGTGGCGGTAGTGTGGGACGCAGACGCGAAGCCGGATCCGCCGGTAATTGATACGCAAAGCATGTGCTACACCACCACAACACCGACCTTGACCTGGACTTTCTCAGATCCCGACCCCGGCGACAGCCAGAGCGCCTTCCAGGTGCAGATTGTGCGGGCTTCTGACCAGCAACTGGTGCTGGACACCGGGCAGGTGCCGGGGAGCGAGACGGAATATACCGTCCCCACCAGCGGCGTTCCAGACGTGCCCGGGCCACTGTGGGCTTCCAGGGAGTGCCGGTTTAATGTGAGGGTCAAAGTTTAGGATCAGGCCGGGGTGGACTCCGAATGGTCTGCTTGGGTTGACTTCTGAGTGATTGCCTTTGAGCGGCCCAGGGTGGCCGGGATAGCCAGCCCATCTTCCGGGCAGGCTGCGCCGGATCCAGCCACTCCTTCGACGCATATCCTAATAACTCCCGGTATGACTACGGCCCAGCTCCCGAAGGTGAAGGCCGGGGCCAAAGTGACGCTTCTGGTGGACAGCGTGGGGCCTATAGATACGGCCACGGCGGTCTTCCCTTATGGTGCGGGGAGGGAAGCCACGATAGGGTCCGGGCCGGTGACCGTGCAGGCTAACGGGTTGAACAAGACATGGCAAGTGGAGTTCTGGACCGACCCGAGCTTGGAGATTACTCCGGATGGTACTGAAGTGAAAATGCACTTAAGTGGTACTGGACCGGCAGGGAGCGCGGCCCTGGACGCGCCGCCCTACACTGACGGCGTGGTAGTGACCGAAGGGACCGTTTACAGCGACTGGTTTGTGGTGCTGCAGGGGAGAGATACGTCTTAATTGTTAAGCCGGGACAACTAAACCCCGGCTTTTATTTTAAGATCTTTAATTCAAAGGAGTGTGATCTGATGCTGGCAATTCAAACTAATCCCCAACCAGCAGCCCTGGCTGTTAAGGCCGTAGGTATAGACGTCGGTTACGGCTTTGTCAAAGCCGTTTCGCCGGTGGCCAGGGTTTCTTTTCCCTCGGTAGTGGCGCCTTATGTTGAGGATCCCCTAAGCGGGATGTTCCGCGATGGGACAGGCCATAAGGTAAAGGTGCGTAAAATAAGCGGGGAGGTAGAGGAAAAGCTTGTTGGCGAGGCGGCCCTGCGATCCATGGCGGTTACCACTTCTTTAAGCCGGGAGAAACCGGCGAACCTCCACGACTTGTTGCTGCTTGCAGCCGCCTACCTGGCAGGCACCGGGGATAAAGGACCATTTCCCAAACAGGTTGACCTGGCGGTGGGGTTGCCCCTGGCCTATTTCCGCGCCCAGAAGGACGCCTTGAAAAAGCGCCTGGAAAGCCTGGCGGCCTGGGTGAGCGTGGACGGCGGGGAGGATAGGCATATCAGCTTTGGCAAGGTGCTGGTGTTCCCCCTGGGGGCGGGCGTAGTGCTGGCTGGGGATGTAGCCCTGCCCAAGAACGGTTACCTGGGGGTAGTCGATGTGGGAACATATACCACCGATTACCTGCTGTTTGAGATCCGGGGCGATAGCGTACCCTGCCCCCTGCCGGAGGCCTGCGGCAGCCTGGAGGCGGGCGTCCACCTGGTACACCGCGCCCTGGCTACCGAGTTCCAGTGCCAGACAGGGGCTCCCCTGGCCCCGGCCATGTACCAGGAGGTTGTTGAAGACGCATTTGTTGGCCGGCCCATTCACTATGCAGGCAAGGATATAAATCTTGAGAAAGCGTTATTGAAGGCCAGGCGCGACGTCGCCCAGGCTATCGCCCAGGGGGTGCTGGCGGCCTGGGGCGGCCGGGCCGGGTTTGTAGCTCTGACGATCCTCGCCGGCGGCGGGGCCTGCCTGTTTGTTTACTATATCGGTCCAGCCCAGATTAAGAGGGTAGAAGAATATTTTGCCGAGCGGAAACCATACAGCCCCTGGCGGGAAGGCGGTGATCTCATTGCTCAAAAAAAGCGATATCGAAGCGGTAATAAAAAATCCCGACAGGATACGAGTTTACTACCAGCCGGTAGTGAACCTTACGTCCGGGCGGCTATGGGGATATGAGGCTTTGGTCCGGGGTGAGGGAGTCCTTGCCAAACCAGGGCTGCTCTTTAAAAGCGCCGCAGCCTGGGAGCTTTTGGGCGAGCTTGATACGGCCTGCTTTTTGGCCGCCCTGGCCGGCGGCTACCCGCCGGAGGGTTACTTAAGTGTTAACGTGACCGCGGCAGAGCTGGTTGATATTGAAGCTGGTTGCTACGCGAACCCCCGCTTGGTCATAGAGTTAACCGAGTATGGCTGCAGGGATATACAGCAATTAACGGGCGCCTTGAGTGCCTGGCGCGGGAATGGTGCGAGGATAGCTATAGACGACGTTGGGCCGGATATAGGCTAACTACGGGCTGCCCTGCACCTGCGGCCTGATTTTGTAAAAATAGACCGTTCACTTGTGAGGGGTTGCGACTGCCATGTTTCCAACCGCCTGCTGCTGGCCCAGGCCCTGGAGGTATGCCGTTACCTGGAGGCGGAGATAATTGCCGAGGGTATTGAAAAGCCGGGCGAGTTAAAAGCATTAAGGGACCTGGGCGTAGAGTACGGCCAGAGCTATCTTTTGGGTAAACCACAACCTGTCTGGGGAAAGGTTTGCGTTATGGCCGGCGGGTTTTGACGGTGAACCCAGGGGGCCGCCGCAAGGCTTGACCCCTCCGGGCTAGCGTAGCGGCGGCCCCGTAAAAGGCAACAGCGGTTGGCAGCAGGAGCGGCTTGCGCGCACCTGCTGCCTTGATTTAAAGATTGGCCTTCCGGCTGGCCTCGGATTATACCGCCGCCCTGGCCAGTCCGGCAAGGGTACGGCCTGCGGCATAAACGGCCTCCTCCCCGCTACGCTTCGCTTCGCGGGTCCCCTCCATTTATTCCTCGGCCCGGCCCTGCGGGCCGCCCTTGCCTCCCGGCCGGGCGGCAAATTTTGCTGGTAAGGCCGGAAGGCCAGGGGCCGAAGGCCCAAAAAGGCAAGGAGGCGGTATGGATGGCCGTAAAGCTGGAGGAAAGCCGGGTCAAGCAGGCAGTGGACAGTTTGCTGGAGATGTTTGCCAGTGGCAATTTGCCCCAGGCAGTAGCGCGGACCTTTATCAACGCCAGGGCTGATATGGCAGGCCTAGCGATAAGTGGAGCCTGGGCAACCGGTTGCTGATGCTTATTGCCGGGACGGAGGACGCCAGGGGCTACCAGCAGTGGCGGGAAGCCGGCCGGCAGGTGAAGAGGGGAGCCAAAGCTTTTGCAGAATTAAAGAAACTGGGCATAACGGTACGGGAAGCGATATGGAGAGCCAGGTCGAAAGAGGAAAAGGGCATAGATGATGCCCTGGTAGCCGGGATAAAGATAAGGGTTGTTTGATTGATTTTGGCGATATCATATGCTAATATGTTTTTAGGGTGGAAAAAGCTGTATATAAACCTAAAACAGGTGATTTTATGAAAAAGCAAACTGAAGCATGTTAAAAATTGCAGCAGAGGATTAGGATTTAGCCGAAAGGAAGGTGACAAATGGTGAGCGTAGCCAAGGATGAATTATACCGGCTTATAGAAGCCTTGCCAGAGAAAGAAACCCCTGTAGTGAAAAGGTTTTTGGAGTTTTTATTAATCCAGTCGAAAAACGAGGACCAGGCGTGGCTGGAAGCCGAACTAGGTGAATTGCCCCCGTATGATTGGGGTCCAGAGGGGCCGCCTAAAGGGAAACCGGTACGGTATGAAGCAGGGATCGGATTGATTATTGAAGGAGGCAAACAGTAATGGCCATTGAGGCTGTAGCAGCAGGAGATATTCTTCTGATTGCCCTTCCTGTCCATGACCCTAAAGGTCATGAACAGGAAGGAGTAAGGCCTGCTGTTGTTGTCGGTGTACCTCAAGGCCCTGTGCGCTATCCCGTGGTGATTGTGGTCCCCTTGACAACTAGAAGCGGCCCATGGGCCAAGCAAAACCCTATTCTATACCAGCCTTTACCTCCAGGAGCAGGGGGGATTCCCCAGGCCTCTATAGTTTTAATTGACCAGGTGCGGGCCGTTGACGTTAGAAGGATAAAGGCATATCTTGGGTCCCTAGAGGAAAAGACATTTGAGCCAATCCGATCTAGCTTGCTTAAACTCTTCCAGAAAAAGCTTTTTTATGACCAGGGTTAAGTATTCTTCTGACGACGAGGTACTGTTTATCTATAATCAAACGATCAACCCGGCAATAGACCGCCGGGCGTTTTATTTGTTTGGCCTGGAGCTGTTTGCTTTGACCAGGCACCAAAGGAAGGCTTGCCCACGCAGGCCTTCCTGATTCCAGGAACCAGGCAAATTTGACGGAAGGAGCGCTACGTTACGGCTGATGCCGGCGCGCTCCTTTTAAAGGCAGGTTAAGCGGGCAGTCGCCCGCGATTACACATACCAGGCAGAGCCTGGTAGTTATTTATAATTCGTGTAACGCTTTTTGTATATCTTTTTTGTTATCTGGGAGGAAGAACACGGCGTCGCCAGGAGGCAGGGCAGCGACCAGGAAATCATCGACCTGGTCTTTGTTTTTACCCATCCCGCCCAGGCGGCTTTTGAACGGCCGCCTATTATGGGGCTGTATTTACCGCCGCAGGTGAAAGGAGCATAGACGTATGGCTAAAAGCAAAAACACAACAACGCCAGGCCTTACCGGCCTGGTGGACGTTCTTTCTCCCCAGGCCCTGGACTTCGGGGCCAGGCAGATAACCATCGGGGAACAGGTAGCCAGGGTTTTAGTTATAACCGACTATCCCCCGCGGGTAGGCCCGGCCTGGCTCGCCAGAGTGGCCGGGATGACGGGGGTGGTGGCCTCTATCCACGTACGTTACCCCTACCGACCCGGCGAACCTGGTATTAAGCATCAACCGGGCCATAGGCGAGTACACCGGAAGGTTAGAGCTGGGCGGTAACGCCCTGGTGATGCAGCGCACCGAACAGGCCCTGAAGGACGCTCAAGAACTGCTGAGAAAGATTGACCAGGAACAGCAGCAGGTATTCTACGTGACTGTTGTTCTCCTGGTCCTGGCCCCTGTTCAGGAAACTCTTGACCGGCGGACGCGGCAGGTGGAAGCAGCCCTGGCCGCCGCCGGTATGCGAGGGGGGGTGGCCGTATTCCGGCAGGAGGAAGGACTGAAGGCGGCCGGCCCCTGGGCGGTTCTGCCTTCCGGCATTAAGGACGCCGGGACCAGGAACATGCCGGCGGAGACGGTGGCCGCCAGTTTTCCTTTTACTGCTTCCGGCATCAACGATGGCAGCGGCGTAGTGTTAGGCCGAGACCGGGACGGGGGACTTGTGCTAGTAGACATCTGGTAGCGGGGCGGTGACAGGACGAACTCTAACTGGACCGTCCTGGCGAAACCCGGCGCCGGCAAGTCCTTCGCGGTGAAGATGCTGATTTTACTAGAACTGGCCCGGGGGGCCAGGGTGATCATCATCGACCCGGAACGGGAGTACCGGGATATGTGCCGCCTTCTGGACGGGGCCTGGATCAACTGCGCCGGGGGCAAAGGGCGCATCAACCCCCTGCAGGTGCGGCCGGTACCCCTGGAAGACGAGGAAGGCGAAGAAGAAAGGGTGACGGCTCAGGGACCCCTGGCCCTCCACCTGCAAGTCTTACGGACTTTCTTTTCCCTCTACCTGCGGGAGCTGAACGACCTGGAAAGGGCGGCCCTGGAAGAAGCCCTGGTGGAAATCTACCGCCAGGCGAGGATAGGCTGGCAGAACGACCCGGCGACAATACCTCTGGAGAAATGGCCTACCACCAGGGAGCTTTATGCTTATGTTGCTTCCAGGGCGGAAGAACGCCCGGAAACCTACGGCCGCCTGGCAGTCCTGTTGCGCCGTGCGGCGGAGGGGGCCGACGCCTCTTTATGAGCCGGGCCGACCACGGCATCCGCCGATAGCGATTTAATCGTCCTGGACATCCACGACCTGCAGAACGCGGATGATGCCGTGAGGAGGGCGCAATACTTCAACGTTTTGTCTTTCGCCTGGGAACCAGATCGAAAAAGACCGATCGCTTACAGCGGCAGCACGGGCAAGAGCACCGGGCCGCACCTGCATTTTGAGGTTAGGGTGCATAGCCAGCCGGTCAACCCTGTCAATTACTTCAAGTAAACGAATGGAGGGCGAGAAGATGGATGAGGTCAGCAGATATGATCATGCCGTCCAGGTTTATGCCGCCCACCTGGAGGCGGCTAACCTGGCTAAGGGGAACGCTGAAGCGGCCAGGCAAGCCCTGGCCCTGGTGGACCCCGGGAACCCGGCGCTAAAAGTGCCTATGAAGGAATATGCTTTGTTAAAGGCCCAGCCTCTTTTGTTGCTGGTGGAAATCCTTTTTGGCGGCAGCCGGGATGCCCCTCGGCGGGCGATAACGCTGGAACTGGCCCTTCTGGCCGGCACCGTGGCCCTGGGACGGGGGGAAAGCTCCGCCCGGGTGCTGGGCGTACTGCAAAGGGTATTGGAGAAGTCTTTGGTAAGGGAAAGGTGAAAAATACAGATATACCCCCTCTAATCTTAAGGGGGTATATTATCTTAGCCTCTATAAGCTTACTTTCTGCAGTGATTTTTTTACGACTGCAGGTTTGGTAAGTCTTTCTGGGTTTTTGTTTTCTTCTTCGCGGATGAATTTAAAAAATCTATCCATATCACCTTGACATTTTTCTAGAATTAGTTCACGTGCCTTTCTTACTTCATTCACAATGGGATCTTCATAGGCCATAACTTAATTCCTCCCCATTAGTTCAAGTGGAGTAACAATTTCCGGGGTTTCTAATCCTACTGAAGCGTTATATCGTTTTAGTTTTTTACGAACCTCACCGTGGGCGAGATGTTTGCAATTCCAGGTTAAAATGTAATCCAGGTTATATGCCACTCCGTATGCGAGATGAACGGCGTCTAATGCTGATTTTTGGGGAATTCCTAGGACAGTGATATATTTTCTTGCCAGCTTTTCAACTTCATCTGTTACAGGCAAGATTTCAAGGCCTTCAAGATAACGGGACCTTAAAGAAGCAACTTCAGGATCCCCAGCTTGCGCTTCTACTACAACAGCTTGGGAGATGTATATTTGAAATTTGTCCCTTTCATAAATCCACCGTTCATGGGTTGCCTGTTGATTGGCAGCTACTATCAAATCGCGGCTTAACCTGGCTGCAAGGTAGCTGGGGATGGTTGTCTCCAGGTATAATGTTGGTTTTTCTCCCACGGAGTATCACCCCGATTTTATTTTAATATAGCCTAAAAAGTACTCGGAGGCAATAGCGAAGGTGGAAATATCAATAACAAATTGGAATTACTAGCAATTATATGGAAGGAGTAGAGACTCATGATGTATGCTTTAATCCTTGCCCCGGCCAGGGCGGAGCAGGTGAGAAAAGCCGTGAAAGAATACGGCGAAGTGGTATTTGACCAGGCCGGGACGATGGATTCCTTGGGCATTCGTAATGCCTTCCAATCTGCCGCCAGGGTGGCGGCTGATGCCCTGATCCTCGATATAGATGCCGGTCCGGGCCCGGACCTGGTGGCCGCTGTCCAGGGTTACCGCATAGCCAGGCCCTATACGAGGATATTCTTGCTGGCGCCCGGCAGGCAGCCGGGAGATGCGACGGTGGCAAGGCTTGTGGGGTTGGGAGTGTATGACATAATAGACGGCACGGTTGAGGCCGACTGGGGTGATTTAGTCGCCCAGGCCCTTACCTGCGTCCCGGCCACCTACGCCCAGGCCGCCAGGTGGCATATCATGAGTGGCTTAACCGGAGAAGAACAGGTAAAGGAAAAAGTAGTCATCGAGCAGCGGCCGGTAGGGGTGGTGACTATCGCCGTGGCCGGGGCCGCGCCGGGTTTGGGCTGTACCCATACCGCCCGGGCCATAAGCGCTTTTTTAGCCAGGCAGGGCCATAATGTGGTCCTGGTGGAAGATAGCCAGGACCCGGTCATGGAGGATTACCTTAAAATTATCAAGGCGGACGACGGCCGGGTAAGCAAGGCCGGCCGTATAAAAGGCTTTGATGTGTTTCCTTTTGCTAAAACCGGGGTTGACAAATTCATAGAAAGGGATGGTAATTTTATATTTGACGAGCTTTTGCCTGAGTTGAGGGCCGGGCGGTATGAATATATTGTCCGCGATTTAGGGGTAGCTGACAAAAAAGGACCAGGGAGGCTTTTAGATCCAACCTGGCTGTGCTGGTGGCCAGCGCCGCCCGGGGCCCTTTTGTAAACAACACGGGTTGGCAGCAGGAGCTGCTTGCGCGCACCTGCTGCCTTGATTTAAAACCTCCTGGCCTTCCGGCCAGCCTTAGATTATACCGCCGCTTTGGACCGTCCGGCAAGGGTACGGCCTGCTGCATAAACGGCCTCCGCTCCCCCTGGGCGGGTCCCCTCCATTTATTCCTCGGCCCGGCCCTGCGGGTCGCCCTTGCCTCCCGGCCGGGCGGCAAAGTTTGCTGTTAAGGCCGGAAGGGCAGGGGCTGAAGACCTGAAAAAAAGAGTGTGCACTTGATAAATGGTGGCAAATTTGATACCATTTTTTAGAGGCGGGAGAAATAAATGAGCCAAATTGAGAAGCTCCTTAAGGCAATAAAAAGAAATCCCAGGGATGTACCCTGGGAAGATATTGATAGAGTGCTCAAGTATTATGGTTTTAATTGCCGCCATCAAGAGTGTAGTCATTATAATTACTATCATCCTGAGCTGGTTGAGATTTTAACGATCCCCCGCAGAAGGCCGGTTAAGGCTATATATGTTAAGAAAGCGCTAGAATTAATCGAGAAGCAGGAAGGGAAATCTAATGAGTGATAAAACGTTAGATTACTATCTTAACCTCAACTATGAGGTATCTCTTCGCCGCCTTACAGAGGAGGAGGGCGGCGGATGGCTGGCCAGCATACCCCTTTTACCGGGTTGTATATCAGACGGAGAAACTCCGGCAGAGGCCATGGCTAATCTGGAGGATGCCAAAAGGGGTTGGATAGAAACCGCTTTGGCGTTACAACGAGATATTCCCGAACCGGATAACAATGAAAAATATAGCGGCAAATTTACTGTACGCCTTCCTAAATCCCTCCACAGGGCTATTGCCACCAAAGCACAAGAAGATGGTGTTAGCCTTAATCAAATGGCTATTTATCTCCTTGCTTTAGGTTTGGGTAGAAAAATGGTCAAAGGCCAAGACTAGGTGTTAAACGTTATCTCATAGCTTATAATCTTTTGGTATTTTTTTGTAGGACCAATAATGCTTAAAATAATTGAAAGGTGTCCTCAATGAATATACGGCAAAAAATCATTTTGCATCTAATCCGTTATGCAGGTGGTAAAATATCACGTTTGAGATTAGTAAAATTAGCGTTCCTATTTGCCCAGGAATGTACCTCGAAGCAAATAAGTACATTCTACCAATTTGTTCCCTACCGATATATACAGTAAATCAGTTAAGAGAGCTTTATGAATTGGATAAAACATCTCTTGGTGTTGTGCGCCCCTAACCTTAGGATGATATTATTTTTATTATGAATGAGATAAATACACACTACTTAACGGAATTGAGTTGATAACTTATAGAATAACCCAGTATGGTCTAGTAGAGGCATATCTCTACTCGACCATCATATAACAATGCTTTATATAACTATATTATGGAAGTAAGATACGCTTTATTTTCACAATTTTTGGGAGAACGCCAGTTTGCCGGATCCAGCTAACATGCAAAACTTGGCTTAGATATATTCTTTCTCTTAATAATAAATATTAGTACCCGTAACGCTCACGACGCAACCGGAAAGCCTCAGCGCTGCCCTCCATGATTGTGCTGACATGCTCCTTAATCTCGGACTGATCGATACTTCCTGCACTAATAACGGTGCCGAGACGATTTTCTACCCCAAATGCCACAATCAGCTCAGCGTCACCGTTGACGGGTATGTTGGCGTTGTGAGTCGCGACGATGATCTGCCGGAAAAACTTTCGCTGCCGGAGTAGTTGGACGACTACCTCGTAAACATAACGGTTGTCTAGGTCATCCTCGGGCTGATCGATAATAAGAGGTTGATCGCCGGCGGAAAGTAGAAGACTTAAAATCGCCATGCTCCGCTCTCCGACTGAACCAGTAGTAATAGGCTTGAAGTCTCCGCCTAGTGTGCATAAGCGTGCCTCTAGTAAGAAAATCTCTATGGCATTAACACCCGACCTCAAAGAAACAGTAGGGCAACCCTAATTATATTCGCTATCCCTATACCATATCCTTCCAGGATTAAAGACAAAAAGCCTGGAGGGGATAAAAAAATGCCGGAGCAACCTTATATAGCCGTAGTATGCCCATCAGAAGATAAAATCCAGAGAAAAAACCGGACACCAGACGCAGAAAGAAAGTGGCGGAAGCGCCATGGGTTACCACCTGTTCGAAGGCAAGGAAAACGCGGTCCGGGCAAGGCTCCCAGGGCAGACCGGTAGGAGGTAGCCCGGGCGGTGGCCGTGGTATTAGTGGATAACCCAACAGCCCCGGCACCAATCCTGGCCCAACTAGCAGGCCTGATCAGGGAAGATGCGGGAGAAAAAGACCGCAGGGCTACGGCAGAAAGGGTACGGCAGGCTATGAAAGACTTGCAGCGGATGCCAGGACTGGCCGGGGATGAAGCTCTGGCTGAAGCTGTCCGGCAGGCATTTATGAAGCGCGAAGAAGAAAAGGAAAGGCGGCGGCAAGAACGGGAAAGAGCGCAAGTGGACAGTGAAGAAGAGGCTGCCATGATAGCCTGGCTGCAGTACCAGCAGGCCGTAAATGCCGCAGAGATGTCGTAAGCGTCAAATACTACCCACCTTTTGCGTTACGTAAGTATAAAATAACCCCCACCTATCATCTGAGGTGGGGGCTAAAACAAGCTTAATTATTCATCCGGCAGACAGGAGGCAGAGTTTCCGACC
>NZ_PVXL01000077.1 GCF_002995805.1 Neomoorella stamsii
CTCATGGCCTACATTATGACCCAGAAATACGGGGCAGGGTTACCCCTCTACCGCCAGGAGCAGCAGTTTAAAGGTTTGGGTATAGACCTTTCCCGGCAGACAATGGCCAACTGGGTGCTCCATGGAGCCAACACCTGGCTAACCCATATTTATGACCGCCTCCATGAACACCTGCTTAAAAGAGATATCCTCCATGCCGACGAGACCACCTTACAAGTGCTTCAGGAACCTGGAAGGGAAGCTACCACCAAATCATATCTTTGGCTTTACCGTACCGGGCGGGACGGACCCCCCATCATCCTTTACGACTACCAGACCACCCGGGCCGGCAAACACCCCCGCCGCTTCCTGGCGGGTTTTAAAGGTTATTTACACGTTGACGGCTATGCTGGCTACAATGAGCTTCCGGATGTCACCCTGGTCGGCTGCTGGGCCCATGCCCGGCGCAAGTTCGACGAAGCATTAAAGGCCCTGCCGGAAGATAAACGCAATGCAGCAGTGGCCGCCCGGGAGGGGCTGGAGTACTGCAACCGGCTCTTTGCCATAGAGCGCGAGTTGAAAGAGGCAACACCAGAGGAACGCTATCAAATCCGCCAGGTGCGCAGCCGGCCCGTGCTGGACGCCTTTTTGGCGTGGCTTAAAAACCAAAAAGCCCGGGTACTGCCCAAAAGTTCCTTTGGGCAGGCGATTTACTATTGCCTGGGCCAGTGGGATAAACTCGTCGCCTTCTTGCAAGACGGGCGTCTGGAACTCGACAACAACCGCAGCGAACGCTCCATCAAGCCCTTCGTCATCGGCCGTAAGAATTGGTTGTTTGCCAATACACCACGGGGTGCTAAAGCCAGCGCCATTACCTACAG
>NZ_PVXL01000078.1 GCF_002995805.1 Neomoorella stamsii
GGAAGTTCCCGTCCTTGACTATTTTGGCTATTATCCCGGCGTCTTTGCGGTCGTTCTTGGTGGGGGAGTTACCTACTTCCTCTTTCCGCCTTTTGACGTGATAGGGGTTGACTATCACTACCGTATAGCCCTGCTCCTGGAGAAACCATGCTAAGGGTTTCCAGTAGTGGCCTGTGGGTTCCATGCCGATTACTACTTTTGTTGCCCTGGCTTTTTCTTTCGCTTCTTCCATTTTTGCCACTAGACGATAATAGCCTTCTTTGCTATTATGAAACTTGAAGGGTTTGACCACATCCAGTTCGATTTGGTTATAGATCCGTGCCCAGTGGTTGTGTTTGGCTACATCGATACCGACAATTATCACATCACCATGGACCAGTAATTTCTTTTGCACCTCATTCATTCGGTTTCTCGCCTCCTGGTTGGTTTGTTTGTTTTGGTCTATTATTTTTTTACCAGGAGGCTTTTTTATTGGCAACACCTACCTTACATCATTACAGGAATGCTCTCATCTTTGTTAAACTGGTAGCAGGCCTGTACCCAGCGGCTAAATTACCGTGTGAACCGAAGTCAATTGATACCGATCGCCACGGTATAAACACCATCCCCACCCCACCGGCCGGCCATCCCCGGCCAGGAGTACCTGCTCCAGCAAGAAGGCCGGCGAACCCGGCGCCACCCGTAAAGCCCGGGCCTCTTCGTCATTCAGGGATGTTACCTGTAAGATCATTTTGCTGCTTACAGGCAGGGCCGCGGCATGTTTCTCCACCATGTCCGGGAGCGCCTGGTACTGGAGCTCGTTCTCAAGGATAGGGCGTCCCCGGTCGTAACGGAGGTATTTACGGTCATAGGCCAGGGGCTCTCCCCCGGCTAAAAGGGAACGGCGGATATAGAGCACCTTCGTCCCTACCGGAACTTGTAATTTCCCCGCTGCCCTTTCCGGTGCGGGAACCAGCCTGGCTTCCAGCAGCCGGACACTGGAGGTTAACCCCCGCGCAGCCACCTCCTTGTGGAATTCTTCCATGACAAAAACAGCGCGGTCCAGCTCGGGCCGGGAGACAAAAGTACCTTTCCCTCGTTCAGTGCGAATGAGACCGGCCCTGGCCAGCTGGCTCAGGCTGCGGCGGACGGTCATGCGGCTTAACCCGTATTTTTCGCTCAGCTCCGCTTCGGAGGGTAAAGCCTCGCCCGGGCGGTATTCACCTAACCTGATCTGGCGTTCCAGGATTTGCGCGAGCTGATAGTAAGGAGGCACAAAAGAACTTTTGTCTATAGCCACGTGTTAACCCACCTCACTCAGGTAGGATAACCAGCTTAACAACCCTGGGTTCCAAGGAAGCTTTGTCGTTTATACAACTATTCTCCATTTATTTGATAATTCCTGCTTAAGGTAAACTAACATCAGCATTAATTTAGCTTAAGCCGAGCACTCGCTGCTGCTACGTTTTTTCTCTTGTGTTTTATTTATATATGTTGCTGTATAATGTATATGTATATTACAGAGGGAGGTATTAAAGCCATGGCTGTACGCACCCAGATTTACTTGCCAGAAGAACTTTATGAGCGCTTGCGAAGACGCGCGGTCATTACTGGTAAGTCCATGGCCGAACAAATCAGAGAATCGCTGGAACGCTACTTTACCGAAATAGAAGCCAACACCCCCAAACTTGAAGATCCTATCTGGCAATTAGGCGGCCGTATCCAGAGCCAGGATCACGATCTTTCCACCCGCCATGATGCTTATCTCTATCCCCGGAAAGGCCGGTAAACATGAAGCCCTTTTTGCTCGCCTTTATAAAATTAAAAGGCCCCGGCTAAGTCCAGGGGGCCTCTAGATCACTGTTATGGATAGGAGGCTTGCTTTTACCTGCGTCCCGGCAGGTTGCCGTTGTGGATTTCAAAGCTCCAGTTGAGGCCGTTATTGTTGTCCCAGTTGTTGGCGCTATCCTTGAAGCAGAGGTTCAGGCGGCTGCCGTCTTCCACCCGGATGTTTTTGACCCAGCCGTAGCCGGTACGCTCCATGCGGTAATCATAGATATTCTGCCAGTTATTGGCGTCCCCGTAACCGGTATGCATCCATACCTGGTCGGCGCCGCAGGCATCCAGGAGACCGTGGTAAAGGATGGTCACTTCGTCGCCGGCGGTAATGGGTACCGGGTCCACCACCACCCCGCCGGGATATTCGGCCGCCCGCATCTGTTGCAGGCGCGTCCCTTCATCACTCACAAAGCGGCTGCGGTTTTTATCGCCCAAATCTATTACCTCCCCAGGAAAAGTTGCTAAAATTAGTTTCCCTGGAGCCAGGCCGGGCTATGCAAAAACTGCTACTTTCTCGCCTGTCCGGTAATAGCGCTGCTCTAAGACACCAGGCGCGAAAAATGAGTTTAGAGATGCAGGTCGGTTCTTTAGGAACTTACCGTCTTTCCAACCAGTCTTTACTGGCATATTTCGCCCTTAACTCCTCCAATCGCCCTTTTTCCCCATCTGTCAGCTCTCCCCGTATAAATTCTAAGCCGTAGAGCCTGGTAAAGGCCCGGGCTATACCGGCCTTTATTTCCTCTCCTTCGACCCGGCGGCCTAAAATGTCCTCCAGGCCGCAGGCCTGGTGGTAAAATTTATCCTTGAGGCGCTGGCGTACGGCTTCCGAAGGCATTTTTAGGACGGCAAAAAGGTCGTCAACATTTAAGGCGATGACTATCGACCCGTGCTGGAGGACCACGCCCCCCTTACGTGTCTGGGCGCTGCCTACCAGCTTGCGGCCGCCACAGGTTATCTCATACCAGGAGGGGGCATCAAAACAGGCGGCCGAAGTATGCTCATCCTGGCCTCCTTTGCGGCCAGAGGCAATCTCCACTGGCGCTCCCAGCTCCCTTAACCCCAGGGCCAGGGCCTCCGCCAGGCGCAGGTAAGAAGGGCGAATCCCGCCAGTCATGAGGGGGTGGTCTTCCCGGGCCACCACGCTGTAGGTGACTTCATTATCATGGAGTACGGCCCGGCCGCCGGTTAAGCGGCGCACCAGCCCCAGCCCCCGCTCCCTGACAGCCACCACGTCGATTTCTTTCTCCAGTTGCTGGAAATAACCCAAGGAGATGGTTGGCGGCTGCCAGGCATAAAAACGTAAGGTTGGCGGCGTTTTGCCTTCCCGGTGCTCCAGCAGGATGGCCTCGTCCACGGCCATGTTGGTGTAAGGATCGGCCACACCGGTATCTAATAGCCGCCAGGTTTCCGCCGGCATAGATTTACCCCCCTGGTCCTGAACTGATTAGATCGCATTAATATTTCTTAAGGACATCATGATGACCGCAAGCTAGTAATACCAGAGTATCACCGGTCCGCTCAAAAATAACCCGGATACTAATGCTGGCATAGGCTTCCCAAAAGGGTGTTCCTTTAATACGGTGTATCTTAAGGGAAGGATGGCACGGGTTTTGAGCCAGGAAGCGTATGGTTTTCAACACGTGCTTTTGAGCTTCTTTGCTTAACTCTTGAAACTGTTCCAGGAAACTATCAGTCCTTATTATCTGAGGCATTCTCCAGTTCTCCTATTAATTCTTCAACACTGCCGTAAGCCTTAACTCGCCCTTCCGCCAGATGCTGCAAGCTCCGTTGCATCCTTTCCTGCCATTCCTCGCTCCAGAAATATTCCTGTTGCCTGGGGTGCCAGTCAACCGGGACAAGGCGAAGGCTGGTACCATCTTCGGCCAACTCTAAGCGTACATAATCACCCTCTTTAAGCCCCAGTTTCTTTGCCAGTTGACCTATACTGATAAGCATCCTCTTCTGCACTTGTTCAATTACTGCGTGTCCCCGCTCCATACCTGATACACCTCTTTTTACTTCCGTTTTTCTGTATTATAACAGATCCGGGAAATATAATCCCCATTAAAAACTGCACCCGGGGACTAATCTTAAATATTTACCCTGATATTGACATACTTCTCGCATAATGCTATCCTGTAAATAGATGGGAAAATATGTAATAATATTGCAGGTGTTGAAAATGCCTGAAAGAAGCAGCGACTGGCTGCGGCAAGCAGAAGCAGACTTAAGGCATGCCATTAATTCGTTTAACGCCGGGGATTTTGAATGGTCCTGTTTTGCCGCCCAGCAGGCGGCGGAAAAAGCAGTAAAAGCATTATTTCAAAAGTTGCACCTTGATGCCTGGGGTCATACCGTGTCCATTTTACTAGCAAATCTTCCTGCGGAAATTGCCGTACCCGGAAAATTGATTGAGCAAGCCAAAGTTATCGACAAGCATTATATCCCGGCCCGCTATCCGAATGGTTTTGAAATCGGAGCGCCCACCGATTTTTACACTGCGGGGGAGGCTGACACCGCCATCAAGATTGCAGGTGAAATCATTGAATTCTGTAAGAGTCATCTCAGTTGACGAAAATACTGTCAGAAATGCCCTGGAAGACCTGGCGGCAAGGTTGAAGTCAAGGCCGGAGGTACTGGCTGTTTACCTCTGCGGATCCTGGGCCAGGGGGAACTACACCCCTTATAGCGACATCGACCTTTTGATCCTGGTTACAAATGACGATAGAAAACCCTGGGATAGAGTACCGGATTATTTGCCCGGCAAATTTCCCGTGGGACTGGACCTTTTTGTGTATACTCCCGGTGAACTTAAAAACAGCCGTTTTGCCGGGGAGCTTTTAAAAAATGCCATCCAACTCTAGCCTTGCTATACACTCCCTATGCTTATGATTATCCCTAATAAGTGGCACAGCTTATTCTCCTGATTTAATAGGTTGATCCAGGGAGCCGAATAAAAACTGCCATGCCGATTTATAAGATTGCCGAAGTAACAAATATGGACCTTACAAAAACGAAGTTAATGCTAAGGGATATTGAAAGACGTTTACTTAATAAATTACGCTCGAGCAAGTAAGCAGCATCCCTCCTCCCTTACTACCGGGTATAAGCTTCGGTAAAATGCGTTTTATTAGGTATAGATCGAGTAAAAGCCGGCAGCCCCGTGCCTGCCGGCTTGTTCATCTTTCGCCAGGGACAACTACTTTCCCTGCCAGCGTAAGACCGAGTTCCTGGCGGCGCCGACTTCGTCCAGGCGCCGCACCGGAGGTGTTACGAGGCGCCTATCTTTCCGAATAGGCGGAAAGGCTATTGGCAATCTTAACAATTTCTTCGGCAGTATAGGCTCCCTCAATTCTGTAAGTGACTCCTTGCTCATGCCAGATTAATAGGGTTTGGCCGCTTTTGTTCGAAAGTAGATTGGCCTCCACACCTCGAACTTCTATTTTCTTGACTTTTGTATCATCAGCATCATAGCCGATCCCCACTCCTCTGTTGCTACTTATCCCGCTTTCCTTTATCTTTAATATCCCCGTATTACCCATATAGACGAAGGTAACTTCCATAAGGGGTTTGTTACCGGAAAGAGAAATACTCGTTAAAACAGTTCCTTCCGGCAGATACCCGGGAATCAATAACGCAAAAGGTAACCTGGACCGGGCCTCATCCAGGGATACTTTTTCTTCCTTCCCGATGTCCGGGGCTGGGACTGGGACTGAGGCTCCAGGGTTCTGTTCTGCACTGTACCTCTCCGCAATATTATAAAGCCTGTCTTTAACTAAGTATTCCAGCCTTTTTACTAGCACTATACTAATGGCCGTGGCTTTGGTAGGGAAAACTAAATAGGCAGATAAGACCATAATTAACGTCACACCAGCAACTAGAGCTGCTGCCCTGAACCCTCCCTTAACGCGCCTCAATTTATTTAGCCCCAAAGCCTTCCGTACCCTCTCCCTGGCCTCGGGAGGTACTTCTTGCTCTTCTATTTCCTCACGGATAGCAGTTCTAATTAATTTATCCAGTTCGTGATCAGTTAACACTATTAATTCCCTCCTTTGCTTGAGAGCCGGCCAAATTCTCTACTTATCAGCATTTTCCGCAGTCTTTCCCTGGCCCTGCTTAATCTGGACTTAACTGTACCCAAAGGAATTTCAAGAAGGAAAGCTATTTCCTCCACTTCCATTTCGGTGTAATATTTTAAAATCAAAACTTCTTTGAACTCCATGGGCAGCTCGCTGATGGCTTCTTTTAAGTCCTGCACTATTTCCCGGTCTTCTAATAACTTTTCCATATTCTGCCAGCAATAATTATCACGAACCCGGGCTATGTCATCGGGATTCAAGGGGACAACCTTTTTAGATTGATTATAGTTTGCCCTGGCCACATTGAGGGCTATGGCAACCAGCCAGGCACCGATTTTGGCTGGGTCGCGTAACTGGTGATACTTCTCAAATGCTATCATGAAGGTTTCCTGAGCTACTTCTTCTGCTGCAGCCGGGTCACGAGTCAGGGAGAGGGCGCAGCGATATACACGGTCAAAGAAGGATTCGTAAATAATCTGCTGTATTTCGGGAGAGCATACGGTTTTATGTTTCTTAAATAGCATTTCATTACCTCCCCGACTCATAAGACAAGAATGTGAGAACTTTTATATTTAATTATAACACATTTATGGTATAATAGCTAGATAATGGAAAGAATGGTGGTAAAAATAGATAGAAATATTGCCGTCAAGTACTTTAAAAATTAAATCGGGGTGCTTTGGACCCCGATGGCGTTAAAAACTATTTTCCTCAGCAACCTTTGATAAAAAATATGGAAGCTCGAGCTTACTGGATTTTGATACTGGCAGTATATGAAATTGTCTCTTCGGCTACTGCTCCATCCCGGGCCAAGTGAAGACCCTTGGCTCGATAATAATATCCGCGTTGCACGGGGTAGTAATATACTCCCTCCACATAAGAAGTAAAGTAATCCTCAAAAGGATAAGAAATAACATCCACCCAGTTATATCCATCCCATTTCTGCAGATATATTCTCACGGCAATATAGTCTACTGCTGATTGGGTAGTAGTATAACCTTCAAGCATAACTTTAGCTTCACTACCAACCTGAGAAATTTGACTACCATAGAAGGCGATTAATTGTAAACTTTCAATACCGATTCCGGATTTTTCTTCTGCAGGAGGAGAAGGCAATGCGTTTTGGGCAAACGAAGGATTACTAATCAGTCCAAAAGACCACAAAAGGATAGCAAGTATTACTATTAATGGCATTTTTCTCGATAACATCATTCATTCCCCCTTGATAATTTCGTCGTTATTTAGATAAAAATAAACGCTGTTAGGTTCCCATAATATTTATTACGAAAAAAAACGAAAATCATCCTGTTTTAGCGGGAACCTACGGGTATGTTTTGGGTTAGGGCCAGGGTGTAGCTGCTTCCCAGCATCAGTTTAATCACCTGTTCTCCTGATGTTTAGGTGCCTTTTTCCTTCACTTTCTGGCAGCACTCCTCTCTAACTACTGGGACTAGCAACTTCCAATGATTTGGCCCATCCTTTCTTGAGAACCGGATCATAGTAAATAAAGTAAATTTTGAACGGTTGGGGTTGTCCGGAATTGCTTCTTTTTCTAAATGCTAAACTGGTGAAACCTTGTTCAAAAGAGGTTGCATGCAGCACCCATGCAAAACGTTCTTCACTATTTTTGACCCAGTTGTATTCTGGGTAATCTTTTAAAACATTGTCGATAATATCATAAGGTAAGGATATAACGGTATGCAGTTTGTTTACACTTTGCATGGTGCCCGCATATGTCCAGTACTCTCTATCAGGAATAATCAGGATATATGGTGGATAATAAAGTTTGTTCTCATCTTCTAGACGCTTTTGCGGACGCAGTTCCCAAAAGACCGCTACTTCTATCGCCTGTTTCATTTCGTCCTGATACTCATCATCTGAACGACCGTAGTTTATGAGGCCAAAATAGGAACGATATTTGCAAACAGAATTAAAGGAATAAACTTTAGCATCGAATAAAATGTCCTCCGGCTGGGGAATGGTATTGGTGGCAGAGCAGCCGCCTAAGCAGAAAAGGCTTGTTAAAAAAATTGTTGTAACAATAATAACCTGAAGAAACAATAATAAGTTTCTTGGCATATTATATTTCTTTCCCTCCCACAGCAAAGCGAGCCACATTAGCTCAACTTATGATAATAAATAGCAAGTGGTAACCCCTAGTTAAAGCCTTTACCTTTATTTAAACTGGGGTTACCACTAGCTTAGATAATTAAATTATTTTTCATTCTTTTTAAAGTCAGAATTAATACGGTGTAAATACATAGGCATATGGTGCAACTGCATTCCATCTATTTTCTAGCTTATTAAATTGCCAACTAATGCCGATATATGAAATTCCTGTTATAGAAACAGAGGTTGTCTCCCAAGTGTGAGCCATTTCTTGCCAAACTGACATCTCTTGACCCGGTTCCTGAGGAGTAAAGTAAATCCCCAGATAGCCTGAATCCCAGTTATAATCGTAGGTTCCATCAGACATTTTGTAACCATAATCTTGTTTAGTATAACCAACACCGTATGAACTGCTTTTACTAGGTGTGCTGTAAGATGTACGGTTAGCGTGTGTGTCATATACATCGAAGGTCTGTGTAACCCTATTTATACCACGCGAAAAAGCAATCCCAAAACCATCATATCCCCCAATATTCACTCCAACCCCTGGCTGTGCAGGCCAAGGGTTTGGGAAATCTGACTGCCAGTATGCAGGATCTTTCCAAAAGAAATGTACACCAGCATACCAATAACCTGTCTCAGTATCTTTTAGAGCAAAGGCCGTTGGAAGCCATATAGCATAGTCAGGATTACTTTGAATTGTAATTTCATCACCATTATTATTCCTGATATATCCCTTTGCGGGAAAAACACCTATTTTTGCTAGTTTGTTCAGCGCATCTACATGAGTAATTTCTTTCTCATGCACTTTACGCATGACACTGTGGATTTGTTGGAACCGGGCCTCTAATTCCTCCTGTGTAAAATCCTTATCTAATTTAGGCTTAGAAGATTCATTCGAGGCAACGGCCAGTGTAGGCATTAGAAGCAATAAACAAGTTAAAAGTGTTACCACTCTAAAGAGTCGTTTCATTACCTTATACCCCCGTTTTAAATTATAGAGTCTTCTGGACCAACACCAATGAGATGTTCTTACCTCTTTCTAGTACGATAACGGTCAGAGGATTCTTCCTCCCAATACATGCTCCCACACTACCATTGATTAACTTAATATTGGCTTAACCATGCCCTTCAATCAATTCTGAACAACCTTCTGGCACCTCCCTTCCGACCGATAAGTTGTCCCCCTTCTATAAATTAAGATAAAAATTAAGGCCTGTTGGTTCCCATAAAAATATTATTTTTTAGTTCCCGCCTCTGGCTCCGCTGCAAAATATCAGGTTGAAACCGGACTGGCTTTGGCTGGAGTAGTTAGAAAAAGTTATTGAAGTCCTCAAGATCTTAGCGGTTTTTTGCGACATAGAAGGAGCAAAGCCGGCAGCTCCGTGCCTGCCGGCTTGTTCATCTTTCGCCAGGGACAACTACTTTCCCTGCCAGCGTAAGACCGGGTTCCTGGCGGCGCCGACTTCGTCCAGGCGCCGCACCGGGGTGTTATGGGGCGCGCTGTGGAGGAGGTCCGGATTGGCGACTGCCTCTTTGCTGATAGCTATCAAAGCATCGCAGAAGGCATCCAGGGTTTCCTTGGGTTCTGTTTCCGTGGGCTCAATCATCATGGCCTCCGGAACAATCAAGGGGAAGTAGATGGTCGGCGCGTGGAAGCCGTAGTCCAGGAGGCGTTTGGCGATATCCAGGGTATGAACGCCGGCGTCATTAACCTTTTTGAGCGGGGCGATGACAAACTCATGCTTGCACACCCGGTCGAAGGGCACCTTGAAGTATGGCCTGAGCCGCGCCAGCATGTAGTTGGCGTTTAAAACGGCCTGCTCGCTGGCTTCCTTTAGGCCGGGAGCTCCCAGGGTACGGATATAGGTGTAGGCCTTGATCAAAACGCCGAAGTTGCCGTAGAAGGAACGTACCTGGCCGATGCTCTGGGGCCGGTCGTAATCCAGGTAATACTGGCCGGCTTCGTTGCAAGCCACCACCGGTACCGGCAGGAAGGGCGCCAGGTGCTTTTTCACCCCCACCGGGCCGCTACCGGGTCCGCCGCCCCCGTGGGGGGTGGAGAAGGTCTTGTGGAGGTTCAAGTGCACCACATCAAAGCCCATATCCCCCGGCCGGGTAATACCCATAATGGCGTTCAGGTTGGCGCCGTCATAATAGAGGAGCCCGCCGGCCGCGTGGACCAGGGCGGCCATGGCTTCAATATCGCTTTCAAAAAGGCCCAAAGTGTTGGGATTGGTCAGCATAAGGGCCGCCGTCCGGGGGCCGACGGCCGCCTGCAGGGCTTCCAGGTCTACCAGGCCCCGCTCGTCCGATGGTATCTGGACTACTTCCAGGCCGGCCATGGCGGCGCTGGCTGGATTGGTCCCATGGGCGGAATCCGGTACCAGCACCTGGCGGCGTTCCAGATCGCCGCGGCTCTGATGATAGGCGGCAATAATGGCCAGGCCGGTATACTCGCCGTGGGCCCCGGCGGCCGGCTGCAGGGTAACGGCGTCCATACCGGTGATTTCCGCGAGATACTCCTGCAGGTTGTACATGAGTTCCAGGGCGCCCTGGGCCGCCTCAACCGGCACCAGGGGGTGCAGGCTGGTGAACCCGGGTAAACTGGCGGCCGCTTCATTGACCTTGGGGTTGTATTTCATAGTGCAGGAGCCCAGGGGGTAAAAGCCGGTATCCACCCCATAGTTCATGCTCGACAGGTGGGTAAAATGGCGGACGACTTCCACTTCGCCCAGCTCCGGCAGGGCGGCATCAGCCCGGCGGCGGGCCGCTTCCGGGAGGTAATCTTCTACCTTCCCCGGCACGTCGCACTCCGGCAGGGTATAACCCCGCCGGCCCGGAGCCCCCAGTTCAAAAAGTAACGGTTCCGTCCTCATGCCAGTATCCCTCCCATGGCCGCTACCAAAGCGTCAATTTCGGCCCTGGTCCGCACTTCCGTGACGGTAAAAAGCATGGCGCCTTTGATTTCCGGGTAATAAGGACTTAAGTCAAAACCGGCGGCAAAACCCTGATCCGCCAGGCCCCGGGCCACATCCCCTGGCCCCAGTTTCGTCTTCAGGACAAACTCGCAGAAGAAGGGGCCATGAAAGACCGGCGTCACCCCGGGCAGGGCGGCCAGCCTGTCGTAGGCGTAGTGGGCCTTCAGCAGGCACTGGCGGGCCACTTGCTTCAGGCCCTCCTTACCCAGGGCCGCGAGATATATGGTGGCTGCCAGGGCGCAGAGGGCTTCATTGGAGCAGATGTTGGAAGTAGCTTTCTCGCGGCGGATATGCTGCTCCCGGGCCTGGAGGGTCAGGACAAAGGCCCGTTTGCCTTCGACATCCGTGGTCTGGCCGACGATGCGGCCCGGCAGCCGCCGTACCAGCTTCTCCCGGGCGACGATAAAGCCCAGGTAAGGGCCGCCGAAGTTCAGGGGATTACCCAGGCCCTGGCCCTCGCCCACGGCCAGGTCGGCGCCGTATTCCCCCGGTGCCGCCAGCAGCCCCAGGGAAATGGGATCCACGACGGCAATGCTTAAAGCCCCGGCCTGATGGGCCAGTTCCGTTGCCGCGGCCATGGGTTCAATTTGACCAAAGAAATTGGGATTCTGCAGGACAACCCCGGCAACGTCCTTCCCGGCCATTTTTTCCAGGGCAGCCAGGTCCGTCCGGCCATCGGCCAGGGGTATCTCTATAAGCTCTACTCCCTGGCCTTTGGTATAGGTGGCCAGGACGGCCCGGTACTGGGGATTGACGGCCCGGGAAACTAAAATCTTCTGGCGCCGGGTGGCGTTGCAGGCCACCAGGGCTGCCTCGGCTGTGGCCGTAGCCCCGTCGTAATGGGACGCCGTGGCTACATCCAGGCCCGTCAGCTCGCACATTAATGATTGAAATTCAAAAATGGCCTGTAAAGTCCCCTGGCTGATCTCCGGCTGGTAGGGCGTGTAGGCGGTATAAAACTCCGACCTGGCCAGGAGGTTGCCAACAACGCTGGGAATGTAGTGCTCATAGGCACCGGCGCCCAGGAAGGAGATCAGTCTTTTATTTTTCCCGGCCAGTTCCTCCAGGTGGCGCCAGACCTCGGCTTCCGCCATGGGCCGGGGGAGATTGAGGTCCCGGCCCAGGCGGACAGTCGCCGGTATGTCGTTAAAAAGCTCTTCCATCCGGTTGGCCCCGCAGGCCGCCAGCATCTGCTGCCGTTCCGCTGCCGTGGTGGGAATGTACGTCATCCCCCTACTCCCCCTTCTCCTCCTTCACCAGTTGCCGGTAAGCACCGGCATCCATCAGGTTTTCCACTTCAGCCGGGTCATTCATTTCCAGCTCAATCATCCAGCCCTTGCCGTAAGGGTCGGCGTTGATGTCCTGGGGTGAATCCAGGAGGGCTTCATTGACGGCGACGACTTTACCGCCTACCGGTGCGTAGACATCGGAGGCCGACTTGACGGACTCGACGACGCCAAAGCTGTCACCGGCAGCCAGCTCGTCGCCTACCTGGGGTAACTCGACAAAGACGATATCTCCCAAAGATTCCTGGGCGTAGTCGGTAATGCCGATGCGGGCGCGGTTGCCCTCAACTTCCACCCATTCATGATCCTTACTGTAATACAGGTTAGCAGGGAATTCCATGTTCCCATTCCTCCTTCTTACTTTTTGGTCCGGCGGTAGAAGGGGAGATCCACCACCACGGCGCGGTGCAGGCGGCCGCGGATGCTCACCTCTACTTCGGCGCCGGCGCTAACAGTTCCTGCCGCCACCAGGGCCAGGGCAATATTTTTCCCTAAAGTTGGGGCATAGGAACCGGAAGTAACATAACCAATTTCCCGGCCACCTGCCAGGACGGGGTACTCCGGCCGGGGGATGCCCCGGTCAACCATGGCCAGGCCCACCAGCCGGCGTTTTAGGCCGGCTTCTTTTTGCGCCGCCAGGGCTGCCCGGCCGTTGAATTCACCCTTCGCCAGGCAGACGAAGCGGCCCAGGCCCGCCTCCAGGGGGCTGATGGCCGGGCCCAGCTCATGGCCGTAAAGGGGCAGGGCTGCTTCGAGGCGCAGGGTATCCCGGGCCCCCAGCCCGGCTGGCACCAGGCCCGCTTTTTGGCCTGCGGCCAGGAGCCGGCGCCAGATGGCGGGGGCGTTACCCGCAGCAAAATAGATCTCGAAACCATCTTCCCCCGTATAACCGGTGCGCGAAATCAGGCAATCCACCCCCAGCACCCGGCCCCTGGTCCAGCGGTAATAGCCCAGGGGAGCAAGTTCCACATCCGTGAGGGGCTGGAGGATGGCCAGGGCCCGGGGACCCTGGAGGGCCAGCTGGGCCGTGGCCGGGGAAATATTGCTTACCTCCACTTCCAGGCCGGCGGCGTTCTCCCGGATCCAGGCAAAGTCCTTATCAATATTGCCGGCGTTGACTACCAGCAGGTACCCGCCTTCCCCCCAGGGATAGACCAGGAGGTCGTCGACAACACCGCCGTCCGGGTAACACATGGGACTGTAAATCACCCGGTCGCCAGTAGCCCGGGCGGCATCGTTGGTGATTAATTTTTGGACCAGGTTAAAGGCATCCGGTCCTTTAATGACAATCTCTCCCATGTGGGAAACATCGAAGAGGCCGGCACAGTTACGCACCTGCTGGTGTTCTTCGATAATGCCGGTGTATTGGACGGGCATCAGCCAGCCGCCGAATTCGACCATCCTGGCCCCGGCAGCTATATGCTCTTCATATAGAGGTGTCTTTTTTAACTCCGCCACTTAATCCACCTCGCTTTGTTAGTATGTCTATTATGTCCAAATAAAAAAGCCATCGCCGCATCATGCGGTGATGGCCTCTGTCCTGGTACCTGAGAGATTAGGCAGCTGCCTGCCTTCCCCTTTGGTGTTCCTTAAAGCCAGGCTTTAAGGAAGCTCTCCAGAGTTGGGTCCGGGAGCGGTACTTTTGCCTGAGAGGTTCCTTCCCCCGTCACCCGCCCGGGGGAAATTGCTCCTTCGGCGCCCTTGAGGGGGTCTCTTCCACTCCCTTCATCCGCCCGGTATGCAGTTTTATTTTCAAGTTATTATATTCTATTCGTCCTGCAGGTGTAAATTCCTGCCGCCCGAAAAAATTTTTCAGGTAATTTTTCCTTGAACTTTATGCTGTCTTGCCTGTGCTAATGTTCGCGAAGAGGTAGCTGGCGGAAGGCTTGCTCCACCAGCCTCCGGGCTGTAGGGCAGGCAGCTACCCCGCCGGTACCGGTTTCCCGTAATGATGCCGGCAGGGCGCGGCCCACCTGGACCATGGCGGCTATTACCTCGTCAAAGGGTAGATAGCACTGGACACCGGCCAGGGCGATGTCGGCTGCCGCCAGGGCCTGAGCCGCCCCGGTGGCGTTGCGCATGACACAGGGTATCTCCACCAGGCCACCCACCGGGTCACAGACCAGGCTCATCAGGCTCTGGAGGCTAATTGACCATAACTTACCCCGCGACAATCCTGGTCCCAGAACGGCCGGCTACGGCCTCGGCAGCCCTGGCCAGGGAGCCGATGGGGTGGTTTTGCCACCCCTACTAAACCAGCACCGTTCAAGGCGCTGTTGCCCTGAGCATTAAAGGCTTGCCAGGTGTAATTTAAAACAAATACTTATACCCCTTATAAGCAGCCCAAACAAGGTCTAAAATGCCATTTTCTAAATCAGCATCAGCCCTGCCAGAGGCATCAAACATTACCTTCAATACCCTGCCGCCAACCCGGAGCTTAAAGACAGGTTCCTCCCCGCCTGCTAACAAGAGGAAACCGTTGTTCTGGCTGTTCGTAAAATCTTCTTCCCTCCAGAAAAGAGTTAATTTATCTTTATATGGAGCGCCGTCATAGGGGCAGAATGTCGCGCAGTTGCCGCATTCATTGCACATGCCGTCCACATGAATGATCTGGTTTGAATTCCTGTAAACACCATGAGCGGTTTTAACGGCAACGTTGGCCCTGTTGGGGCAGACTTCCACACAAATATTGCAGGCAAAACTGCACTCCAGGCAGCGCCCAGGTTCTTCTCGTAAGTCCTGGCCGGGGGATTGCAGGATTCCTTTTTTCCACTTGATCTCCTGCAGCCTCTTTCCCTCGTCAAAAGATGGCCTGAGGCCGGCGTCCTGCAAGCCGCCTTCCCTGGCAAGAATGGCCCCGGCAACCTTACGGCCATCGGCAATAGCCTCCACTATTGTGCCCGGACCGCGCAGGGCATCGCCGCCGAGAAAAACATTTTCAACATTTGTTTCATTGGTAGCGGGATTAATGGCAATTTCCCCTTGCGCGTTAACCTCTATACCGTTCTTCTGCAGAATACTATAGTCCACACCCTGGCCGATGGCAGAGATAACGGCATCAACTTCCATATTTTCAAATTCACCCTCTAGAGGAACTACACCCATCCTTCCTGAGGCATCCGGTTCGCTAAGTTTCATCTTTTGACACTGCAGTACACCTTCCGACCAGGAGTACGGGGACAAAAGCTCCTTCAAAATTATGCCCTCCGCCAGGGCAGCTTTGAGCTCTTCCCTGCTCGCCGGCATATACTCTTTCGTTCTCCTGTAGACTATATAAACTCTTTCTACGCCTTCCACCCTCAGGGCCGCCCTCGCGGCATCCATAGCCACGTCCCCTCCGCCGATGACGGCCACCTTTTTCCCCAGCTGCACAGTCTTCCTGCCCGCTTTAAACTTCTCCAGGAATTCAATAGCGCTCACTACTTTTTCTGCGCCGCTCTTTAGATCCAGGGCTTTAGCTTCTCCCGCCCCTATCGCCAGGTACACGTATTTATAGCCGTCCCTTTTTAGCTGCTCGACGGAAAAGTCCGGATCGGCGCCCAGCTTAAATTCGACGCCCGTCCCCTTAATCAGCTCCAGATCGTTTGCAATTGCTTCCCTTGCCATCCGGAAAGGCGGGATAATATACTCGACGGTACCACCGGGCTTTTCCCTTTGGTCAAAGATGGTGACACCCATGCCGGCCTTTGCTAGAAAATAACCCGCAGCCAGGCCCGAAGGACCAGCCCCGATAATTGCCACCCTGGGTGTTTTTCTCGCGGTCGCCTGCCCATCTCTTTGCTCATGAGGCCGGCAGCCGTTTTCGGCAGCCACCTTCTTTATGGCGCGAATGAGAACCGGCTCATCATAGTCCAGGCGTGTGCACTTGGCGGCGCAGTGCTGGGTACAAATCGTTCCCGTGATAAAGGGCAGCGGGTTTTTTTCAATTATAAGTTCATACGCCTCGCGATACCTTTTCTCTCCCACCAGCCTGATATACTCCGGGATGTCCTGGCCAATAGGGCAGCCAACGGTACACGGCGCTATAAAGCAATCCGTTAAGGGTAATTTCTTGACTAACTTCCGGCTCCTGACCCCTCTTTTTTCCTTCAGGTAATCGGGAGCTTTAAAGGCGCCGGCCGCAAGTTCGGCGAGCTTTTCCACATCTACAGTATCTGTTGCCCTGTCCTGCAGGTGAGATTCCAGTTCCCCGGCAATTTGCTGCAACCTTAGATAGCCTCCAGGCTTTAAGAGCGTCGTTGCTACGGTAATGGGCCATATTCCCGTTGCGAAGATGCGAACAATGTTAAAAGCATCTCCTCCTCCGGCGTAGGAAATTTTCAGCCGGCCGGCAAATTCCGCAGCCAGCCTGGAGGCAAGATTAATGGTCAACGGGTACAGGGCCCGGCCTGAGAGATACATTTCTTCGCCCGGCAATTCGCCTTTTGTGTTTTTTACCGGCAGGGTATTGGAAAGTTTTACGCCAAAACCCCTTTCCTGTTCCTGAGCAAACCCTTGCAGCCTCTTTAATAAGGCGAGGCCATCTTCATATTGCAGGTCGTGGCTAAAAGACTCCTCTTGCAGGCGGATGTAATTATAACCCATCCTGGCCAGGGCATCTTTTACAAATTCATAGCCCAGCAGGGTCGGATTCAGCTTGACAAAAGTATGCAGTTTTTTCTCAGCCAGGAGATACCGGCAAATGGTTTCTATTTCTGCCGGCGGGCAACCGTGCATAGTCGAAAGGGTGACGGAATTACATATGTTTGGTGAGATACTGTCGATAAATCCTTCATCCACCGCCGCAAACCTTTCAATTTCTTCCTTTAGCACCGTCTTGCATTCCTGGAATATCGCGGTATTTGAGGCGTCCTTGAGCCCCTCTATGAATTGATCAACTTTGGGAGATTTTATCCCCTTTAAGTCATAGCCAACGCTCATATTGAAAATGAAGCCCCGCTGGTCCGAACCCCACAGTTCCTTTTGCAAAATGTGCAGCAAAAACCATGCCTTGACATACTCTTCCAGGGCTTCCTCAATGGCCAGTTCGGTTGACCATTCCACATTATAACATTCATCCGCTGCGTCGATACATGGCTTCGGAATGTCCAATTGGTCAAGCACCTGCACCGTCTTCAGCTCAAAAAACCTGCCGCCGGATAGAAAAGCAGCGACTATATTCTGTGCCAGCTGCGTATGGGGACCGGCAGCCGGTCCAATGACGTTCTCCAGGTATTCTCCAAATAATTGCAGGTAGACGGCCCTTCTCCTCTTGAAAAATTTTTCCTGCGGTAGGCCAAAAATGCTGCCGTATCTCTCTTTTTCTGCAAGTACCCAGTTTAAGAGTTTCCTGAACGGCATCGGACGCATTACGCTACCCATGCGCTATCCCCCCATAATGAAAATGCAATCCAGTCCCAACTAAAAAATCTGCTTACCTGATAACATTTTTTGAAAAGCCGGGCGTTGCCGCCACCTTATCTTTCCTCCCGGTCGTAAGGAATGGACAGGGCACCGGGGGCGCCGATGTGTTTCACCAGGGTCTGGCGGGTGGCAATGATCAGGACCACCAGGGTCAGGATATAGGGTAACATCTTTAAGAAAAAGGAAGGAATGGCGATTTTGGTGGCCGCCTGCAGGGTATAGGTCAGGGCATCCACGCCGCCAAAGAGATAGGAACCAAGGAGCGCTTTAACAGGGTCCCAGACGGCAAAAATAACCAGGGCCACGGCAATCCAGCCCCGGCCGGCCGTCATGTTCTCCAGCCAGCTGGGGGCATAGGCCAGGGAAAGAAAGGCGCCGCCGGCCCCGGCCAGCATGCCGCCAATGATGACGTAGAAATAGCGCAGGGCAAAGACATTGACCCCCAGGGCGTCGGCCGCCGCCGGGTTCTCCCCCACGGCTCGTAAATTCAGGCCCGGCCGGGTACGGTAAAAATAGTACCAGAGTAACGGTACTAGAATATAGGTCAGGTAAACCAGAGGGTCATGGCGGAATAAGACCGGACCAATAAGGGGGATATCCACCAGGAAGGGTATGGCCACGGGCTTGAAGCTTAAGGGCAGGGGAATACCAACATAGGGTTTGCCCAAAAAACCGCTTAAACCGGTACCAAACATGGTCAGGGCCAGGCCGGTTACCACCTGGTTGGCCCTCAGGGTGATGGTCAAAAAGGCAAAGATGGCTGCCATCAACCCGGCCGCCAGCAGGGCCACCAGGAAGCCCAGCCAGGGGTTACCCGTGCGCACCGCTACCATGAAGCCGGTCACAGCTCCCACCAGCATCATGCCTTCCACCCCCAGGTTTAAAACTCCAGCCCGCTCGGCCAGGATTTCCCCCAGGGCGGCATAAAGGATGGGCGTACCGGCAGTTATGGCTGCAGCCAGGGTGGCGATCCAGACAGAATTTTCCATATTATTTTCCCTCCTTACGGCCAAAGTGCAGGCGGTAGCGGGTTAAAATCTCGCCTCCCAGGACAAAGAAAAGGATGGCTCCCTGGAGCATGGATACCGTCGCCGCCGGCACGCCGGAAGTCTGGACGCTGTAACCCCCGACAATGAGGCCGCCAAAAAGGAAAGATACCAGGATGATGGTCGCCGGGTGGAGTTTGGCCAGCCAGGCAATAATAATGGCCGTATAACCATACCCCGGGGAAATACCGTGCTGCAGGCGGTGGGTAATGCCCGCCACCTCGCTCATGCCGGCCAGGCCGGCCAGGGCGCCGCTCAACAGCATGACCAGGATAATATTGCGCTCAATTTTAATCCCTGCATAGCGGGCGGCCCGGGGGCTTTCACCAATAACCCGGATTTCGTAGCCCCAGCGGGTACGCCAGAGAATAATGGTCAGCATAATAGCAGCCAGCAGGGCAAAAATCAGACCAAGGTGGACGCGAGTGCCGGCAATGGTCGGCAGGATTGCCGCCTTGCTGAAGGGTGCGGTCAGGGGGAAATTAAATCCTTTGGGGTCCTTCCAGGGTCCGTAAACCAGGTAATCCACCCAGAGGATGGCCACATAGTTTAACATTAAAGTAGTAATGACTTCATTTACACCCCACCTGGCTTTGGGCAATGCCGGCAACACGGCCCAGAGGCCGCCCATAGCGATACCGGCTACAAACATGGCCGGTAGCATGAGGTAGGCCGGCAGGTGGGGAAAGTAAAGGGCTACAAAGCTGGCGCCAAAGGCGCCCATATAAAATTGTCCTTCCGCCCCTATATTCCACAGGAGCATGCGGAAGGCTACGGAAACGCCCAGGCCCGCCAGCATCAAAGGGATGGCCTTGACGACGGTTTCCGACAGGCCGTACTTGGAGCCAACGACGCCATAAAGCATGCTCTGGTAGACCTTTAAGGGGTTAAATCCTGTCGCTGCCAGGAAGATGGCCCCCACCCCCAGGGCCAGGATGACGGCAATGACAGGAACTATCACCGCCATGACCCGCGAGGGCTCGAGGCGTTTTTCCCAGGTGATCAGGGGTGCCGGGGCCGGCCCCGGTAAGGAAGATCCAACCATCAGGCACTAACCTCCATTCTTTTCGCTCCGGCCATCATCAGGCCTAACTCCTCAACGCTGGCCTCTTCGGCAGCCACCAGGCCCATAATTTCACCTTCATACATGACGGCAATGCGGTCGGCCAGGCGGAAAAGCTCTTCCAGGTCTTCGGAGATTAAGAGGATGGCCGTCCCGGCAGCCCGTTGCTCCAGGAGCAGCCGGTGCACTGTTTCGGTGGCGCCGACATCCAGGCCCCGGGCCGGGTAAACGGCTACCAGGAGGCGCGGCCGGGTGGAAATCTCCCGTGCCAGGAGCAACCGCTGCAGGTTGCCGCCGGACATCATCTTCACCGGGGCATCCAGGCCGGCCATCTTGACCTGAAAGCGTTCCACCAGCTCCCTGGCCCACTGGCGCGCCGCCCGCCTGTTGAGGAGGGCCCGGCCCCAGCGGGGGTGGCGGTATTCCTTGAGGAGCAGGTTATCGACAGCCCCCAGGTTGGGTACCAGACCCATGCCCAGGCGATCCTCGGGTATATAACCCACCCCGGCGTTAATTACCCGGCAGGGATCGCACTGGCCTAACTCCTGGCCGGCGACGGTAATAGTGCCACCCTGGCAGGGTCTTAAACCCGCAATAACCTCTGCCAGCTCGCGCTGGCCATTACCGGCCACCCCGGCTATACCAAGGATCTCGCCGGCATAAACTGCCAGATTTATGCCCCTTAAGGCCGGCAGGCCTTTATCGTTTAAGGCCTTTAAATTCTTTATCTCCAGGACTTTATCGCCTTTCCGGGCTGCAGGTTTATTCACCTGCCATAAGATCTCCCGGCCGACCATCATCCGGGCCAGTTCCTTCTCGTTTGTTGCGCTTTTTTTGACGGTGGCTACGGTTTTACCGCCCCGTAAAATCGTAATGGTGTCGGCAGCATCCATAACTTCCTGCAGTTTATGGGTAATAAAGATTACGGCGCAGCCCCGGGCGGCCATCTTCTTCAGCGTCTGGTACAGGTCCCGGGCTTCCTGGGGGGTCAAAACCGCCGTCGGCTCATCCAGGATCAACACCCGGGCATGGCGATACAAAAGCTTAATAATCTCCACCCGCTGCTGTTCGCCTACCGAAAGCTGCCAGATACGGGCCTGGGGATCTACCCGGAGTCCATATTCTTTAGAAAGGGCGGCTATCTCCCCGGCCAGCTTATTTAAGTTGAGTTTGAGGCCACCCTTTAAGCCTAAGGCCACGTTTTCCGTCACCGTAAAGGGCGCCACCAGGCGGAAATGCTGGTGGACCATGCCGATGCCCGCCGCAATGGCATCCCGGGGTGAACGGAAATTCGCCCTCTGACCATTTATATAGATTTCACCACCATCGGGCCGGTACAGCCCGGTAAGGATGCTCATGAGGGTGCTCTTACCGGCCCCGTTTTCCCCCAGCAGGGCATGAATTTCCCCCGCCTGGACGGATAGATTAACCCCGTCGTTGGCCACCACACCGGGGAAAACCTTGGTTATTCCCCGCATCTCTACCAGGGGTACTGCCATAAAAAAATGCCTCCCTCAAAACCTTCTCGCTTATAATTCGCTCTGTGAAGGCGAATTCCTGCTCTAAAATATAATTTATAATTAAATTTTGGCTATATTAGTATTGTATCACTTAACTCCCGGCTTATAGTTAAGGCCGTGGAAATAAATTCCACGGCCTCCTGGCTTAACGCGCTCCTTTTATTTCGGGATCTCGCCTTCTACACCTTCGACAAACCAGTTAAAACCGAGGACATCTTCGTGGCTCATCTTCTGGCCTTCCTGTACCCGGATTTTGCCGCTCTGGTCCTTGATGGGACCCTGGAAGACGTAGAACTTACCGTCAATAATCTCCTGCTTCTTCTGATTTACCAGGTCGCGAACCTCCTGGGGTACCTTGTCACTGAAGGGACCCAGGTCAACAATACCGTCTTTCATGGTCCCGTAGTAGTCTTCTGATTTCCATGTCCCGTTCTTGACGGCTTCCACTGTTTTAACATAGTACGGGCCCCAGTTCCAGATTGGCGATGTCAGGTTGGCATTGGGGGCGAACTGGCGCATGTCACTGTTATAGCCAATACCGTATTTGCCGCGCTCCTGGGCCGCCTGCTGGGGCCCGGGCGTATCCTGGTGCTGGGCAATGACATCGGCGCCCGCATCTAAAAGGCTCAGGGCTGCCTGCTTTTCGGCTGCCGGGTCGTACCAGGTATTGGTCCAGACTACCTTTACCTTGACGTTGGGGTTAACTGAACGCGCCCCCAGGGTAAAGGCGTTGATGCCGCGGATCACTTCCGGAATGGGATGGGCCGCCACATAACCCAGGATATTGGACTTGGTCATTTTGCCGGCCACCATGCCCGAGAGATACCGGGGTTCTTCCATGGCACCAAAGTAAGTGCCGACATTCTTGGCCGTCTTATAGCCGGAGCAATGCAAAAAGACCATGTCGGGATACTTTTCGGCCACTTTAATGACGTAATCCATATAACCAAAGCTGGTGGCAAAGATTACCTTATTACCCTTTTCCGCCAGTTCCGTTAAAACCCGCTCCACGTCAGCCCCTTCGGGGACGCTTTCCATATAAGTATTGGCGTCCACCCAAGGTAACTTCTCAGCCAAATACTTGCGGCCCTGGTCATGGGCCCAGGTCCAGCCAGCGTCGCCCACGGGTCCCACGTAAATAAAGGCTACCTTAAACTTCTCGTCTTTAGCCTGCCCACCGGCCGCCGGCTTTTCCCCACCCTTGCTGTCACCGGCGGGCTTCTGGCCGCCGCAGCCGGCGGCAGCTACCGCTACCACCAGGGCCAGCAGTAGCACTAGTATGAAACGCCATCCTTTGCGCATCATGGGTCCACAGCTTCCATTCGAAGCTGTGGATTTACACCTCCTCCCTTAAATTTTCCCGCGCTGTACTCAGAAGCTGACATACCTTAGCCCGCGCGACACCCCTCCCTCTTTCAGTATTCTTCAGGGCAATTCATTCCCGGTAATATTTCCCGGGGCTGTTAGCAACATTGAACACGGCAACGAAAAACCAGGTGCCCGTCGCGCTGCCAAAGGTTAACCTCCTTCGTAGCCAAGGTGATTCCGGTCACCTGGTAGATACTCCCGAACCCATTTCCGGGATTATACGAAGACTTCAATTTGAAGACTTCCGCTTTGTATAATAATAGAGTATTATTCGCCGTTCATGCAAAAAATCCTGCCGGACAACAATCTCTTCATTAAAGTAATTTTAATTAAGGAAAATTTAAAGGAAAATAACTTCCGGCGTAGAATATTATATCCCTAAAAATTTTAGGGAGAAAGTCCATGTTTGCCGACTTATTGGCTGCCAGGATTGATAATCTGGGTACAGAAACGGCCTTCCTCGTTCTGGCAAGGGCCAGGGCCCTGGAAGCCCAGGGTAGGGAAATCATTCACCTGGAAATCGGCGAGCCCGATTTCGATACCCCGCGCAACATAATTGAAGCCGGCATTCGGGCTTTAAATGCAGGTTACACCCACTATACCCCCGCCCCCGGCCTGCCGGAAGTGCGGGCGGCCATCGCCGAGTATGCCACCAAACAAAAAGGCGTTCCCTATACTGCTGAGGAAGTCGTCATCACCCCCGGCGGGAAACCCATAATCTTTTTCACCATCCTGGCCCTAGTCAATCCCGGCGATGAGGTCATCTACCCCAACCCCGGTTTCCCCATTTACGAATCGGTCATTAATTTTGTGGGAGGCAAAGCCGTCACCCTTCCCCTCAGGGAAGAGAACGACTTCCGCCTGGACGTCGGCGAACTGGCAGCTTTAATTACCCCCAAGACCAAACTCCTGATCCTCAATTCCCCGGCCAACCCCACCGGCGGCGTCCTTACTCCAGAAGACGTGGCCCGCATTGCCGATCTGGTAAGGGGGAGGAACATCTTTGTCCTCTCCGACGAAATCTACGACCGCATCGTCTATGATGGCGTCCGGCCGGTTTCCATTGCCGCCCAACCCGGCATGAAAGATTGGACCATTATTTTAGACGGTTTCTCCAAGACCTACGCCATGACCGGCTGGCGGCTGGGTTTCGGTCTCATGCACCGGGAACTAGCCGAAGCTATAGCCCAGTTGATGGTCAACTCCAATTCCTGCACGGCAGCCTTCACCCAGAAGGCGGGCCAGGAAGCCCTGACGGGACCCCAGGATGCCGCCGCGGCCATGGTGGCCGAATTTAAAAAGCGGCGCGACTTTATTGTTGACGGTCTGAACAGCATCCCCGGCATCACCTGCAAGCGCCCCCTAGGTTCTTTCTACGTCTTCCCCAACATTAAAGGCCTGGGACGTTCCAGCCAAGAATTGGTAACCTTCCTCATGGAAAAGGCTGGTGTGGCCGCTTTAAGCGGCGCGGCCTTCGGCAAATACGGCGAAGGTTATCTGCGCCTTTCCTATGCCAACTCGATAGAAAACATTGAAAAGGCCTTGGTAAAGATTGCCGCTGTTGTGAAAGTGCTATGAGATAACATCCCCCTTCAATAAATCTCGCAAAATAAAAGATTGAAGCGCAGCATAAAGGCTAGATTCCATGCGAATGCATATTCTCCTGTGAAGTTATATCCCAGCATTCCCCTTCATCTTTTTCTTTTGCAGCTGAGTATTGCAGGATTATAACGGCTGCTATAATCATCATACTACCAAGGAACTGAGTTGCGGTCATTCTTTCCCGGAAAATCAGTGCGGACAAAAACATAGTTACCGGTGCTTCGACAGTACTAATAATGCTGGCCTTAACGGGACCGACCAGTCTAACACTGATCCATAAAAATACCAGCCCGAAAACTGTAAAAATAACTATACTGGCCATTAAAACCCAGTTCCCCAGCGATATATCAAAAAGAATCCCCCTGCTCACCAGGCCCGCCAGGCCGTATGATATAGTCGCTCCCATCATAATATACATAGTTACCACGATAGGTTCAATTTTTTTCATTATATTTGTTCCTATTATTAAATAGGTGGCATAAAGCATAGCTGCCCCTATGCCGTAAATGATTCCTGCCAAATTAACTCTGACAAAAGAAGACCTGAGCAATAGAACAAGACCCAGGGTAGCCAGTACCAAAGCTATTCCTTTCTGCCTCGTTAATTTTTCCATTCTCAAAAAAGCTGCACTTACCGCAACAAAACTGGGATAAAGGTAAAGCAAGATGCAGGCCAGAGAAGCAGGTATAGTAGTAAAAGAGAGCATATAAAGCCCCGACATGCCCGCATAAACTAATGCCCCGAATAAAATTAATTTTACGACCATACGAGCGGAGAGTTTTCTGTCGCCCCAGTAAATTCTTTTGTATAACCAGATAATCAATACTACCCCGAGGAAGCGCAATAACAAGACTGTAATTACGTTTAACCCACTATGGTAGGCAATTTTAGCAAGAACAGGGGCAATTCCGTAGGCGATCCCGGAAATTAACGCCGCAAGCGTGCCCAACTTTATTTTATTCACCCGCATACCTCCCAAAAAATGGGCGGCGCCCGGGCAATCCCTTAAAATTACTTAGCCCAGGCCGCATACAGATTTGATATGAACAGCCTCGTAAGGTATTGTTCTGGAAGATAGCGGGCAAAATTACCCGTAAATCCGTTTTTTAGTAGCACCTATGAATTGCATGCACAGCGACGCGGCCGTTAAAGAGGTAAGGTTTTGAACATCCCATGGTGGAGATACCTCCAGGAGATCCATACCACGGCAGAGAGGATGCTGCCCGATGGTCCAAATTGCTTCTAATAGATGGTAAGAAGTTAATCCACCCGTGTTGGGGGCGCATGTTCCGGGAGCATAGGCTGAATCTAAACAATCTATATCGACACTGATCCAGATAGCCTCCGTGCCATCACCGGCTATTTCCAGGGCCTGTTCAACTACATCTTCGATGCCCCGTTTATGCACTTCCCGAGCCGGAATTACAGTTATCCCCTGCTCTTTACAATAGTTCCCATAATATCTCGAGGCCAGCCAACCGTTAATGCCAATTTCCACGAGATTTTTAGGTTGTAATGGATTCTTTTCCGGTTCTTCCATCAACCTGCGGAAAGGAGTCCCGCTCGAAATCATACCATGATGATTTTTCCTGACATCCAGGTGGGCGTCAAACATTATGACACCCACATTTCCATTGACATTATTCATCAGTGATTTAACATGTGGATAGGTTAAACCGTGGTCCCCGCCCAGGATTAAAGGGGTTACACCCTGTTTAATAATCTCTGTTATTACTATCTCAACCCTCTTATGAGTTTCCAATACATCGGTAAAAATTACATCTATATTACCAAAATCACTGATCTTTAGACCTTTAAGGTCAAAATCAAGGCTTGGCTCATATATGTTCGAAAAAACCAGGCTATTTCTTATGCTTTCCGGCCCGAAACGACAGCCAGGTCGATACATAACAGAAGTATCAAAAGGAACGCCAACGATACCCAGATCTACAGTATCCATCTGCCTCCAGTCGCCCATAATCTCTGCCAATTTGACATCATAATCGTCCGGGCAAAAACTACCATAGCCTTTGGCTGATAGTAAATACCTTTCTGCTTCCTCATTAAGTCTCATAACCATACTCCTCTCACGTTGTTTTATTGATTAACCACAAATATCCAGAATAGCCTGAGCATAAACTTTTGTCGCCAATTCAAGATGCTTGACAGGTATATGTTCTTCCGGCGTATGGGCAAATGCTTCGTCACCCGGACCGAAGCCCACAGTCGGGATACCCTTGTCGGCAATAAAAGCTCCATCGGTACCGAAAATCCACGCTGATAGTTTGCCTTCTTCGCCCATAACCTTTGACCGCGCCTTTTGTAGGCTTTGCACTACCTTTTCTTCAACAGGAGTATATAATGCCAAACCCCATTTGGTAATCTCAACATCGGCATCAAAGTCGGCTATTACCTTTTGGGCTTGCTTTATTATTTCCTTGTATTCGGCAATTATCTTTTCCCGGGTTTCCCCTGGTAAAAATCGCCGGTCAAAGTACACATGGCATAGGTCAGGCACGATCGGCGCCTTACGTTCGGTAACTGCGCGAATATCAAGGACGGTGGTGGTACAATCACCCAGTAGTTCGTGCTTGGGAAGTTTATAATTCTCTAGGTAGAAGTTTATAAACTCACAGGCTTTAATAACGGCATTAATCCCGCGACTGGGGTTGGAAGCATGGCACATACGCCCTTTTACAGTTAGTTTCACTTCGGCATTACCGCGGTGACCTAAACAGACGTTTAGATTTGTAGCTTCACCGCAAATTGCCATATCGGCGGTGATTTTATCATTATCCAGCATATAAAGGACGCCTTCAGCTGCACTTACCTCTTCCAGAGAGTTACCGGCAACAATTACATCCCCTTTTAATTTTATACCAGCCTTTTTAACAGCAGCTGCAGCATAGACCATGCAAGCCATGGCCCCTTTCATATCGACAGCGCCTCTTCCATAGATAACCTCTCCAACAATACCAAAAATGGAGCCATCCATTAATTCGCCCGAAAAGGGTTTTATCATAGTACCTGCTTCAGCATGGTCAATATGCCCAACTAAAAGTAAAGAAGGCCCATTACCAAATCCTTTAATCCTGCCAATAACATTGTTAATCGAATCAACATAAACTTCATCATAACCAAGTTTTCTCATTTCCCGGGCAATAAGTTCGGCTACCTGCCTTTCATTGCCGCTCTCACTTGGGATTTGCACCAGAGCCTGCGCAAACCTTATCACTTCGTCCACGTTAATGTAATCAAAGATAGATATAGAAACCCCTCCCCCGATCGTAACAATCACCAAAAAATAGATGGCGCTATTACCCGAACAGTTTTTAACCCACCTCACACATTCATATCAGGAAAAATTAATATTGTGTATTTAAAAACTATCCCCTCCCTCTCGCAATATAGCTGTACGAAAAGGTACAACCACATCGTTATAGATATCAATTCCCTGGGGACAGACGGCAGTACACCTTTTACAAGAAATGCAATTATGCAACCCTCCATATTTTACCATTAAAATCCTGGCTCCACCATCAAGTGGATGAGACTTATATCTTGCCAGCTGGACGAATATACATGGCCCGTAAAATTCGAGGGGAACCCTGCTAAAAGACGGGCATACTGACATGCAGCAAAGGCATTCTACGCAACAAGTAAAGTATTTGTACTGTTGATAATCTTCCTGTGCTACTTGCTTGGTGCCACGCGCGGTATTTTCTAAAAAAGGCCTAATATGCTTGAGTTTATTATTATAAGGTTCACGATCAATGATTAAGTCTTTTATAACAGGGTAATTGGCCAGGGGCTCGATAACAATATCTATATTTTCAATGTATTCCTTGCATGATAATACCGGTTTCCCGTTAACAACTACTGCACAACTACCGCATCTCCCTATCCCGCAGGAACTTCGGAAAGCAAGCTCGCCGTCAAAGTTGCGCTGGATATATCTCAGAACATCTAAAACCTTCATCTTTCCGCCGGCTTCAATTTCATATTTAACGTAATAAGGCTTTCTGTCGGTAAATGGATTATACCGGTATACACTAGCTAGAAAACTCTTTTTACTCAACAATACCGCCCCGCCTGTAGTCATTTAATTTTTTACATGGGACTAATTGTAAGCTTAGCCGGCCATTAATAAAGGTAATCTCCGTATTCACCAGCCATTGCTCATCGTTGCTTTCGAGATAATTTTCCATAACATGGGCACCCCTGCTTTCTTTCCTGGCCAGCGCAGAAATTACCATGGCTTCTGCTAATAAAATCATGTTTTCCACCTGGAGGTAATAGTACAGCTCTCTGTTAAAAAGAAGGTCCTTTCGGGATATACCTGTATTAGTTTCAAGATTAGCCTTCAGCTCAGTTAATATCTCCCTAGCCTTTTCCAATCCACCGGTGCTCCTAATTATTCCAACGTGTTCCCACATTACCTGCTGCAAGGCTTCTAGGATATGGCCGGGTTGATATTTTCTTGTCCCTTTATTAAGAATGGTCCTCAACCGGGCAATTTCTCCCGAAATGCTATCCCGACCCGGTGGATAATAATCTGTTTCTCCAGCATATAACCCGGCGGCTCTACCAGCTCTACGACCAAACACCAGGCATTCGAGAAGACTATTGTTCCCAAGACGGTTGGCTCCATGGAATCCGCCGCTCACTTCACCCGCCGCAAATAAACCATTTAGCGCCGTCTTCCCATTCTCATCAATTTTAATGCCACCCATAAAGTAATGGGCAGCGGGACTGATTTCAATCCTATTAGAGTTTATATCGATCCCACAACTATGAAGAATTTTGCACTCTTCGTCAAAAGATCTAAGAACGTCCACAGGTAGCCCGGAAATATCCAGATAAACCCCTTTATTTGGCGTTCCATTGCCGGCAATAATCTCCCTGTAAATGCTCAAGGAAATAAGATCGCGGGTACCCTTTTCCAGGGAGATAGGGTCGTACTTTGTCATGAACCTTTCGCCCTTATTGTTATAAAGCCTGCCGAACTGGATCATCCCCAAACAGTATCCGTGAAGGGCTTTCGGCACAATTACTGTAGCAGGATAAAACTGGTAAAATTCCAGATCTTTTAAAGTACAGCCTGCTTTTAAAGATAAAACCATCCCATCACCTGTGGACTGATCGCAATTAGTTGTCAGAGGATATAGCTGACCTGCACCCCCGGTAGCAATTACGACCGCCTTAGCTAAAATTAACACCAAGCATCCACGGGCGAAATCTACAGCCATTGCTCCCTGGACCTGTCCCTTTTCCTTGAATATACAGGTTAAAAGGACATCCCCCTTCATTGTTACACCAAGTCGCTCCGCCTCAGCGCGTAATACATCTACAATAACCTTTCCTGTCCGGTCCGAATGGAGCAGTGCTCGCGGATAACTGTGACCATTCATGTCCAAAAGTTTATACCGCCCATCTTCCCTTCGTTCAAAAAACATCCCTATTGCTTCTAGTTGCCTTATGCTCTCTTCCGCCTCCTCTACCATAATTTTAACCAAATGTGGATCATTGAGGCCCTTACCTGCCTTTATGGTGTCCTTGTAGTGAAGCTCAACACTGTCTTCCGGTATTTCGTCTTTAATAACCGCAGCAATGTTTTGTGCCCCAACAGTGCATCCGCTTTTCCCGATTAGGCCTTTATCAATCAGCATTACCGTACATCTAGTCTTTGCAGCCTCTATTGCTGCTATCAGGCCCGCGCAGCCGGAACCAATTACCAGAACATCTGCTTTTAAGAATTCAATTGCTAACTGCAAATTGCTCACCCCTTAGAAAGTCTTACGGCGGGCCACCAAAAAGTAAGTTAGACAAAGGGGTATGGGACAAACCAACAAGATAATTCCATACCCTTTTTCTTGTAATTTATTTTACAAATAACATCCTCGGGAAGTTAGCAAATACCTCGCATCCGTTTTCGGTAACGAGGAAAGATTCACTTATTTCCACGCCGCAATCGTCAAGCCAGATGCCAGGGATCATGTGGAAAGTCATATTGGGTTGAAGTACAGTGTTGTCCTCCGGCCTAAGACTAACTGTATGTTCACCCCAGTCTGGAGGATAGTTCAGGCCCATGGAGTATCCTATCCTTGATTCCTTTTTGAAACCACTTTTTTCTATAGTTTTGCGCCAAACCGCTTCTACTTCAGCTGCAGTTACACCTGGCTTAATAAAATCAAGCGCAGCATTTATACCTTCCACAACTACAGCAGCCAAGTCATGGACCTTCGCAGGTGCGGGTTCTAGAACAAGCGTTCTTGCCAGAGGTGAATGATAACGTTTGTAGCAACCTGCGAGTTCAATAATAACCGTATCGCCTCTTTTGTATTTTTCGTCGCTCCACGTCAAATGAGGAGTCGAGGTCTTCTCGCCGGAAGGTAAAAGTGGAACGATGGCAGGATAATCTCCGCCGAAATCCTCGGTACCGCTGATCATGCTGTGATAGATGTTAGCTACCACATCACACTCCCTGACGCCTTCATTGATATAATCAATAGCTGTCTGCATTGCTTTTTCTACGAGCCTGGCGGCCTTTTTCATATATTCAATTTCTCTAGGAGACTTTATTATTCTTACATAATTAACCAAGAGAGTAGCATCTTTAAACTTTGCATTAGGCAGTTTCATTTCCAGTCTCTTGCAACATTTAGCAGTGAAGTAATAGGCATCCATCTCCAGGCCTATAGTCTTATCGCCATAACCCTCTGCCTTGATTATGTCCGCCACATAATCCATAGGGTGTTTGACGGCACTGTGTACATAATCGTCTGTATAGGCTCTGATATTCTCTTCATCTAACCATGTGGTCAGCCTCGCCCCGTTGGCGTCCTGGCCCCTTCCAACCCAAATGGGCTGTTCCCGGTCCAACATTAGAATCAAGCACTGCGGAACATAAAAAGACCAACCGTCATACCCTGAAAGATAATTCATGTTTGCCGGATCGGCGATTACCATAACATCGATCCCGGCAGCAACCATCTTTTCCTTTGTTTTTTTAACTCTTTCATGGTACTCTGCAAGCTCGAATGGCAGCATATATCTCCCCCCGTTATATTTATAAATATTTTTTGGTAGCGTTTATAAAAGTGGAAGCATCAACACTCTTGCCAGTTATAATAACAGCAACATTCTCCCCGGGTTTTGCCAAACCCAGCTGCCTTATTGCGGCGATGCCAGTAGCGGCAGCACCTTCAACAACCAACTGGTGATTTTTGAAAAGATACGCCATTCCTTCTGCTATCGCTTCTTCTGAAACAAGAACAGTTTCATCAACCAGTTCCCGGACCATCCTGAATGTGTACTGATTATTCCGGCCTATCCCTCCTAACAAGCTGTCAGCCAGGGTGTCTTCTTCTTTAAGCATAACCGGTTTCCCGGCCCTGAGGCTGTGATACATCACCGCGCTCCGCTCCATGGACACACCGATAACCTTTATAGCAGGGTCACATGATTTTAATGCCAGGGCAATACCTGATAATAACCCACCTCCCGATAAAGGTACGATAACCTTGTCCAGTTGGGGACAGTCATTAAGCAGTTCCAAGCCTATAGTCCCGTGCCCGGAAATAACTTCCGGGTCATCAAAGGGTTGTACTATTGTCAGCCCGCGTTCGCGGGCTACCTTGTAACAGTATTCCTCCGCGTCATCCTGACCGTGACCGTGAATCATTAGTGTAGCACCCATCCGCCTTAAAGCCTGGACTTTAACCGCGGGAACCCTCTCGGAAATAAATACGAAAGCCGGAATACCCAGCCGTTTGGCAACATAGGCAGTGGCAAGACCGTGATTGCCGGTAGAAAATGTGGCAATACCGGCTTTTTGCTGTTCCGGGGTTAAGCTTAATATCTTATTGGCGGCGCCCCTGATTTTGAAACTCCCGGGTTCATGAAAGATCTCCATTTTCAAGAATATGGAAGAACACGTATCCTCCGAAATCGCTGGCGAGAAAAATAACGGGGTTTTGGCAACGATAGAGGCAATCCTCCTACGTGCTGCCCAGATGTCACGAATGTCAGGTTTGGCCAAATTGAACACCTCTATTTAACCTTTGTTCGCAGGTCGATAAGCTATTACATCAATCTCTACCAGGGCATTGCTGGGGTTGGCGCTCTGGACCGTCAGGCGTGCCGGGTAAGGCCGGGAAAAATATTCTTTATATACCTCGTTATAACCGCTGAAATCGTTTATATCCGCCAGGTAGGCGTTAACCTTGACCACATCGTCCATGGTACACCCGGCAGTAGCCAGAATAGTCTTGATATGTTCTAAGACCTGTCGCGTTTGTTCTTTAATACCGCCCTCAACGAGTTCGTCCGTGCCAGGCTTTTCAGGGGTTTGCCCGCTAACAAATATATAATCACCGGCAATGATGGCATGCGTGTATGGCCCGGCAGGTAGAGGTGTGTTTACCGGATGAACAGGAATTTTAGACATAGCCCGTTACTCCTTTCATGTTTTATTTTATTTGTTTAAGTAAGCCAGGGCTGACCTGACGTGCATCTCTACGCCAATCAACAATACGTCTTCGTCAATATCAAAAAGGGGATGGTGATGGGGATAATGGGAACTCTTTGCTTTATTTCTAGCACCTATAAAATAGAACGCGCTGGGAACCCTGCGGCTAAATTCAGCAAAATCTTCGCCACCCATAACTCGATATTCAACAATACTTTGCTCTCCTCCCAGGGTGTCCCGTGCCGCTTCTCGGACAAATTGGACCATTTCTGGCGCATTTTTCATACTGGGATTGCTGGGTATATATTTGATTTCATAATCTGTTCTGGTAGCCAGGCAAATACCTTGAATAATGCGCTCAAATTTTTCCTTGAGTATCGCTTTTTCCCGCTCTTCATCTTCTAATAAATAGCGAATAGTTCCCCCGATCTCTACTTTTTCCGGAATTACATTTCTCCAGGAACCTCCTTGAATTCTACCAAACATGATTATTGTCGGGTTGAAAACGTTAATTTCTCTGGTGGATATAAATTGCACAGCATCAACAATTTTGGCTGCCGCTATGACGGGATCTACCGCCGCATGGGGGGAGGCGGTGTGGCCTCCTTTACCGAATACGGTCAACTCAAACTCTTCAAGCCCTGCCATAATAGCCCCGTTTACCACCCCTATTTTCCCGCTATCAATGTCCGTCCAAACATGAAGGGCAAAAGCCCCGTCCACCCGGGGGTTCTCCAGGACGCCCTCCCGGATCATTACCAAAGCGCCGGCCCTGGGATCGGTAGTCTCCTCATTGGGCTGGAACAGAAACTTGATATTCCCTTTAAACTCCTGGCGATGTTTGCTTAAGACTTTAGCGGCTACAAGAAGCATGGCCACATGGGCGTCATGACCGCAGCCGTGAGCTACACCTTCGTAAATCGATTTGTAGGGTTTATCAATAATTTCTTGCAGCGGCAGGGCGTCCATATCCGCGCGTAGCAAAACCGTAGGACCGGGACCGTTACCTTTCAGCAGGCCTACCACCCCGGTTTGGGCAAGAACTTGCGTCTCTATCCCTAACGCCCCCAAATACTCACATATCATCTTGGATGTCCTGAATTCCTTGAAACCTAGTTCCGGGTGCATGTGCAAATCCCTGCGCAACCAGATTACTTCTTCTTTCAGGGATTTAATCTCATGTTTTAGCTCTGGTATCATATAACCCGCCTTCTTATATATGAAATAAAATCTTAAATTTATTACATAAAGCCTTGAAAAGGCTTCCTTATTAATCCGGAGAACACAAAATTAATCATAGTAATAAAATCAAAGACGGGCATGTTAACCGCTCGCTGCACCGCAGCGGCATAGGGAGGTAACATGCTGCACTCCAGTAAAAGCGCTTTAACTTTTGGATCGCCTGCAACCAACTGCTTTGCTACTGAAACTACTTCCTCCTCGATTTTTTCAGCATCTAGGATTCCGGTTTCTTCGATAGCTGCACGGCGAAAGTGTTCTTGGTCTTCTAGACCGCGGATATTTACAGGAACGTCTCTGGAAATGCCCGCAGTCTCAAGTAACCTATTATTTACAGCTTTACTATTGGCTACGATTATACCTACCTTTTCATCTTCTTTTAGCATTCGTGAAATAAAAGGTACCTGCAGCAGGCTGGATAAAAATACTGGCACTTCTAATTGATTGGCGACCTCCCTTTGATATATAGCCAGGAAGCCGCAGTCCCCGGTAATGGCCCGTACACCCTCTTGAACCAGTTCACGGCCTGCCGATATTATGGCATCGAGTACGTTCCAATCATGTTCAAATACCCTTTTTGCGGTCAGACCCTTAACAACTTTAAAGCGTACGGGAAAAGAATAGGTAGTTGCATTACCCACATCACCGGGAATAAAAGGTGCGTAAGTCTCCAGGAGCAGGATACCTATTGCCTCACCGTAGCTGACCTGCCCTTTTCTCGCCTGGTAAATCATAAGCTCACCTCTTTCTATGCAAAACTTTAATGACCGCCCAGCATGGCGTTAGGCAAAAAGAGGCACAGTTGCGGGAACATGATGAGCACGACAATCATCATTAGCGTCATTAAAAGAAAAGGCCAGATGTGGGCAATAATCTCCAGATACGGTCGCCGGAATATTACCTGAGCCGTAAAGATGTCACAGCCGAAGGGCGGTGTTATCGTTCCCATTGCCACCTGAGTTGTAACTATAATCCCTAAAAGGAGAGGGTCTATCCCCACCATGGCAACATATTTCGCAAATATCGGCGTAAGAATATACATGGCAACCAGGCCGTCAACAAGCATACAGGCAACCAGATAAGCTAGATTTATAGCGATAATTACTTTTAAATAAGAAGGCTGAGTTCCCAGTAGCACCGGCAGTATTTTATCAGGTAATTTCAGGAAGCTTATCAACCAGGAAGCCACCTGGCCCGCACCTACGAGAATAAAGACCACGCCCGTAACTACACCCGTCGCTAGGGCTGCATTGAAAATAGTTTTTATACTTAAAGCGCGATAGACGAGCCATTCCACTAGCAAGGCATAAAGGACAGCAGCGGCAGCAGCTTCGGTAGGGCTAAAAATCCCGGCGTAAATACCGCCGATAATAATAACGGGGTAGCCAAAAACCCAAATTCCCTCTTTTACGCTTTCCATCCTTTCCTGCCAGCTGGCCTTTTGTTCAGTGTAGCCGATCTTTTTAACCCTGGAGTAGATAATGCTATAAGCGCAAAAGAGAATACACAAAATAACACCAGGTACAATCCCGGCCATATATAATTTACCAATGGAAGTACCTGTTATAACCCCATATACGATTAGAATAACACTTGGTGGAATAAGCAGGGCTATTTCCGCCGAGTTAAGTATTAATCCAAAGGTAAACGAACTTGGATATCCGGCGCGAAGTAATATAGGCCGGAAAGTGCCTCCTATTGCCGCCAAGGTTGCCTGGGCGGAACCCGATACAGCTCCAAAAACGGTACAGGCCACACTACTACTAACTGGAATGCCTCCGGGCAAGTGACCCAGCCAGGACATTATCATGCGCGCCAGTTTTTTCCCCGTTTCCCCGTGGATAATGATCTCCGCTCCAAGAATATAAAGGGGCACACATACCAGGGCCGGTGGGCTGATACCAGTTACTATTTGCTGAACCAAAATTTTTGGATCCAGCATTGGCAAATTAATCTTTAGGTACAGCATCAGGGTTCCTAGAATGTTTAATATAAAAGGAAAGCCGATAAATAATAATACACCCAGTAGCAAAGCCCATAGCATTGCCGTAACTCACTCCTCATATTCGCTTTTCTGCTCGGGGGACAACCACACTTCCTTAACAACAATATTTTTTATGACCGTTCTTACGTATTCCACACCCATTAAAAAGAATCCGATAGGTATAATGGACCAGATCAGCCAGTAGGGGATCTGTAAAGCAGGCGTAAGTTGTGCCCTCGATTTGGCGACCATTACATAATCATAGGCATAGCCGGTCATTTGAAACGTTATAAGCGCGCCCATACAGGCAGTAAATATTATCAATACTTTTTGGATAACAGGTCTGGCAGCGTCGAAAACTGCGCTCATGCGGATATGCCTTGCCCTCCTGACCCCATAGGCCGAGCCTATAAAAGTTATCAGGATCATCATAATTTGCGATAGCTCTTCTACGAAAAAGATGCTGCGATCAAGCTGCCTGGCTATGACATTGATTATCCACATTGATGCTACAAAAATAACGCCACATACCATACCCCAAACCTCAACTATCTCTAAAAACGTGCTTATCTTATCCGTTATTTTTTTAAGCGCATCCACCCCAGTAGCCTCCTAACTTAGATAACCTCACGGCGAGAAAGGACCCGCCGTGAGGTTTCATTAGGTTTGAGCCTCTAATAGCAAGCTTACAGTTTTATACCGAGTGCTTTTTTGGCGTTTTCTATATCTTTTTGCAGCACATCAAGGACTTCCTTGGCCCCCTGGCCGCCGATTTCAAGGAACTTGGGATAGACCGTCTCGGCCCTTTTCCTAAATTTCCCAATTTCCGCATCGCTGAGTTCAATAACCTTTATCTGGGGTTTTTCTTTAAGCATTGCCGCTAAATCTTCTTTGTGCCGTTCTTCAATCCATTTACCACTGGGTACAACTGCGTCCTTCCACCACTGCCGCATCTTTTCCTGGGTTTCTTTGGGCAGAGAGTCAAAGAACTGGGCATTGACCGTGGGAATACCCAAGAATGGCTCATTATAAGCCTGGATGAAGTAATCCTGCACTTCATAAAACTTGGAACTCCTGATGGCAAAAATAGGATTTATCTGGCCTTCGACGAGCCCCGTCTGCAAAGCGGTATAAACCTCGCCGAAAGTTATAGGAGTAGGCACAGCGCCATAGGCTTTATAGTTTTCTACTAACAACTTGGAGCCCATAACCCTGACTTTGAAGCCGTTCATATCGGCCAGGGAGTTGATCGGCTTCTTTGAAGTAATCGTCTGCCAGCCTTCAAACATTACTCCAAGCGGTACAAGGCCTTTCTGGCGGAAGTATTTTTCCAGCACCGGCATGAACTCACCGTTCTTTACAACCCATTCCAGGCACTCGATTATACGTTCCTTTGGCCAGATATAGTTTAATGCCAGTACCTGGGCCTCGGGGACAAAGGAACTGATCCAGGCAAAGTCAGAAAACACGTACTGTACTACCCCGAGCTGGCAGAGCTCATTGATGTCACGGGATTCACCCAGGGTACCAAACGGGTAAACGGTAATATCGATGTTTCCATTTGACGACTTTTTCATTTCTTCGGCGAATTTTTGGGCCCATACGGTCATGAAGTCGCCCTCGATCTCTTCGGATGCAAATTTGGCTTCGATCTTCTTCTCCTGGGTTGTATTACCGGAAGAGGTGTTGTTATTCTTCTTATCTTCCTGCTTTCCACACCCTGCAATCGCTATTGATAATACAACCAGAAGGCTCATTAAAATTACTATTAATCTTTTATTCATTCTCTACTTCGCCCTCCTTCAAATATATTTTTTGCTTTTAGACAACCCGCTTTTTTCCCACACCTTCGTATAAAGAACCTTTTCCTTTTCCTGGCCCGATATTCACCCCCTTTTTTATCTAGTTAATGTAAAAAACTGCATAAAATTGAGCACTAACATTTCATTTTATAAATAACTGTCGCGGGAAATTGGCAAGCGTTTCACAACCATTTTCTGTTACTCTAAATGCCTCGCTGATCGAGACGCCGAAATCATCAAAATACATACCAGGTATACAGTGAAAAGTCATATTGGGTTGTAGTACGGTCTTATCACCCGGGCGGAGGCTTGCCGTATGCTCACCCCAGTCAGGGGGGTAATTCAAACCCATGGAATACCCGATACGCGATTCTTTTTCAAAACCATATTTTTTCAAAACCTTCCGCCAGGCCAGTTCAACTTCCTCGCAGGTTACTCCCGGCTTAACAGTATTTAAAGCTGCATTAAGCCCTTCAACTGTAATTTCCGCTACCCTTTTAACTTTGTCATCCGGTTTACCTATTGAAACCGTTCTCGCCATCGGAGAATGATAGCGCTGGTGACACCCCGCAATCTCAATCATTACAATTGTACCCGTGCTATATCTTTCATCCGTCCAGGTTAAGTGCGGGGCTCCCGACGTATCACCGGAAGGCAGGAGAGGTACAATAGAAGGATAGTCACCCCCAAACTCATCTGTTCCTTTTATCAACGAATTATAGATATTGGCCGCAACGTCGCATTGCCTGGACCCCGGTTCAAGGGATTCAATTGCAGTTTGCATGGCTTTCTCTACAATTTTGGCAGCTCTTTTCATCAATTCAATTTCTTTTGGTGATTTAATAATACGCACCCAGTTTACCAGTAAGTTGCCATTGACAATCTTAGCTTCAGGAAGCCCATTTTTAAGGCTCTCATAACATGTGGCAGTAAAATAATACGAATCCATCTCAACAGCGATTGTCTTCTTCCCTGCTCCCATGTCTTTTAATACGCCAGCCACAAAATCAAAAGGGTGTTTTTCAGTATTCTGGACATAATCATCACTATACCAGCGAACATGGGAAGCATCTAGCCAAGTAGTTTTCAAAGCACCACAAAAAGCATCCATATAACGCCCTATAAAAGTTGGTTGTTCATCATCTAGTGTAACTACCAGCACCTGGTGGACGTAAAAGGACCAGGCATTATATCCCGCAAGGTAGCACATATTGGCGGGGTCTGTAACCAGCAACACGTCAATACCTCTGGAACTCATGCTATCTTTAACTTTTTTCATTCGTGCAAGGTACTCTTCTTTTTCAAAAGGCATTAAAAGAGCCACCGGCAGATACCTCCTTGATAATTGGAAATGAGGGCAGGCAGATCGACCCGCTCGCCCGCCCCAGTTGAATTATTTAGCTAAACTCCTTAAAGAGCTTCTCGAAATCCTCTTCATTATCTTTGATATGATAGAGATATTCATCCGAAGGGAATATTCCGGTTTTTACCTCGCTTATATATTGCTGGAATGCATTTACTATAACTGATGATACATTGGCATACTTTTTGGCGAACTTTGGCGTAAAAGCCTGGTACATGCCCAGCATATCAGCACATATCAGGAGCTGGCCGTCGCAGGGCCCGGCACCAATTGAGTACACCGGGATGTCAAGTTTTTTGGCAATAAACTGGGTTACCTGCGGGGGAACGGCTTCAATAAGCAGGGCATAAGCGCCGGCTTCTTGAACGGCGAGGGCGTCTTTTATAACTTCCCTGGCGCTATCTATATCTCTTCCCCTGGCTTTAAAGCCTCCCAGCTGGCTAGAACTTTGCGGCGTCAAGCCGATATGTCCCATTACAAGGATACCCGCATCGGTTATGGCCCGGATACGGCTCGCTACCCGCCGTCCTCCCTCTAACTTGATGCAATCCACCTGGGCCTCTTTCAAGAAGCGCCCCGCATTTCTTACCGCCTCTTCGTCGGAAGCCTGGTAGGATAAAAAGGGCATATCACCTACAATCCATGTATTGGGCGCGCCCCTCCGCACCGCCTTGCAATGGGAAATACAATCATCCATTGTCACGGGAACGGTACTGTCGTAGCCGAGGATTACCATACCCATTGAATCGCCAACTAAAATCATGTCTACACCGGCTTGCTCGGCATAAGAAGCCATCAGGTAGTCGTAAGCAGTCACCCAGGCTACCTGTTCGCCTTGCCGTTTCATCCGCATAAAATCGAGAACCGTTCTCTTGGCCATTTATAACATCGCCTCCCTGGATTTATTATAAAGTACTATGATGGCTACGGCTTGGGTACTGCCAGGTCTTCGGGCCCGGCGGTAGAACATATAATTTCCGGGTTCAACCTTTTTATCCATTCCATGGTTACCTGTACCTGCCTGACTTTTTCCCGTGTCAGGAAGTTTAGATAACCGGGCTCAGCCCAGGACTTGTATAGCTCGCCTTCGCTTCTTCCGGGCTCAAACTTGAAGTATACCGGCGCGCATACCCGCGCAATCTCCGCGGCTTCTAAAAATCTATGGTAGCCTCCTATAGAATCAACCAGTGTCATATACACATCTATTGGAATATCTACTGCTTTTCGAATTGAGGCAAGCATGGGAAGGGATAAATCCGCCAGAGGATTAAACGTATTTGCTCCCAATTGCTTTAATAATCTCGCCCCGGCAGGACTGGCGTGACCTGTAAAACTCGATACTTTAAAGACCACGTCCTTCGGTAGTACCCCCTCGGCGCGCATTTGTACCAGGATTGTTAGCAAGCCTTCGTCAGTTACTAAAAAGCCACGTATGCCGGCTTCTATGCAACGTTCTATATCTTTGAGCACGCGGTAAGTATTGTCCATTCCCCGTATACGCATCCCTGATACGTAACCTTCAGGGGTTATATACATCCTGCCTGTATCCCAGGCGCGGCTGGGATAGGGTGTCATGATTATCTCATACTTCTTTTCCGCCGCCAGCCGGGCAAACGTTCTTAACTCCGAATTGGTAAGCAACGTTGCTCCTCTTACCGTACAAATTATACGGTGTACCGGCACATTTCTTTTTTCCGATTCTTCTATTAGTACTTCTAAATTGGCTACGTTTTCTATCCCCGATACTTCATTGCGATAATGGGCACCATCAGGAAACCTGTACGGCGAACTCGGTACATCATAGGCATCTTCAGCGGCATAGCCCATCCTCTCTAAAGCTTGTTTAATTACATCCATAGGTAAACACTCTCCTTTTAAAACTTTTATTTACAACTTTTATTTTCTATTATTTGGAACGTAATTCTATTTCATTTTTATAATAAATATTCTTCAATAATCTTGTCCTCCCTACTGCCTATAAAAATTCTTTAAATCAACCATCACGCATCTATACGTTGCAAATATCTTTTATGAATAGAAGCAACTAACGAATAGCTTGTATCTACCATATTGCCTACATATAATCCCCCCACTTGAGTTAATAACTCGTAAGCCTCTGCTTTCGTAAATCCATAATCCTCGGCTAACCAGGCAAGTAGCTCAGCATAAGCTATTCGCGCAGCATCTTCCATGGGTCGGGCGCTTCCTACTGCCATAATTTTGTCTTTGGATTCTATTCTTGGCCAAGCTATTTTTTTTCCTTTTATCAGGTCAAATTTTATAGTAGCTTTTGCAGTAATCTCACAGGCTACTCCGCATAATTCGCCCTCCCCTTGTGCAGCATGACAATCGCCCATATAGAAAAGTGCGCCTTTATTATATACAGGTAAATAAACGGTATTGCCAGCCGTGATATCTGGGACATCCATATTGCCCCCAAAAGGTCCGGGTGACATAGTTGATATTGCTTCAATTTCAGGAGCCACACCAAAAGTTCCATAAAAAGGTCGTACAGGAATTTTTACTCTAATTTCTTCGTTATACAGGTATTGCCGATTCTCGACTAATCTCCATATCCATACCTTTTCTTCCAGGCGTTCTTCTAAGTGTAATCCACCGAAATGTTTAAGGAAACAACTAACAGCATAATCCCTGGTAAGTTCTATGTCCTGAATCTCGACTTTAAGTGTATCCCCGGGTTCGGCACCTTCAATATATATTGGACCTGTTTGCGGGTTTAAGAATCTAACTGTAGCCAAGGCTTTTGAGGGTATATCTGCCTCAGTTTTAATCCTGCTTTTAAATGCATCTTCTGTATAAACAATTACTTCATTACCGGGTGTAATTCTCGCAACGGGTTCCAGGTAAGGGCTAAAAATATATTTATATTCTTCATTCTTAATTATTGTCGCCATAGTTCCCCTGCTTTCGCTTTAGACCCAACCGCGCTTTTCGATCGCTCGAGCAAGCTTAACTAGAGCATTAACCCAAGCCGCATTTCTTAATGAAATATCCTTTGACATGGCTACCTGATAAGTTTCCTGATAAGCTTTTAAAATTCTTTCCCGCAAACGATGCAAAACTGTTTCTAGATCCCAATAATCGTCAGTTAGGCCCTGGATACGCTCAAAACTGCAAACAATGGCGCTCCCGCAATTTGCTAGTACATCCGGGATAATAATCGTTCCTTTTCCTTCAAGAATTTTTTCTGCCTCATGAGTGACAGGCCCATTGGCGCATTCTATAATTAAACGAGCATTAATTTTATTAGCGTTTTCCACGGTTATAACACTCTGTACAGCAGCCGGTACTAATACATCGCATGGCAGTTCCAGTAACTCATTATTTGTAATGGATTCAGCATCCTGGAAGTTAACAACCGACCCAGTTTCTGCTACATGTAGCGCTAACTTTTCTATATTAAGCCCGACCGCTGAATAAACGCCCCCGTAGATGTCACTGACGGCTAATATCTTAAAACCTTCTTTATAAAGAAGACTAGCAATCATACGGCCTACTGTACCGAAACCTTGTATCGCAACTGACGCGTTTTGGGAAATGCCAAAATCTTTGACAGCTTGCATGGTAACATAAAATGCACCTGTGCCGGTGGCTTCCGCACTGCCCTGGGTCCCGTTTACTTCTACTGGCTTGTCGTTTATGGCAGCAGGGCTATGGTAACCCATTATTTCTTCAAATTCATCAAGCATCCAGGCTTGCGTTTTACCGCTAGTTCCTATATCGGCACCCGGGATGTCTATCCATGCCCCTTTTAAAGGAAGCTTGCGTATATAAGCTCTGGTAAGTCGCTCTAACTCCCTTTCACTTAATTCGGCAGGATTTACTCTGATGCCACCTTTCCCGCCCCCAGCAGGAATACCAGCAACGGCATGCTTAATAGTCATCCATAAACCAAGAGCTTTAACCGTATCTAAATCCAAATCAGGTGCAAAGCGTGTCCCATCTTTAACCGGCCCGAGGGCATCATTATAATGAACACGATAGGCCGTAAAAAGCTTGAATTCACCGTTGTCCATTTTAAATGGAATAGTAAACTCAAAGATTCTCTTGGGTTTGCTTAATATCTCTACCACATTGGGATCAAGATCTGCCAATCTGCTCGCAATGAATAAACTATTTAAAGCAGTTTCAAAAGGGTTATTACTCATGTTTTTGCCTCCAATTATTTTTTTGAACTAGAACCTTTCCTTACCTTTTCCCGTTTTATCACTGGAAGTCTTTATAAGTTAACGCTAAAACTACCCCCTTTATATCCTAGATAACTAGAAAGCCTTCTTGTAGCAACTTCAAGACCGTTTTTTATTTCCATGATTCTATTGAAATTAAGACGACTAGTCAGGCCGCTAACACTTACCGCCGCTCTGATCTCTCCGGTAAAATCTCTTACCGGCATGGCAATACAGGTTAACCCATAACAATATTCTTCACAATCGAGAGCATAGCCCTGCTCCCTTACTTTTTTAAGTTCATTAATAAGTTCATCCAGAGTTCTTATGGTATGAGGTGTAAAGCCTTCCAATTTTTCTCCTAATATTGACTTAAGCTGGTTGCTATCCAGTTCTGATATAAGTATTTTACCCAATGCAGTAGCATGTAATGGCTCGCATTCGCCAATGTTTACATTTGCTCTCAGTCTCAATTCCGGCTCTACTTTAGTAATAACAATTGTACGATTCCCGTCCCGAATTCCTAAGTTGACCGTCTCATCATACTCAGCACAGAGGTCCTCAAGTATACCAATATCAAAATTACCAACTTTGTGCTGTCTGGGCACAACATTACCAATCTCAAATAACGCCCACCCGAGACGGTACTTCGTAGTCTTGGCATCCTGTTCAACATAACGATAGGCTACCAACGTATTAAGTAAACGATGGACGGTACTCTTGCCCAGCCCTAATTGCCGGCTCAATTCGCTAATTCCCAGGCCCTCCGGACCACTTTGAGCCAAAAGCTTAATAATTTCCAAAGCCCTTTCTACAGTTTGGACAGGATATTTAACTTCTTTCTCCAGTTTCTCCAGCACCGGGATCTCCTCTTGTTCTGATATATAGAAAGGCTTTCTATTTTATTTTATTTTATACATTCGACGCTTCATCAAATAATCCTGCTAGCAACAAGAAAATTTTTTTGATTTAACTATTTTATAATCCACGCCTTACGGCCCGGGAAAAAGCTGCGGTCAAAGCCCGGGTAACCAGGACTGTCGTCATATCTTTACGATAGGCGCTGGACCCCCGGAGGAGACTGTCCCTGGGGCGGACCGCTGCTTTCGCTGCCGCCGCGGCCCTGGCGATTACGTCTGCGCCAGGCTCCTGGCCAATAAGGACCCTGGCCGCTTCCTCACACAGGAAGGGTTGCGGCGCCACCGGGGCGATACAGATGCGCGCCCGGGTGCATCTCCCCTCTACCACCTGGACCCGCACGGCAACATTGAGCATGGGCAGGGAAAGGGCCCGCCGGGGCGACAGGCGGGCAAAGGCCGACCCTTCGCCTTCTCCCCACAGTTCAACGGTAAACCTGGTCAATATTTCGCGGCTGGCATCCACTTTGGAGAGCCCGACGCCCTCATAGAGTTCTTCCACCGGTACCTGGCGTTCTCCCTCCCGCCCCAGGATGGTGGCTACGGCTCCCAGGGCCACCAGGGCTACGGCTGTATCGGCTGCCGGCTGGGCGTTAACCACATTGCCCCCCAGGGTACCTGCATTGCGTATCTGGGGTGAGCCGACGGCTGCAGCGGCTGCTGCCAGTGCCGGCAACTTCTCCCGGATAAGCTTTGCTGTTGAGACCTGGGTATGGGTTGCGGCCCCGCCCAGGATTATCTTACCGTTTTCTTCCGCAATTATCTTTAGTTCGGGAATGCGGGTAATATCAACCAGGGTATGAATTTGCCGTTTTTCTTCTTTGAGGTCGATTACCAGGTCGGTACCGCCGGCGATGAGGCGCGCCCCCGGGTGGGCGGCCAGCATGGCCAGGCAATCGGCCGGTGAGGTGGCAAAGAGGTATTGCTGGGGCATGTTATCACTCCTTAACCTTAAAACCTCTCCCACACCTTCACCGCCAGTTCCCGGGCCCTGGCGGCAATGGCCGCCTCGTCCAGGTGCAAGAGCCGCCGCTCCCGCATGAGAACTTTACCGCCAATAACGGTCGTGTCCACCAGGCCGCCGTTAAAGCCAAAGAGGAGGTGGCCAAACCAGTTGGCCGCCGTAAGGGGGGTCGGCGCGTGGTAATCCACCAGGATGACATCGGCGTAGGCGCCGGGCTCTAAGCGGCCCAGGGGATGGGGGAAGAACCGGGCCAGGATGCGGCGGTTATTCTCAAACACCATGGCCGGCACTTCACTCCAGCCGGCGTTGGGGTCGCCGGAGACAAGTTTGCGCAACACACTGGCTGTTTTGAGGGATTCAAACATATCGCTGGTATAGCCGTCGGTCCCCAGGCCAACCGTCACGCCGGCGGCCAGCATGTCGCCTACCGGGGCGCAGCCGACGGCATTGCCCATGTTGGATTCGGGGTTATGGACCACCAGGGTGCCGGTTTCCTTCAGGATGGCTATTTCCCTTTCGGTCACATGGACGCAGTGGGCGGCGATGGTCTCTGGTCCCAGGATGCGGTGGTCATACAAACGCTCCACCACCCGTTTACCCTCGCGTTCCAGGGCATCTTCTACGTCCTGGATGCCTTCGGCCACGTGGATGTGGAAGCCGCTGCCCACCTCGGCCGCTGCCTCCCGGCAGGCGGCCAGGGTGGCGTCGGAGAGGGTGAAGGAGGCGTGGAGGCCGAAGGTGGCGGTGATCAACCCTTCCTGGCCGCGGTATTTTTTAATGGCTGCCATATTCTCTTCAATACCTTCCCGCATAATGGCCTCACCGTCGCGGTCCGAAACCTCGTAGGCTAGGCAGGTCCGGACGCCGGTTTCCCGGGCCGCCCGGGCGATCATCTCCAGGCTGCCGCGGACGGCGCGAGGGCTGGCATGATGGTCCAGAATGGTAGTGGTACCGCTCTTAATGCAGTCGACCAGAGGGATCAGGGCGCTGTAATAGACATCCTCCAGGGTCAGGGCCTTGTCCAGGCGCCACCACAGCCGCTGCAGGATCTCCAGGAAATTGGTCGGCGGCGCGTCCTTCAGGGCCATGCCCCGGGCAAAGGTGCTGTACAGGTGCATGTGGGTATTGGTCATGCCGGGCATAATCACCATACCCCGGGCATCCAGCCATTCGGCCTCCGGGTAGCGTTGCTTCAATTCAGCCGTTGGGCCAACGGCAACTATCCGGTCACCGTCAATGGCCACCGCGCCTTCTTCCTGAAAGGGATTGCCCGGGTCCAGGGTCAACAGGCGGCCGTTACCAATGAGGAGCATACGTACACCTCCATAAAAGATATTGTACTTAACTAATCTGCCAGCGCTTTTTCTACAGCTTTAATGATGTTCTGGTAACCGGTGCAGCGGCATAGATGACCGGACAATTCTCTTTTAATTTCTTCCCGCGTATATTTTTTACCGCTTTCTACCATGGCGGTTGCCGTAAGGACATAACCGGGCGTGCAGAAACCGCACTGGATGGCCCCCTCTTCAATAAAGGCTTTTTGTACCTTGGAAAGCTCCCCGCTTTTAGCTATACCTTCTATCGTGACGATATTTTTGCCATCGGCCCAAACAGCCAGGTAAATACACGAGTCAACCGGCATGCCGTCGATGAGAACCGTGCAGGCGCCGCATTCACCAACGCCACACCCTTTTTTAACTCCAGTATATCCTAAACGGTTGCGCAAGACTTCAAGCAACGATTCACGAATGTCTACTTCCAGAGTTGCCTGTATCCCATTTACTGTAAAGGAAATTTTTTTAAGCAATTTCCTCACCCCCCGCCTTGACAATAGCCGCTTTCAGCGCCCTCTGGGTAAGTTCCTCAACCAGGTGCTCCCTGTATTCTTTCGAAGCTCGCCAGGAGGTCCTTGCCTTTGTCGATTTAACTGCCAATTTTCCAATTTCCGCTATGGTTTCCCGGGAGATTGTTTTGCCTTTAGCAAAGGCTTCTGCTTCGCGACATCTTAAAGGAGTTGGGCCTGCAACCCCCAGTCCAATCCTGACATCTGCAAATATATTGCCTTCCCTTATTTGGCAGATCACCGCCACACCTAAAGTAGCGATATCCATTGCCTTGCGCATGGAAAATTTAATATAATGTCCACCATAGCCTTGATAGTCCTCAGGGGCAACTATTATTTCCGTAAGGATTTCCCCGGACTTTAAATCAACCTTGCCAGGACCCCGGTAGAATTCCTGGATGGGAACAACCCTCTCCCCCAGCTTGCTTTGTAGCTTTAACCTGGCATTAAGGGCAAACAAGGTGGAAGCACTGTCGGCAGACGTGGCACCGTTGCAAATATTGCCGCCTATGGTAGCAACGTTGCGGATCTGCGGTCCCCCCATGGAAAGGGCAGCTTCTGCTAGAACAGGAATATTGTCTTTGATAACAGGAGCATTGACAACTTGAGTGAAAGTAGTTAACGGCCCGATTACGATAGTACCATCTTCAAGTTTACGAATACCTTGCAAGGATTTTATTTTACGGATGCTGAGCAACTCTGCTTTTTCAATCTGGCCATGATGCATTTTAATCAAAACATCCGTGCCGCCCGCAATGATGGTCAAGTTAGGATTAGCTGCCAGCAACTCGGTGGCTTCCTCTAATGTTGTCGCCTCATAGTATCCTTGAATGTTGTACACCCATCCTCACCACCTTCCTATATTAAGCCGGCTTCCTTGAACTTTTCAAAGACCCGCTGGGGGTTCATGGGTAGCCTGTTAAAGGCCACGCCAGTCGCGTCTAAAACGGCATTGCGAATCGCCGGTGCCACGGGAATAGTCGGCGGCTCTCCTAAAGCCTTGCAACCAAAGGGGCTGGTGGGCTCAAAGGTTTCGACAAAAGCCACGCCAATATCCGGGATATCCATTATCGTTGGCATTTTATAGTCCAGCAAATTATTATTCAGGGGTTTGCCGGTTTTTTCGTCAAACAACATCTGTTCTGCCAGCGCATAGCCAATTCCCATGCCTACGCCGCCATGCACCTGTCCTTCTGCTAATTGGGGGTTGATAATTTTACCTGAATCATGCACATTATATATTTCCAGGACCTCTATTTTTCCGGTTTTAAGGTCTACTTCAACTTCTGCAAAAGTAACACCAAAAACAAAGGCATTGATCCTGGCATTGTTGGACGTATCGCTTGTTATCGGTCTGGCAAAAACGGTATCATAATAAGTGTGCAAGGCCACTTCGGCAAGGGGCATGACAACTTCTCCCGAGTGTTTATAAACAATGTTTTGTTCCTTAATATCTAAGGCGTGGGCGGGTATATCGGTCATACCCCAGACAAAATCCAGGATTTTTTCTTTTACTTCTAATGCCGCTTTTGCCACCGCCATGCCGGTAATATAAGTCTGCCTGGAAGCATAGGCACCGGTGTCAAAAGGTGTAATATCTGTATCCTGGGTAGAAATGACATGCACCATATCTACGGGTATACCCAGGACTTCCGCCACCATCTGGGCAAAGACAGTATCGCTTCCTTGACCTATTTCGGTGGCACCGATTTGCAATTGGACGGAGCCGTCCTGGTTTAAAACAATTCTTGCTCCCGCCATTTCCAGTCCTACCGGATGGGTGCCGGAGGCGTAGCTGAAGCAGGCCATGCCTAATCCTCTGCGTTTCGTACCTGCTTGATTCTTATACCGCGCTTTTTTCTCATCCCATTTGATTAATTCTTTACCCTTTTCAATGCACTCGCGAATGCCGCAGCTCCTCACCGTGTTGCCATTCAAGGGATCTACATAGCCTTCATGAACGAGATTTTTCATGCGGAATTCAAGAGGATCGATATTAAGCTTCCTGGCAATATTTTCTAAGTGGCTTTCCACGGCAAAGGTTATCTGGGGTGAACCATAACCCCGCATGGCACCGGCAACGGGCAGGTTGGTATATACAGTTAATGGTTCGTATTTTAAGGCCTTCATGGGGTATAGAACCCTGAATTTGGAGCCCCCGGCCATTGCAATAGAATGTCCGTGGGAAGCATAGGCCCCGGTGTTGGAAATAGCCGCAATATGCATGCCGATTAGTTTCCCGTCTTTGGAAACGCCAGTTTTAATTTTATATTTAATGGCATGACGGGTGCGCGTATCGATCATGCACTCTTCCCGGGACAATTCCAGTCTTACCGGCCTACCACCCACGGCCAGGGTCATCAGGGCATTTAACGGTTCCAGGCAGACATCCTGCTTGCTGCCAAAGCCGCCGCCGACATAAGGCTTAATTACCCGTACCCTTCCCCAGGGGATACCCAGAGCCTGGCCGACGATTCTTCTTACAATATGAGGAATCTGCGTGGAAGTTACAATCACAATCCGGCCATCGCTGTCAACATAAGCACAGGATACATGGTTTTCTAACTGGCAGTGCTGGACAATACTTGTTTCCAGTTCATCCTCAAAAATATAGTCAGCTTCCTGGAAAGCCTCTTCAATAGCGCCGATTTCATAGCCATGAGAACTAAGGATGTTTCTTTCACAGTCATCATGGATTAAAGGCGCGCCTTCCCGCATGGCAGCTTCCGGGGTGAGCAGCGGCTCCAGTACTTCATACTCTACCTCAATTAATTTCAGAGCCTCTGCGGCTGTCAACTCGTCTGTGGCCACTACTGCCGCAATAGCATCCCCCACAAAGCGTGCCTTGTTGGTTAAAATAGTCCGGTCTTCTTTATCCCTGTGCTTCGGGTCCAGGGCATAGGGATGCCCTGCCGTGGCAAATTTGATTTTCGGCACGTCTGCATAAGTCAAAACCGCTTCTACACCTGGCAGGGCCCTGGCTTTGCTGACATTGATGTTTTTAACTATGGCGTGAGCATAAGGACTTCTTAATATTGTGCCGACCAGCATGTCTCTTTCTATAAAATCGCCGGTATATTTTGCTTGCCCGGTAACTTTGGCAACAGCATCAACCCTGTTTATGCTTTTCCCAACTACTGTATAAGCCATTTTACCCCCTCCGTAAATGGAAGTCAGATGCAGGATGTCGGAAGTCAGCGTGAGGGCGAACCGGCTATCATTGCTGCCGCCTTTTCTACGGCGGTGATAATTTTGGCATAGCCCGTGCAGCGGCATAAATTGCCCGACAGGGCGACCTTAATTTCCTCCCGGGTGGGATGGGGGTTCTGGTCCAGCAGGGCTTTGGCGCTCATAATCATTCCCGGGGTACAGAAGCCGCACTGGACGGCACCCTCGCTGATAAAGGCCTCCTGTAAAGGATGGAGCCGGCCGTCAGGCGAGGCCAGGCCTTCGATGGTAAGCACCTCCGACCCTTCAGCCTTGGCGGCAGGAACCAGGCAGGAGTTGACCGCCTGGCCGTCCATGAGTACCGTGCAGGCACCGCATTCCCCTTTGCCGCATCCCTCCTTGGTACCGGTGAGGCTTAAGTATTCCCGCAGCAGTTCCAGCAGGGTAATGTCTGCCGGGGCCTCGACCTGGTACTCCTGGCCGTTGACTTTTAGTTTAATCCTAGGCACTGGTTTCAACCCACCCCCCTGATAAATTTATCCTCGCGGAAACAAATATAATAAAGAAACCAGCTGACGGTTACCCTCGTAGTCGAGGTGATTCCGGTCACCTGGTAGAAACCCCCGGCCCCATCGCCGGGGTTATACGAGTTCACTAAAGTTATATTCGGCAAAAGCAACTTAAATCCTGCTAACAATTTTATCTTTGCGCCGTGAACATGAAGTGTTAAGCTTTTGGGGAAGATTGGGGTGGGACATCACGGCTCAAAACACCTTCCGCCTACTACTCCGACTGTGAAGACATTATGAAGAAAATATGAAGAAAGTCTGAAAGATTGCATCCCTGTCTTGACATATACCCAGATAGGGTAATATGCTGGGAGTAGGCTTTTATCTTATTAACTTCCAAATCAGGAGGGATTGGGGATGAATCATAGAAAGCATGGCTTGTTAATGCTCCTGGGTTGTGGCCTGATGATGGTGGCCGTATTTTTCTTACTGGCTCGCGGTACAGCTGCAAGTAGCAGCACTGCAGGTGGTAGTTGGGCCTGGCTGTTATTCTTACTTTGTCCCCTGATGCACCTTTTCATGATGCGCGGTCATAATCATGGTGAATGTCAGCATGGGGAGCAAAAGGCCAACAGCAAAGATCAGCCTAAAGTAGGAAAAACCCAGGTAGAGTAAAATAATTAAGAAGAGCGGCTATTCTAAAAGCCGCTCCTGCCGGGTGAGAAATCAGCCAGGGCCTTGATGGCCAGCCAGGAAAGCAGGGCGCTGCCAATGGGCAGGCAATCTTCCTGGATATTAAACCGGGGATGATGCCAGGGGTAGGGAGTCTCTCCCGGTATGGCTGCCCCGAGGTTAAAATATACTGCCGGAACCTTTTCCGCATAGCGGGCAAAATCCTCGGCGCCCATGGAGGGGGCCGCCAGTTCGAAAACCTTTTCCGGCCCCAGGATTTCGCCGGCTGCCCGGCGAAACAGCTCCATGAGCCTGGCATCGTTTATTAGCGGCGGGTAACCCCGCAGGTAATCCAGTTCAATCTCCGTCCCGCTGGCGGCCGCCACCCCGGCCAGGACCTGGCGCATACCCCTTTCCAGTTCCTGCCGGACAACCGGATTCAGGGCGCGGGTGGTACCGGTCATGGTTACCTCGGCGGCGATAATGTTTTCCTTCTCGCCGCCATGAATAGTACCGATGGTGAGAACGGCCGGCTGCACCGGATCCATACGCCGGGAAATAATAGCCTGCAAAGCCAGAACGACCTGGGCGGCAGCGACGATGGCATCGGCCCCCAGGTGGGGCGAAGCGCCGTGACTGGTGCGGCCTTTAATTTTAATGGTAAAGTTGTCGGCCGACGCCATGGCAGCCCCCGGGCGAATGCCCACCGTACCCACCGGTAGATAAGAAGTGACGTGGAGGCCGAAAATGGCCTTCACCGGCGGGTTGTCCAGGACGCCCGCCTTTAATATCAGGGCGGCCCCGCCCGGCGGTAATTCTTCTCCGGGTTGAAAAATAAATACTACCGGCCCGGGGAGTTCCCGGCGACGTTCGGCTAGCAGTGCCGCCGCTCCTAAAACTACTGCCATATGGGCATCATGGCCGCAACCGTGCATCCGGCCCGGGTAGCGGGAAGCATACTCCACCCCGGTGGCCTCCTGGATGGGCAGGGCATCCATATCGGCTCTCAGGGCTACGGCAGGGCCGTCTTTCACCCCCTCCAGCAACCCTACGACACCAGTGCCGGCGATCCCGGTTCTGACCTGTAGTCCCAGTTCCGCCAGAACGCCGGCCACCAGGGCAGCCGTCTCCCTTTCCGCAAAGCTCAGTTCCGGGCACTGGTGCAACTGCCGCCGCCAGGCCACCAGGCGAGGTTTGAGTGCTGCTGCGGCAGCCAGGAAATCATCGCTCTTTAAGTTGCTTTTTAGCATGCAGGGAGTCACCTTTGTTTCTTTTAATTACCCGCCTGCAGGCCTACAAGTGTCCTGGCAGGCCGGTTACCAGTCTAATTATACTCCCCCGCCCATGTTTAATACAATTTCCACTTTATCGCCCTGCTGCAGGTTCTGATTATATTCCTCAGGCAATAACAGCCGCCCGTTGACTTCAACGGCCACCGTCACGGGATTAAAATTAAGCTGTTCCACCAATTCCTTTACGGTAATACCTTCCGCCACCTCTTTTTCCTGCCGGTTTAAAATAATCGTCACTGGTCCTCTCCCCTTTCCACGAGTAATGAATAAATATTGGGGCCAACCTTTCTTACCTGGTGGATCTTATGGCCCTCTGATTTAAGGCTCCGGGGGACATTATTCAATGGCTCCCCTTCTGCCAGCAAAACCTCCAGGATTTCCCCGGGCTGCATCTCCTCCAGGGCTAGTTTGGTTTTCACAAAGGTTATGGGGCAGCAGTCCCCGGTAATGTCCAGGCGTTTCGTCGCTCTAATCTCCGCCACCGGTAGCAACCTCCCTGTAATAGATGTCAGAGGCAAGAGGTCAGGAGCAGGAAAACGATCTGCAGCCGTCTTTTTCGTTACGCCTCTTGCTATCAGCGTGCCATATTAGCCTTCTGCAACTCCTCACCTGGGCCGGGAAAAGAGACGAGTTGCCGGAACAATTCCGGTCCGAGACGTTTTATAGTATCGGCCAGGCGCTCCTGCCCTTTCCTTTTTTGTTCAAAAACCATTAATATCGAATTAATTAAAGGGATTACCTCATTTTCCGGGACGAAATCAAACATCTTATACCCCAACTGGGGGCTGCTTCCCATTTTACCACCAGCGTAAACTACAAATCCCCTGGCGGCCATTACCCAGGCATTGGTGGGACAGGAGGCTATGCAGGCCCCGTCGCCATAGCACTTTTGCCGGTTGATGGTTACCTTATCATCAATGATTTTAATTGCTCCACCGGGGCAGATGGACTGGCACAACCCGCATAGGTTGCAGCGTTCGGCCACCAGTTCCGGGTAAACAATGCCCTGCAGGCCAACATCGTTTTCCCTGGGCTTGGTACAGGCATTGAAACATGCGGCGACGGCAATTTTAAATTTAACCGGTACTTCGCGGCCGAAAAAGGCCCGGTCTATTTTCTGGGCCATCTCCCGGGTATCAACAACGCCGTTGGGACAAACTTCCTTTCCCGGGCAGGCGACAATCGAACGTACGCGCGGGCCGCAGGCCCCCGGTAGCAGGTTCAGAGCCTTGATTTCTTCAATCAGTGCCTGGTAATCTTCCAGTCTTACGCCGGGTATTTCTACCCCCTGGCGGGTGGTCAAGTGGACTTCGCCCCGGCCATATTTAGCAGCAACCTTAGCAATATTCTCCAGGTCCCGCGCCGTTAAATGCCCGCCAATGGTCCGCAGCCGCATGAGAAAAAGGTCGGGGCTCTGCTGCTTGATAAAGCCGCCTTTTTTTAGTTCATGAAAGTCTAGTGTCATAAGTGATTTCACCTTTCGCATTTTGCTTTACAGACAAAAGTGTACTCTTCCAGTTCACGGATGCGCGGATTTTCCCCGCAGACAGGGCAATTACGGTTACGTTCGGCCTTTATTTCCCGGAAGCGCATCTCCAGGGCATTGTAGATCAGGAGCCGGCCGGTGAGGGTTTCCCCAACCCCAAGTAAAATTTTAATTACCTCGGTAGCCTGAATGGCCCCGATGAGCCCCGGTACCGGACCCATGACGCCGGCTTCCTGGCAGCTGGGCACGGCTCCCGGCGGGGGTGGGTCGGGAAAGATACAGCGGTAACAGGGACCCTGGCCGGGTTTGATGGTCATGACCAGGCCGTCCCATTGCAGTACCCCGCCTTCAACCATAGTTTTTCCAGTCATGACACAGGCATCGTTTAACAAATAGCGGGTGGGAAAGTTGTCAACGCCGTCGACAATCACGTCGTAGTCGCGGATAATAGCTAAAATGTTGTCTTTACCTAAACGCAGCGGGTAAGTATTTATAGTCAGCGCTGGATTTAAGGCCAGCAAGGTTTCGCGGGCCGATTCCGCCTTGAGCCGTCCCAGGCGGTCGCTATTGTGGAGAATCTGGCGTTGTAAATTGGAAAGGTCTACCCTATCGCTATCGACTATACCTACAGTACCTACGCCGGCAGCCGCCAGGTAGTAGGCTACCGGCGAACCAAGACCCCCGGCCCCCACGATCAACACTTTCCCCTGTTTCAGCTTTTCCTGGCCCCGGCCGCCGACGTTCTTCAGGATAATCTGCCGGCTGTAGCGTTCTATTTCTTCGTTGGTTAAGGCCATTCTTAGCCCTCCAATCTCGACTAAATATATCGGTTTATCTTAGATTATAGCAGGGACCAAAAAGGTGGTCAAGACAATTTTTTTTAAATTATACTTAACCCGCGTCACCCCCCTTATTCCCCCCTTTCCCTCCGCTTCCACTCCGCTTTTGTACCCAATTTCACAATTAAATATAATTTAACTGCCGCACCACCATCTCCTACCTGCTTGCTAAAGGCAACCTGGCAGCTCTCCTGGTGCTTGAAAAAATCTTCCTGGGATGTTGCCCTAAAACCCTTGACGTCTTTTTTAAAACGTAGTATAGTAAACTCATCTATTCCGATTGAATAACTTAATAAATATGCCAAAAACTCTTATCAAGAGCTGGCGGAGGGACTGGCCCGATGAAGCCCGGCAACCGGCCTGTGGGAACCCAGGTACGGTGCCAATTCCTGCAGGATTTTCCTGGCAGATGAGAGTTGAAAAAAAGCTCTTCGTCTGCGAAGAGCTTTTATTTTGTCATGAGGGGAGTTGGATAAAATGCGCCTGGCTACAGAGCTGGTCCAGCTGGGAGTAGGATACGATAGTAAAACAGGAGCTATCAGCACGCCTATCTACCAGTCTGCTACTTTCCGTCACCCGGCCCTGGGACAGAGCACCGGTTTTGACTACAGCCGGACGGGTAACCATACCCGCCAGGTCCTGGAAGAAGGCCTGGCCGGGCTGGAGGGAGGCTGTCGCGCCCTGGCCTTTGCCTCCGGCATGGCCGCTATTACCGCCGTTCTCTGCCTTTTCCGGCCCGGCGACCACCTGCTAGTCTCTGAAGATCTATACGGGGGTACTTACAGGCTGCTCAACCAGGTAGCGGTTCCCTGGGGGCTGGAATTTTCCCTTGTAGATACTACTGATCTGGCTGGCCTGGCTGCATCTATAAGGAACAATACGAAAGGCATCTTCCTGGAGACACCTACCAACCCCTTAATGAAAATCACCGATATTGCTGCCGTGGTCGCCCTGGCCCGCCGGCGGGGCCTGCTGACTATTGTGGATAATACTTTTATGACCCCTTACCTGCAGCGACCCCTGGAACTGGGAGCGGACCTGGTGGTCCACAGCGCCACCAAATATTTAGGCGGCCACAATGATGTGGTTATGGGGGTAGCGATAGCCGCCCGGGAGGACCTCAGCGAAAGGCTGGCCTTTTTCCAGAATACCATCGGCGCTATTCCCGGTCCCCAGGATTGCTGGCTGGTGATCCGGGGCTTGAAAACCCTGGCCGTACGCCTGGAGCAGGCCCAGGCCAGCGCTTTAGAGCTGGCCCGCTGGCTGGCCGGACACCCCTTGGTGACCAGGGTTTATTATCCGGGCCTACCCGATCATCCCGGTCACGAAATCTGTAAGAAACAGGCCAGCGGGTTCGGGGCTATGCTTTCCTTTGAAGTCAAGGATGCCGCCCTGGTGGAGCAGGTTTTACGGCGCTTAAAAATTATTTCCTTTGCGGAAAGCCTGGGTGGGGTAGAAAGCCTGATCACCTTTCCGGAGCGCCAGACCCATGCCGAAATCCCTGCCGGGATGCGTCTTAAACTGGGCATCAATGATCGTTTGTTACGTTTATCAGTTGGACTGGAAGATTTGAACGATCTCAAGGCCGACCTGGAGCAGGCCCTGGCCTGTTAATCTACCGGCCAGGACGAGAAAAGAAGTACCTTACCCTGGGCGGCGGTTTAAAATTACCGCCAGGCAAGCGAGGACTTTCAAGAAGAGGGGTAAACAAAGTATGCAGAGAGGAACGCGACTCATCCATCACCGCTTATCTATGGATTCTGCCACCGGTGGGGTCAGTATCCCTATCCACCAGAGCGTGGTATTTGCCCAGGAGAGCCTGGACCAGCCGGGCGAATATGAATACACCCGTTCCAGCAATCCTACCCGGCGGGCCCTTGAAGAAGCCATCGCCGATCTCGAAGGAGGTAATTACGGCTTTGCTTTCGCTTCCGGCATGGCGGCCATTACGGCTGTTTTGAGTCTCTTTGCGACCGGTGACCACCTCCTGGTATCCCGGGATATTTACGGCGGCACCTACCGTGCCCTGACCAGGGTCTTCCGGCGCTTTGGCCTGGATATCACTTTTGTCGATACTACGGACCTGGAGAAGGTGGCGGCCCAGATCCGGCCTTCTACTAAAGGGCTTTACCTCGAAACCCCCTCCAACCCGTTAATGAAAATTACCGACCTGGCCAGGGCCGCCGCCCTGGCCAGGGAACACGGCTTGATAACCATAGCCGACAATACCTTCATGACTCCCTATTTCCAGCGACCTCTGGAGCTGGGAATTGACATCGTCGTCCACAGCGCCACCAAATACCTGGGGGGCCACAGCGACTGCCTGGCCGGCCTAGCCGTCACCCGGGATGCCGGGCTGGGCCGTGAGCTGGCTTTGTTACAGAACACCCTGGGAGCAGTCCTGGCGCCCCATGAGTGCTGGCTGATTTTACGGGGCCTCAAGACCTTAAAGGTACGCCTGCTCCAGCAGCAACAAACAGCGACTGTACTGGCAGGATGGTTACGCAAACAGCCGCAGGTGAAGGTCGTCTACTACCCCGGCCTGGAGGGGCACCCGGGCCGGGAGACGCACTTCCGCCAGGCCGGCGGCGCCGGGGGCGTACTGTCCTTCCGCCTCTCCACGCCGGAACTGGCCCGCCAGGTCATTAACAATGTCCGCCTGCCGGTAATTGGGTCTAGCCTGGGGGCGGTGGAAAGCATTATCTCCCTGCCGGCCACCATGTCCCACGGCAGCCTGCCGGGAGAGCTAAAGCGCGAACTGGGGATCACCCCCGACCTGGTGCGGCTCTCGGTGGGTCTGGAGGAGGCGGAAGACCTGCAGGCCGACCTGGAACAGGCGCTGGCTCTCCCCGCGGGCACAGGTAAAAACAAACTATCGCATTTAAAAAGTAGTTGACTTAACCAAGGTTAAATTGCCTTTTTAAGAAATTAACACCTTGATTTTCGCAAGAACTCCTGCGCTCACGCCTACCGGAGCTGTGCAGGCAAATTCGGCTTGACGTGCCTGCCAGTCTAAGCTTTCAACCTGGTCCGCCAGTACAACCCCGGAAACTTCTATGCCTTCAGGTAACGGTTTTGACAACAAAGTCAAGTGACTTACCCCGGTCAAAAACATTTTTCATGGGTTCGCTGAAGGGGTATGGCCGGAACGGCCAGCCAGGGCCTGCCGCCGCTGGCAGATCACCCCCAATGCTGCCGCGGCCAGGAGTATGAATTGGGGCAATAGGGTCTCCCAGGTGGGGTAAATACCCAGGAAATCTATGGCCGGCAGCCCCGGTACAGGCGTAGCTCCGGCAACACCGGCTTCCTGCAATGCTTTCACTCCATCGCCGGCAAAAACGAATGCTAAATAGTAAAGCAGGAGGCTGGTGCCCAGGAAGAAAGGCTTTAAAGGTATTTTCAAACTGCCATAGCGCACCAGCAGGAAGATGGCAGCCAGGGCCAGGATTCCCGCCGCAAACCCCAGCCAGACAAGGCCCGCGGCACCAGCAGCGTTGTTCAGCAGGGCCTGGTAGAAGAGAACGGTTTCCGCCCCTTCGCGGTAGACGGCCAGGAAGGCTGCCGCCCCCAGGGCCAGGGCACTACCGCTGCTTAAAGACCCCTGGACTTTATCTTCAATATAACGCTGCCAGGACTTTGCCTCGGCCTTACCCACCATCCAGTGGCTAACCGCGAAGAGGACGATGGCCGCCAGCAGCATGGTCGCCCCTTCCAGGATCTCGTTGCTGGCGCCGCTCAAGCGGAGAACCAGTTGCAGTACGATGGCCGTGACGATACTGGCCAGCACGGCCAGGCCAGCACTGTAATAAATCGTAGGGATCCGGCGCTGGTTGCCGCTCTTAACCAGGTAGGCGACTATGGCCCCCAGGATCAGGATGGCTTCAAAGCCTTCGCGCACTAAAATGAGGAAGGAAGAAAGAAAGTTCTCAAGAGGGTTTTGTTGCTGCGGCCCGTCCAGACGGGCAGCATCTTCCCGCAGCATGCCGGTCAGTTCGGTTATGGCCTGTTCGACCTCGGGTACAGGCACCTGGTTGCCCATGAGCTTTTTTATGTTGCTGAACTTATACTCGAGCAGGGCGGCACGATTGCTAGAATGTTTGGAAAGGATGGCCCTTTCCAGGCCTTCCTTTTCAAAGAATCCAAAATAAGCCTCATTAACCAGGCCTCTGGCCTTCTCCGCATCTCCCTGGCGATAGGTATTGAGGGATTGCCGCAGGATACCCTCAATCTTATCGACCACCTTTTCCCATGACGTTGCCGCCTGGCTCGTCTCCTGCCAGGCGAGGATAATTACAAATAGTATTAGTAGGACCAATATAACTTTACGTGACATTCCGTTCCCTCCTCCAGAGAAGTGTTGCTTCCGGGAATAATTCAACTTCCCGGTGCCTTGTCCCCCGCTCGCAAGCCTTTAAGCCTTGCGATATTAATATTCATTCTCATTAATATTACATCTTTATCCCCTTCGTAATTACTTTCAAGGCTTTAATAGCTCATGTTTAGAATTTCAGGTTACTTGCGAAGCACCTCCATGTTGATAACGATTTTCATTTTCGCCATTATTATACTTTCTTGCCTCTAATAATGTCAAGTATTCCGGTATAAATTTCTCATATTAATTTAGTCTTGCAGGTACCAAGCCGGTTTTTTAAACCAAAAAAAGCAGGCGCATGCAAGTATGACGCCTGCTGATCCAGCAAATTATAATTGCCACTTAAACTCCCGTACCGGCACCCCGCTGAGGTTATTAATGCTTAAAGTTAGCTCCCTGGGGGGTTCATTTCCAGGGGCCATAAAACGTATCATGCCTTCCGGGTGGTGGCCGTCCCGGTTGACAAATTCCCAGCTACCCGGTCCGGCATCGCGGCCGTTGACCTTTAAGCGTATAGCCTCGGCAAAGTCAAAGTCCCGTAAATCGCCTGAATGGGTGGTCAAGGCCAGGTTAAATACCAGGTTCGCAGATAGATCCTGCTCCTGTTCCGGAGTCATTTTCAGACCACGGGCCTGCAGGTATTCCGGTGTCAGCCAGATAACATCAACAGCAACCTCGCCCTGGCTATCCTGGCGTTCATAAAATCCGGCTTCCGCGGGCCGGCGCACCACCGGCACCTGGCTGTCTGAGGGCTTTTGTTTCTGGCCCGGGTTGGACTCCTGTTTGCTCTGTGGGGCTGTCGCCGGAAGCGAAGATTTTCTGGTATTAACTTCTTCTCCTGCCCTGGCTCCCCCGGAATTTTCCGGGAGAACAACTGCCCCCCTGTCCTTCTGGAAGCGGGAATCACCACAGCCGGTAAGGATGACTGCCATCAGGATAAATAAACTGGAGAGGATTATCAAGAAACGGCCTTTATTTTTCGGCATTGCCAATCTTCCCTTCACTTTAAGTAAGCTATCATTATTTTTTCAGCACCCTGGAGGGCCAGATGTTATTTGTGGCTATGAGGCGCAGCATGAGATAAATGCCCAGCAAATTGATGGTTATACCCAACCACATGACTGGGTACCGGTATCGTTCCAGGAATATGGCGAAACCTGAAGCGCCGATAACAGGCAACAACTCTCCCAAATGGTGCAGGCAGCAGGCCACCATGGAAACCGTCGAGGTCCCGGTACCCGAAGCAGCCACAGCACCGGCGCTGCCCGCCCGGCTAAATTTTTGCCAGCGCCGGATATAACTATAAAGGCCTACCTGGGTTCCAAAACCGGCCGCAATGGCCAAAACATAAAAACGATCCTGGCTTAACAGATCAAGGCTGTGCCGCCATGAACGAGAGCTGAGGCTAACCAGGAAGAAATAAAAGGCCACCAGGGCCAGGGCTGCTATCAGCCCGACCAGAAACGACTTTAAGCCCGGGTTCTTGCCGTAAATCATTTCATCCCCCACTTCCTGTTTTTAGTTCCTCCTTGTTAGTTTCCCTGTCCTCATTATGGAAGAAAAATGTTAGCAATCTGTGCTGAAAGTATAAAGAAAAGGTGAAGTTTTCCCTCTTCCCGAGCTTTTACATCCTACCCTGGTTATCCCGACCCGGATTACAGCGGTATGCCGGGCATAAAAATTTTACAACAAGGAGGTCATCTTTCAATCTTCCTTCTTTTTTTCTTCATAATATCTTCATAAAAGTTCGTTGACGCCGGGTGGCCGGGAAAATATAATCGAAGTAGCATTTTTACCCGTAAGGGGTAGGTATTCAAACAACTTTATAAAGCAGGGATTTGTAGAAAGTAGCATATAAAATCTTAGGCCGGTAAGTAAAAGACCCAGGCATGAGAAAGGAGTAATACGGTGCGGCGGGTACTTTTTTATCTAGGACCACTACCAGTAAACACTTTCGGTTTTATGATCGCCCTGGGCATCCTGGCAGCCATCTTTATCATTTTACGGGAGGCCAGGCGGAAAGGTTTAAACGAAGATAAGGTACTTGATTTTACTTTATGGGCCCTTATTTTAGGCATTTTCGGGGCCCGGGTCGGCTATGTAGTTGTTGCCGGCCCGGCATACTTCTGGCAAAACCCCTTACAATTCTTCCACCTCCAAGATGGCGGCCTTTCCATCCACGGGGCAATTATCGGGGGAATACTAGCGGGCCTTATTTTTACCCGGCGTTACCGGCTGCCCTTCTGGCGCCTGGCTGATACCGTAGCACCGGGGCTGGCCTTAGGGATAGCTATTGGCCGGGTGGGATGTGACGTCTTCGGCCGTCCCATGGCCAACGCCTGGCCCTGGGGAGTTATGGTCAACGGGCAACTGCTCCACCCGGCCCAGGTCTATGAGTTCATCCTCGACTACCTTCTTTTCTTCTACCTCTGGCGGCGGAGGAAAAATGTCGCTTACGACGGCCAGCTCTTTATCCGCTTTATTATCCTCTATGCTACCATCAGGGGAATAGTAGAGTTTGTCCGTTACAACCCGCCAGTTTGGGGTCCCTTCTCGGTGGCTCACGTGGCCAGCCTGGCCTTTATCATTGTCGCCGCCCTGGCCGGTATAATCCTGAAGCTACGCCCAGGGCCGCGGGCAAACTCCGGCGCTCCCGGGGCGGCTACCACAGCCGAACTCCGGGGCGTGGGAGCAACTATAGAAGACAGACTTACGGGGCAACTTTTAGTCCTGGTTTTACTGCTTGGCCTGTCCCTGGCAGCCTTTTATAGCCTGGGGCCGTAATAGCGCTGCATCGGAAAACTTGTAGACAGGATAAAAGGTGCTCTGGTAGAATTCTATTACAGACTTATACAGCGAGGAGGGATCAAAATTGACCAGGAAGCGCTGGATGCTGAGGGCCGTTGCCCATTGCAAAGAAGGTTGCTGAATTTAGTCCCGGGCATGACGTTAAACTGCCCGTTAGTTGAAACCAAGGAGCTGGCCTTCCCCTCCCCTACAGGAGGGGAAGGCTTTTTAAAATGCCCCGGGCAACTTCCAGGAAAGGCCAGGAATAAATTTTGTAGTTTTTGTGAAGTTCATTGACAGCATGTGGCCAGTAAAATATAATCGAGGTAAAGATATACGGGTGGGGGGTAGTTTAAAATGTTGGCCCGGCCACCGACCTGTACGGGAAAGAGACTATTGTACCTCTGGAATGGTACACCCGTTTATAAAATTGGCAGGGAAAGGGCAAGGTAGAAGTTGATAATTACTTACCCGGAGGTGAAAGATGGTGCCTGCCAGCGAAAAGAGCGGCCTGGCCCAGGTAAATTTGCCCATTATGGGTATGAGCTGTGCGTCCTGCGTGGCCAAAGTGGAAAAGGCTCTGAAAAATATGGCGGGCGTAGCTGACGCCCGCGTCAACCTGGTTGCCGGGAAGGCCACAGTGGAATATTTCCCGGAGCAGGTCGGCGTGCCCCAAATGGCCAAGACCATCCAGGAGATCGGCTATGAGGTACCGGAAGAGGAAGTTCTCCTGACGGTAAGGGGGATGAGTTGTGCCGCCTGTGTGGCCAAGGTGGAAAAAGCCGTTAAAGCTCTGCCCGGCGTCACTTCGGTAGTAGTGAACCTGCCGGCGGAATCGGCGAGAATCCGGTTCTACCCTGGGACCGTAGACAAGGCACGCATTAAAAAGGAAATCAATGCCCTGGGCTATGAGGCAACGGAAAAGCTAACGGGTCAAGAGGCCCTGGACCAGGAGAAAGAGGCCCGGGAGAAAGAAATCCGATACCAGCGCCGTAATATGTGGATTGCCTGGCCCTTGGCCACTTTAGTAATGATCGGCATGTTCCGGGACATGTGGATTTTCCCCTACTTTGTACCAGAATGGCTCGGAAACGTGTATGTGCTGTGGGCTTTAACCACACCGGTCACCTTTATCCCCGGCTGGCAGTTTTTCGTCCATAGCTGGAACGGCCTTAAACGCGGAACTACAGATATGAACCTCCTCTATGCGACGGGTATTGGGGCAGCCTATATCATCGCTACCATCAATACCCTCTGGCCTGAGGCCGGTTTTGGTGGGCGCGGGGCCACTTTCTTCGAGTCCGCCGCATTGCTCACCGCCTTTATCGTCCTGGGTCGTTACCTGGAGGCTATTACCCGCGGCCGTACTTCCGAGGCCATCCGTAAGCTCATGAGCCTGCAGGCCAGAACCGCCCGGGTTATCCGGGACGGCCAGGAGATGGAGATTGCTGCCGATGAAGTTGAGGTAGGGGACATTGTGGTGGTCCGCCCCGGCGAAAGCATCCCGGTGGACGGGGAAGTTATCGAGGGTTATTCGGCCGTAGATGAATCCATGCTTACTGGCGAGAGCATCCCGGTGGAAAAACGTCCCGGAGCCCAGGTGGTGGGGGCGACCATCAATAAGACCGGTTCCTTCAAGTTCCGGGCCACCCGGGTGGGGAGCGAAACAGCTTTAGCCCAGATCATCAAGATGGTGGAGGAGGCCCAGGCTTCCAAGGCCCCCATTCAAAAACTGGCCGACTTCGTGGCCGGCCACTTCATCGCCGGCGTCCACATCCTGGCCCTGGTAGTCTTTTTGTTCTGGTTCTTTATTGGCTACGATGCCTTTTTCCGGCCGGACAGTCGCTTTATCCTTTCACCCTACAGCCTGGCCGAGGTAGGTGTCTTCGGTTTCGCCCTCCTGTTATCGGTAACCACCCTGGTCATTTCCTGTCCCTGTGCCCTGGGCCTGGCCACTCCCAGCGCCGTCATGGCCGGGACGGGCAAAGGGGCCGAGAACGGTATCCTCTTTAAGGGCGCCGATGCGGTGGAGGCGAGCAGCAAGCTCAATGCCATTGTCTTTGATAAAACGGGAACCCTGACCAGAGGCGAACCCTCGGTCACCGATGTGATTGCCGCCCCGGGTTTTGAGCAAAGAGAAATCCTGCGACTGGCCGCCATGGCGGAAAAACCTTCCGAACATCCTTTAGGCGAGGCCATTGTCCGCGGCGCCAGGGAGGAAGGCCTGGCCATCGAGGAAGTACAGGACTTTGCAGCCATCCCGGGCCAGGGTGTCCGGGCCACCTACCAGGGCCGGGAGATCCTGCTGGGCAACCGCCGGCTGATGCAGCAGCGTAACATCGCCATAGGGGACCTGGCAGGACAGATGGAACAGCTTGAAGAGGAAGGTAAAACAGCCATGCTGATGGCCGTGGACGGTAGGGCCGCCGGCATCATCGCCGTGGCCGACACTTTAAAAGAGCACGCAAAGGTTGCCATCGAACGCCTGCACAGGATGGGTATCCAGGTGGCCATGATCACCGGTGATAACCGGCGGACGGCTGCGGCCATTGCCCGCCAGGTCGGCATCAAGACCGTCCTGGCCGAGGTACTGCCCCAGGACAAAGCCGAGGAAGTGAAGAAGCTTCAGGACCGCGGCCTCAAAGTAGCCATGGTGGGTGACGGCATCAACGACGCTCCGGCCCTGGCCCAGGCCGATGTGGGCATTGCCATCGGCTCCGGTACCGACGTGGCCAAGGAGACAGGGGACATTATCCTGATCAAGGACGACATTCGCGATGTGGTAGGGGCCATTGAGATCGGCCGCGCCACCATGCGCAAGATCAAAGAAAACCTGGTCTGGGCCTTCTTATACAATACCCTGGGTATCCCCATTGCCGCCGGCATCCTCTATCCCATCACCGGGCTGATCGTCAGCCCCGAACTGGCCGCCTTCTTCATGGCATTGAGTTCTGTCTCTGTGACCATGAATACCCTTACCCTCAAACGCTTCCAGCCCTCCCTCCGCCAGGAGCGGGATTAAGCTGCCCCCGAGGGGCGACGGGCGCCCCAGGCTGGTTAATATGGAGGTGGGAAGTGGAGGTTGGAGACTTGTAGGAACTGGCTATACCGGTTCCGGATTAAAGTCTGCCAAACTTACGTTTTCATCTAGCAAGAGGACTCCCGGCGCAAAATTATCATGAGGTGAGAAATTATGACTGATCTCGAAACAAAAGCCGCCCGGCAGGCTGGGATAATCTATACAGGTATTTCCCTGGGGATGGCCCTCCTTTTCCTGGTACTCACCTTCCTGACAGGGAAAACTTATACCCTTGTGGCCCGAGCCGGCGGCGCAGTATGGGTGTTTATCCTGACCATGATTATTACCATGCCCCTCGTTATCCCAGCCGTAAAGAATAGAGTAATGGGTTGATTATCATTACCAGGGTTAAAAAAGTTGAGTTTCTAAGGCTGTTACCGGAGGGCAACAGCCTTAATTTTTTGTCCTTGCCCGGCTGGCTATTGTTATGCTGGAGTAAGTTAGGGTAAAATAGGTAAGGAATGTCAACAGAAAACAGATGTGGAGGTCAACGGGGACATGAGTTTACTGGAAACCTCCGGCCGGGCTGAGGCTATAACTAGTCGCTATTTCTGGCGCTATCTCTTATTGAGCCTGCGGCCCAAACAGTGGACGAAAAATGCCTTTGTCTTCGCCGCCATCCTTTTTTCTCGCCACCTGCTGGACATCCCCCTCCTAGTACGCACCATCCAGGTGTTTGTTATCTTTTGTCTTCTCTCGGGTGGCACCTACCTGGTCAATGACCTCATGGACCGGGAAAGGGATCGCTGCCACCCCCGCAAAAAGCACCGTCCCATTGCCGCCGGCCTGCTGCCCCCCCTCCCGGCAGCGACGGCAGCCGCCATCCTCCTGGCCGGCAGCCTCACCTGGGCTTTTGCCTTAAGCTGGCAGGTAGGCCTTATTAGCCTCACCTATGCCCTCCAGACCCTGGCCTATTCCTTTTATTTAAAACAAATGGTCCTCATTGATGTCTTTATCGTCGCCCTGGGTTTTGTCCTGCGGGTGGCGGCCGGCGCGGCGGCCATTATGGTGCCGATTTCGGCCTGGCTGCTCATTGCCGTTATTCTCCTGGCCCTTTTCCTGGCTTTATGTAAACGCCGCCATGAACTGGTCCTCCTGGACAACGCTGCCGCCCACCGGGGGATCCTGGCCGAGTATTCCCTGGGTCTCCTGGACCAGTTGATTGCGACTGTAACTTCTGCTACCGTCGTCGTCTATGCCATTTATACCTTTATCGGCGCCGCCCGACCCCAGTTGATGTATACCGTTCCCCTGGTGCTCTTTGGCATCTGCCGCTACCTGTACCTGACCTACCGCCGCCAGGGCGGCGGCGAGCCGGAAAGCCTGGTCCTCAAAGATAAGTCCCTGGCAGCCACCATCCTCCTCTGGGCGGCCAGTTGCTTTGTCATCCTGTACTGGTTATAAAGGATGCAAAGCCCCTGATACTTGTGGGGAGATTACCGTGACAGCGATAAAAGAAAAGTGGCGACCAGGGAGCTGGTATTTTGCACTGGCTGGCCTTCACTAGCGGCAATTTAATAGTTCTTCTCACGGCCTTTTTTTTGACCCGCCGGCGGGGACTGGTCCCCGCTGAAAAGTTCCTGGCCATTTTTACCCTGGCGACGGGGCAAATTGTCTTCACCATGCTCCTGGCCGGTACCGTATTACGCCTGACAATTACTACCCTGCTGGTATTAAATTTAATTTTGCTGGCTGCGGCTATCCTGCTAGGGCACCTCTTTCCCGGTTCCAACCGGGCACCAATTCCCCGGCCTGATGTCAGCTGGCACCATAATTTCTGGGCCAGGTTTTTACTGTTCCTGGCCTTCCTGGAAACGGCGTGGCTGATATTCCTGGGATACCTGTTCCCGCCCTATGCCTGGGACAGCCTCTACTACCACCTGACGGCAGTGGCCACCTGGCTCCAGAGCGGCCGAATCGTTTTAAGCCCCTATACCCTCTGGGCCAACGTCTACCCCATGAACACCGAACTCATCTTTGCCTGGAATATGTTGTTTTCAGGCAGCGACCTGCTGGTCGACCTTACCCAGCTACCTTTCGCCCTGGCCGGGGGCCTGGCCGTCTACGCCCTGGGGCGAGAAACAGGCTTGCAGCAGGCCAATAGCGCCGTAGCTGCCTGCCTTTTTTTCCTGACGCCCATTGTCCTAGTCCAGAGCAAGACCTGCTATGTAGATGTCGCCTTTGCGGCCATGTTCCTGGTGGCTTTTTACTTTGCTTACCGCTATTGCCATTACCCGCGGCGCGTCTATTTACTCCTGGCCGCCCTGGCCAGCGGCCTGACCTTCGGGATGAAGGCTTCGGCCGCCCCCTATGTGGCTGTAATTTTTCTCTTAATCATCGCCGGAAACTGGGTGGCCAGGCGGGCAACTAACCACCCTTTCAGGCAATCCCTGCTCCCTTCCCTGGTTATCTTTACCGGAGCCCTGCTCCTGTGGGGCAGTTTCTGGTACCTGCGCAACTGGCTGGCCTACGGCAATCCCCTTTTCCCTTTTACGTTTAAAGTGCTGGGGTATACCCTCTGGCCAGGCCAGGGCAGCGTGGCCGAGCTGGTCATGGTCAAAAATACGCCCCCCGAACTGGCAGGCCTGCCGGCCTGGCAGCAGTTGCTGCGCTCCTGGCAGGAAACCAGCGGTCCCTATACCTTCGACCAGCGCCTGGGGGGATTCGGCCCCCAGTGGCTCTACCTGGAACTCCCGGCCCTGGCCGTAACCCTTATCCTGGCCCTGGCCCGGGGTCACCGGCACCTCCTTCTCCTCCTCCTGCCCCTGATCCTGCTTTTCTGGCTGCAGCCCTCCAACTGGTGGACCCGCTATACCATCTTCATTGTCGCCGCCGGGACTTTGAGCCTGGCTTACCTGGAGGAGAGGCTACCAGGCTTCTGGGCACGACCTTTACGGGCCGCTACCCTGGCCCTGGTCCTCATATCCCTGGCCGGTAGTTTAACCCACGGTTACTTTACGCCCCAGGTAATCGGCCGCTTCCTGGCCCTGCCCCCGGAGCAGCGTACCTTTTTCCAGATAACGCCCTGGGGCGATGAGTTAGCCTGGGTTGACCGGGTACCTCCGGGTTCGCGCATTGCCTTTACGGAAACAGCCTTCCCCTACCTGCTCTTTGGCCCCCGCCTGGAAAACCAGGTCTACCGCGTCATTGCTACTTCGGAAGCGGATATGCTGGCTCAACTACGTGCCAGGGATAGCCAGTACTTCTTGACAACAACTACTTCAGCCTATTACCGTTGGGCGCAAAGGAATCCGCAGGTCTTGCAGCCCTTCTTTACCTATGGCGATTATGTGACCTTTAAGGTGCTAAAGTAAGGCCGGCCAGCTTCTGGATATTCATCTCACCTGATATAGCCTCTTATGAACTTAGCGGCAAAGATCGGCAAAATAAGTAAAAAGCCGCCTCTCTTCTGTCTTGAAGAAAGGCGGCTTTGTTGCCAGGTAAGAGCCACTGCTTACGAGGTTATTATAGTCAACTGCCAACAGGTCAACCTTTACCTCATTGTGGCCGCCAGGATGGCCTTGATGGTGTGCAGGCGGTTTTCGGCCTCGTCGTAGATTACCGATTGCGGGCCATCCATAACCTCTTCTGTTACTTCAACGCCCCGGTCGGCCGGCATGCAATGCATGTAGATGGCATCCTTATGGCCGAGCTTCATGCGGCGGCCATCCATTACCCACCCATTATATTTTTCAATCAGATCTAGACCTTCCTCCCTGCTGCCGGTATAGGCAATGGGACCCCAGCTCTTGGCATAAATAATATGGGCATCTTTACAGGCTTCGTCCATATCATGGACAATGTTAAATTTGACGCCATTTTCTTCCGCATTTTTCCTGGCCTGTTCCACAATATCCGGCAATAAATGGAACTCGGGCGGGTGGGCCAAGGTTACATTCATCCCAAAACGGCTCATGAGGAGGATGAGGGATTGGGGCATAGACAGGGGCCGTATATAGTTAGGTGCGTAAGTCCAGCTAATGGTGAAATTGAGGCCTCGCGTGTTTTTACCGAACTTTTCCTGGATGGTCATTATATCCGCAAGGGCCTGGGTGGGGTGGTACAAGTCGCACTGCATGTTGATAACGGGAATGCGGGAGTGTTTGGCCAGTTCCCGCATATAGGCGTTTCCTTCTTTGTAAGTGCAGTAACGTATACCTATACCATCACCAAAGCGGCTTAAAACTTCTACCGTATCCTTAGCCGTCTCTCCATGGCCAATCTGGGTAGCCGAGGGAGTCAAGAAAATGGCATGTCCGCCTAGTTGGGTCATACCGGTTTCGAAAGCGTTGCGGGTACGGGTGGAGTTTTCAAAGAAGAGCATATAAAAGGTTTTATCCTCGAGAAGGCGATGTTTTTCGCCCAGGGCTTTCCGCCTTTTGAGATCAAAGGCGATGTCTAACAACGTGTCGATTTCTTCTTTAGTCCATTCCTGCAAGGTAATCAAGTGCTTACCGCGTAAATCGGTCTTCATGTTATTCCCTCCATATTGGAATGTATTAGTTAATTTATATCACCAGCAGGACCTTACAGGACCTACCAGCTATCCCTTTATTGATATAACCATCGGTCCCCAACCACAGTGGCGCGGTAAACCGACCCGGCAATATAACACCTTCATAATTAAGCCACATTTAATCTAATTCAACTTTTTTTAATAAAATCCTGCTAAAGAACAAATTGGGTCCAAAAAACATTTAGTCTTATAACCAGACCCTGCCATTGCTACCCACTTGCTTAACGTGGGCACCCTCTCCCTAGCCCGCTTGCTCAATGTGCCCCACCTTGAGCCCGTGTTTACTTTTGAGGGTGCTGCTGGGTACCGTGGTAAACTAAGAAAATTTATGTGGTCGCAATCCGGCCGGGAATGAACTGGCCCTGGCCGGCCTGGCCCAGGAAGCGTCCCCGGTCGTAAATCAGCCGCCCCCGCAAGTAGGTTGCTTCCAGGTAACCCTGGAGGTTAAAACCTTCAAAGACAGTATAGCCAGCCGCCGAATGGAGGTCTGCCGCCGTCAGGGTAACCTGCCTGCGAGGATCAAAAACTACCAGGTCGGCGTCACTCCCCGGCTTGAGGCTTCCCTTGCGCGGGTAGAGGCCGAAAAGGCGGGCCGGGTTGGTGGCCAGCACCTGGACCAGCTGGGGCAGGGTCAGCCAGCCATTACGAACGCCGTAGGAATAAAGAAGGGGTAATAAAGTTTCTGTTCCAGGTACCCCGGAGGGGGTGTTATAAAAAGCCGTGCCGGCAGCCTTCTGTTCCCGGCTGTAGCTGCAGTGATCGGTAGCCACCACCTGGAGGGCCCCACCAGCCAGGTGCCGCCAGAGGAGGTCATTGTCGGCCGCCGTCCGTAGAGGAGGGCACATCAGGAAAAGGCGGCTGTCCGGCCCGGTATATTGAGACTCCGTAAGAAGCAGGTAGTGAGGGCAGGTTTCGCCGTAGACCTGCTGGCCTTTGCTGCGGGCGTCAGCAATAGCTTCCGCTCCCTCGCCGGTAGAGACGTGAACGATATAAACCGGGGCGCCGGCTTCCCTGGCCAGGGCAATAACGTCCCGGATGGCTTTGACCTCTGCTTCTGCAGGCCGGCTGGCGGCATGGTAGGCCGGGTCCGTCTGACCGGCGGCGATTAACTCTTCCCTCTTAGCCGTAATTATTTCATGATCCTCACAGTGAACCGTAACCAGGGCACCCAGCCGGGGGGCCTGTCTGAGCAGGCGGCCGATGGCAGCCAGGCTCAAGCGCTGGGCATAAGTGGTAAAAACCTTGAAGCTGGTGACACCCTTTTCGACTACAGCCCTTAGCTCCGCTTCGTCTTCCTCCTGGCCGGGCATGACCACCTGGTGTAGGCCGTAATCTACGCAGGCCTGGTCCGTGGCTTCCTCCAGGCGCTTGGTCAGGGCCTCCGTAAGAGATTCTCCAGGGCTTGCGGGCTCGGCATAATCGATGACGGTAGTGACGCCACCGCAGGCAGCCAGCCGCGTCCCGGTAAACCAGTCGTCGGCCGTCAGCAGGTCGCCGATGGGCATCTGGTAATGGACGTGGGCATCGATGGCTCCGGGTAGGATATATTTACCGGTTACATCCCGGACCACCGCTCCTGGAGCAGCCAGGTCCGGGCCTACGGCAGCAATCTTTTCTCCCTTAATGGCCACGTCGGCCTGTTCTACCCGTGCGGCGGTGACAACCCACCCGCCCTTCAGCAAAAGGTCCACTTTAACCCCTCCCCCAAAAGTAGGGTTCTGCCAGAAATGTGCCTTCTGGTGGGGATATGTCCCTGCGCCGCTCAGAAGCTCCGCGCCGACAGAACTACGGCTCGGTTCGGACCGTTGCTCGCCGCCTGCGGATTGCCAATGAAAAGGCTTCCTGCTCCGCTGGCCTAGATCCTTCTATGAGGTCATGCAGTATTCCTCGCCAAGGCACGCTCAGGCGTCCTCGGCAGCGGCAACGGTTACCTCACCTCGCCTGTTCTGTTACCGGCGCTCCGCTAATCGCGGCTCCGGGACATATCCCCACCCATAATTGGGCAATTTTAAATCCCCTAGTGCTTTATGCAGGGCCTCCAGGGAGGGTGCCACCCGGATGGGTTCCCCGGCAGCTTTGATGGCATTGGCCACGTCTTTGAGGCCATTACCGGTTACCAGAACGACTACCCTTTCCTCCGGCTTAATAATCCCTTCCCGGACGGCTTTGATGAGCCCGGCCGTGCCGGCCACCCCCGCCGGTTCACCGAAAACGCCGCTGGTCCGGCCCAGGACCCGCATGGCCGCCAGTATTTCTTCATCGCTAACATTAATCATAGTCCCACGGGAATCGCGAACGGCCCGCAGGGCTTTTTCGGGATTGCGGGGTACGCCGACGGCAATGCTGTCTGCCAGGGTATTTTCTTCCATAGGACGTACCCTGGTGCCCTCCCGGAAGGCACGGGTAATGGGACAGCAGCCTTCGGCCTGGACCCCCAGCATCCGCGGCAGCTTCTCAATCCAGCCGGCTTTTTTCAGGTCCACCCAGGCCTTCCAGGCCCCGGCCATGGTGCAGCCATCGCCCACCGAGAGTACTACCCAGTCGGGTACTTCCCATTGCAGCTGTTCGGCCACCTCCAGGCAGGCCGTTTTCTTACCTTCCACCAGGTAGGGGTTAATGGCAGCATTGCGGTTATACCAGCCGTGCTCCTCTATAGCCGCAGCCGACAGGCGAAAGGCGTCTTCATAGGAGCCCTGGACACTGATGACCGTAGCCCCGAAGATTAATAGCTGGGCCACCTTGCCCTGGGGCGCGCGGCCGGGGACAAAGATTACAGCCTTCAGGCCCACGGAAGCCGCGGCCCCCGCCAGGGAGGAAGCGGCATTGCCGGTGGAAGAACAGGCCACCACCCCGGCCCCTTCGGCCAGGGCCCGGGCCACGGCCACGGCCGAGGGCCGGTCCTTCAGTGAGCCAGTGGGATTAATCCCATCATCTTTGATGTATAATTCCTTTAAACCCAGCTCGGCCCCCAGTCTCCCGGACCGGTAGAGGGGGCTCCAGCCCACCCTTAAAGGCGGCAGGGGTCCCTCCTGGGCCACTGGCAGGAAAGGACGGTAGCGCCACATAGAAGGCTCCCTGTTTCCGGCCAGGCTCTTTTTAGAAATATATTTGTTGATATAGTCATAATCGTATTCCACGTCTAAGATACCGTCAGTTGACCCGCAGATGGGGCAGGTATAAAAGCCGGGCCGGGGCTGATAAGTCCGGCTGCAATTAATGCAGCGTAACTGGGTAATGTTGGTCACGTAGGTCATCTCCTTCTATACGGCGTTCCTTCCAGGGGCAACCTCAGGCGTAATTTGCCGTCGCGGCGGTAGTAGGCGCCGGCGACGGCCGCCGCAGTGGGAATGGTCGCCAGCTCGCCAATGCCCTTGGCGCCATAGGCATAGGGAGTGCCGCCCTTTTCAATCAGGTGCACCTCCATCTGCGGTACCTGGTGGCTCCGCAAGAGCCCCAGCCTGCCGAGAGTCTGGCGCGCGGGGATACCGTCCTGGAGCGGGAAGTCTTCCGTCAGGGCATATCCCAGGCCCATGACAATGCCCCCTTCAATCTGGCCTTCCAGGTTTAAGGGGTTAATGGCCCGGCCCACATCATAGGCAGCCACTACTTTAGCCACCCGGCCCTCCTCATCCAGGATGACTACCTGGGTGGCATAGCTGTAGCCGACATGGGTCACAGGGTGCTCCTTGGTTGAATTAACTGGATCAGTGGCGCCGTAGAATTCTCCCTGGAAAACCCGGCCCTCCAGGCCGGCAAGGGTATGGCCTTTTAAGGCTTCCGCCAGAGCCGCCGCCGCCCGGCGGGTTGCTTCCCCGGTAAAGAGGCTCTGGCGGGAAGCCGTCGTGCAGCCGGCATCGGGAGTCCGGGCCGTATCGGCAAGGACGCAGTCAATGAGCGTTGCCGGCAGGCCGGTAGTCTCGGCGACAATCTGGATGAGGACCGCCTCCAAACCCTGGCCCATGCAGGCCGCCCCGGAATAGATTTTCACCCGTCCCCCTGCAACCGCCAGATTGGCCCGGCCGACATCCCGGGTACCAACACCGAGGCCGACATTTTTAAAGCCGCAGGCAATGCCGGCGCAGGGGCTGCTTTCAAAGGCTTCCTTGACGGCCAGCAGGGTATCTTTCAGGCCGATGTCGGCACTGACTACCTGCCTGGTGCCCAGGGTGTCGCCCGGTTCCAGGGCGTTCTGCCAGCGGATCTGCCAGGGGGAAAGGCCGGTAGCAGTTGCCAGGAGGTTCAGCTGGCTCTCCATGGCAAAGTTGGACTGGGGCACCCCAAAACCGCGGAAGGCCCCGGCCGGCGGGTTATTGGTATAGACGGCCCGGCCGCGGATGGTCACGTTGGGGATACGGTAGGGGCCGGTAGCGTGGGTGCAGGCCCGCTCCAGCACCTGGGCCCCCAGGGAAGCATAGGCGCCGGTATCGGCCACCAGGTCGGCCACCAGGGCTACCAGGTTACCTTCCGCGTCACAGCCGGTGGTCATGGTAATGGTCATGGCATGACGCTTGGGGTGGCAGAGGATACTTTCCCGCCGGGTCCAGGTGAGCTTCACCGGTTTCTGCGTTGCCCAAGCCAGCAGGGCGGCATGGTGCTGGACGCTCAGGTCCTCTTTGCCGCCAAAAGCGCCGCCGACACACCTGTTAACAACCCGTACCTTTTCCGGTGGTAGGTTCAGGAGAGAAACCAGCTGGGTATGGATCTCGTAAACGCCCTGGGTGCTGGTGTATATCGTCAGGCCGCCGTCTTCCGGTACTGCCAGGGCGCTCTCCGGCTCCAGGAAGGCGTGTTCCGTAAAGGGCGTGGTATAAGTATTGGTTACCACGTGGGCGCAGGACTTTAAGGCTGCCTCAGCGTCACCTTTTTTGACCACCGTTTCGCTTAATAAATTACCTTTGGGGTGCAGGGCCGGCGCCCCCGGCGCCAGGGAGTCTTGGGGCGAAGTCAGGGGGGGCAATTCTTCATAATCAACTTTAATATAGTCCAGTGCCGCCCGGGCTTCCCGGCTGCTTCTGGCCGCCACCAGGGCCAGGGCATCGCCGGCATAGCGGGTTTCCTCACCTACCGCCACCAGTGCCGGCCAGTCTTTAAAGATATGCCCCTGATAGCGTTCTCCCGGGATATCGCCGGCGGTGAGGACGGCCACTACCCCGGGCTGTTCCTTAGCTGCTGTGACATCAATGGCCTTGACCTTCGCCCGGGCGCAGGGCAGGCGAAAAACGGCGCCGTAAAGCATGCCGGGCACCTGCATGTCGTCGACAAAGACGGCTTTGCCCAGGACCTTGGCCGGGGCATCGGGCCGGAAAAAGGCTTTACCCATACCGGCCGGGTCACCTGCCCGGGGCTCGATCTCGCCCCTTAAAGCGCGGCCGGCCAGGCGTACGGCGGCAATAATCTTCTGGTAACCGGTGCAACGGCAGAGGTGGGCCTTGAAGGCCTGGCGGATTTCGTCTTCACCCGGGTCCGGCTGCCGGTCGAGGAGGGCTTTGGCTTCCATGACCATCCCCGGCGTGCAGAAGCCGCACTGCACAGCCCCGGCCGCCGTAAAGGCGAAAGTATAAATCTCCTTTTCTCGCGGGCTCAAGCCCTCGACGGTAATGATCTCCTGGCCGGCGGCCCTGGTGACCGGCGTCCGGCAAGCCCGGACCGCTTTGCCTCCCAGGAGCACGGTGCAGGCGCCGCAGGTGCCCTCGCCACAGCCATTTTTGGCTCCCGTCAGCCGTAAATCCTCCCGTAACACTTCCAGCAAGGTAGCGTCCGGGTGAACATCAACAACCCGCCGCCGGCCATTAACCTGCAATTCCAGACGCATGCCGTTCCCCCCGTTAGCTGATTTTACTGGCAGCAGTTAGCGAGCAACTTTGCCAGGCGCAGTTCCCCTGGCTGTGGGGCCCTGGGAATCAGCGCATTTCTTTTATTTTAGCGTCGTAATATTCAATTTTGGCGTACTCGTCATCCCAGAAAGAGGGGCTCTTCATGGCGTCTAGGTATTCTCTGGTGTACCCAAAGGGCAACCAGTCTTTCTCCTTCTGCTGGAAGAGCCGCTCCTTGGCTTCCGGCCTGCGGGTGTCCATAATATAATGGGTATGGGCCTTGAGGAAGATATCTTTAAACCAGCGTTCAAGGACAAAGTCCTCAATTTCCAGGGTCCGCTGGGCCAGGTTCTCCAGCACGGAAGGGTAGCGGTCAAAACCGTCGGTGGCAATGGTCACCACGTTATCGCCGGGGCCCAGGCGTAAGAATTTGGCCATCTTAATGGCACCCAGGATGTTGCAAATGCCGGAAGGACCGAAGTTATCGCGTAAGGCCAGGGCATCGGCTTCTTTCACACCATTCTTGATCAGGACTTCGGTACCATCCTGGAGGACCTTCAAGCCGCGGACGGTATCTTCATCGTGGATGAGGACAATAAAGTCGGTATTGAGGACGTTGTGGATGAGGGTGCACATCTTGTCGCCGATACCCTCAATACGGTGCTGGCCGCGGCCCCCGTTATACAGGGTAGAACACTCATAGGGCTCCAGGGCCGCCACTTTACATTCCGGGAAAGCCTTTTTAATCTGGTCGCCAGCACCCAGCGTCCCCGCCGAGCCGGGGGCCGAAGTAAAGCAGGCGATACGGCCGTTACCGATACCCTGGACGGCCTCAATGGCGGCATTACCGGTAACATGGCGATGGAAGCGGTAGTTGGGCAGCAGTTCAAACTGGGCCAAGGCAAAGTTTCTGGGGTCCTTTTTCAGTTCATAGGTTCGCTGCAGGGTTAAAATAACGTCGGACTCCGTGCCGGGAGTGAGGTCCAGCTCGCCGCCGTACTTGCGGATGCGTTCATAACGTTCCTTGCTCATGTTATCGGGCATAATGACTACCGCCCGGAAGCCCAGGAGTTTGCAGATATAGGCCACACCAATGCCGAAATTGCCCGTTGAAGGTCCCAGGATGGTATGTTCACCGGGCTTGATGACGCCGTCAACGCAGCCTTCAATCAAGGTAGCGTAAGCCGGTCCCACCTTGTGAGAGCCGGAAGGGAAACCCCGGCCCAGGAGGACGACGATATTGGCGTCCACACCCGTTACTTCCGGGGGCAGGACCATTTTCCGCACCTGGTTGTTTTCGTCTTTCCAGGTGATGTTGAAGAGGTTAATGGGGTCCAGCTCATCCTCCTTGAGGGCTTTTAAGGCCCGCTGCCTTATTGCCGGGTCAATTTGCGAAGGGTCGCACATCTCCGTGAAGGTCGGGCCAAAGGGAATTTTACCCGCCATATGGATCCCTCCAGTTAAATGTAATATTATTGAGTGCTAAAAACTTCACCCACACTTATTGTATAGTTCGACGTATAAAAAATAAACCCTCCTTTTCTAGCTAAAAAAGGAAGGTTTTATTTTACCGATTTTTATCTTTTTCAACCTCACTTAAGCAGCCCGTCCCGGTCGCGGTGGGCCAGGCGGGAGGAGGCTGCGGCGGCGATGGCAGCCACCAGGTCGTCGAGAAAGGTGTTGACCTTCTCGTTTTTCTTACTATTGACCACGCCAATGATGCCCGGCTTGACCTTGTCCAGGTAACCGAAGTTGGTAAAACCGATGGAACCGTAAATATTAACAATGCTCAAGGCCATAACCTCGTCAATGCCGTAGAGGCCGTCATCATTACGCAGCATGGTAGCCAGGGGCTCGGCCAGTTGCCCCTTTTCAGCCAGCTCATCAATGGCTATACCGGTTAAGATGGCATTCTGGACCTCCCGCTTTTCTAGTACCCGCTCAACGCTCTCGCGGCAGGCGGCCATGGTCAGGTCACGGATATACTTTTGCTGGACTTCATATACCAGGCGGGCAATATCTTCTAATGTTACCCCCCGCCGCTCCAGCCAGGCTATGACTAGCTGCTTGAGCAACAGGGAACCAGCATATTGATTCTCCTTTGGTTGCGCCACACTCACTTCTTCTGTCCCCCTTGCAATAAGAAGTAACCCTATTCTAACATAAGTTTATTTTCCGGGGAAGAGGTGAGGTGTAATATGGCCTCCAAAACCCCGCCAGCGATGGCCCGGGCTTTATCGGAAATGGTGAAACAGTAATCCCGTTCACCGCGGGGGTCGATGTCGCCAACCTTCATTCCTCTGGTGACTTCTAACTCATCATGAAGAATCCCCCGCAGTACGCCGCTGATCCGCGCTGGTATGGGCACGCCGTCAACCATGGCCACCGTTTCGCCGGCAGTCACCGGGTCGCCGATGGCCTTGCAGCCCTTAAAGATACCATTAGCCGGCGCCCTTAAGACCCTTTCTTCGGTATAGCCCATAACTTCGCCCGGGATGCCGGTATTGGCCAGGGCTGCGCCCTGCCAGATGACCCGGCCGAGATAATGGCCGCGCCTAGTTTCCACTACAGCATGGGCGTCCCGCCCGGCCGTAAAACCCGGCCCCAGGGCGATGACAATGGGGGCCAGATCTATACTTGTCCCCAGGTTAGTCTTAGCCAGGATGGCATCCACGACTATTTGTGGCTGGAGGGCCGTAATAACCCCGGCCGGGGGATCAACCAGGACGGCAATTTCTCCCTGCAGGGCTTTCGTCAGGGCCTCCTCCGGGCCGGCCACCAGGCGGGCGGTAACCCCCTCTACAGTAATGGCGCCGGTATAAACCGCTTCCGCGAAGGCCACGGCCCGGCGGATTACCGTGGGCCGGGCTATCTCTGTCATGATTACCGGAAAACCTGCTTGATGGAGACGGTGGGCCACACCGCTGGCCAGGTCCCCCGCCCCTTTGATGACTACCAGATTTCGCACTTTCCTGCCCCTCCCCTGACAAAGCCTGCGGCAGATTTGCTCATCCGGAAACAGCTCTTTCATAAACTGGCTTTGTTTGCGCTCACTCTCTGGTTATACCCCGTCAATAAGTTATTACCATTTAATTATATTGTACATAAGGCCGCTATTCTGGCAAGGTTTATTTTCCCTCCAGCCAGGTCTGGTAATCGATGGGGGTATCGATATCTTTTAAAATTCCCGGGCAGTCAACTGCCACCGTTAGAACTTCCTCCGGGTGAGCCCGGATAATCTCCCTGGCTCCCACATCCCCCTGCAGGACCAGGATTTCCGGCCAGAGATCGCGGTCAATGAGGACAGGATTGCCCCGCCGTCCCTGATAAACGGGAACAATAATTTTCTTCCCTTCCTGCTGGTAAGCTCCGGCCAGCCTGGTTATGACGTCCGGGGTAACTCCCGGCTGATCGGCCAGGACAAAAAGGGCGACCCGGCTTTCCGGCCCCAAGGCGGCCAGCCCGGCCTTCAGGGAGGTGCTGAGGCCCTGGCGGTAGCCGGGGTTGTAAGCAATATTGGCCGCTAAACCCTCCAGGGCGGCAGCCACCCTACCGGCCTCATGACCCAGGACCACGACGACATTCCCCGGCACGGCTGCCAGGGCTGTTGCCACTGCTTGGCGCACCATGGGCTGGCCGGCGATTGACAATAGCTGCTTGCCGCCACCAAAGCGCTCCCCGGCCCCGGCGGCCAGGACAATAACTCCCACCGGTCCGGGCCGGACTGCCTGTCCCAGGAATACCTGGCGCACCGGCGCCGGGGTGGCCACCGCGCCCAGGACAACCTTCTCGCCACCGGCAGCAAGGATGGCCCCGGCTACAGCCCTACCCGCCCGCAGCAGTTCATAATCTTCAGCCTGATTTAACAAAACCACCCACCGCGCTGCCGGCGGCACCCCTTTGCGCCCGCCGTGAGGATGGGCCAGGACCCGGGCCACATCATGCGCTGTCACCAGGGAGCCTTCTTCTCGTCCCAGCAACCCGGCCACCAGCCGGGGGCGGTGGACAAAAGGGGCGGCCAAGGGCCGCCCCAGCACCGGCAGGCCAGCTACCGTCACTACCAGGGTTGTCACCGGCGGGATGACCGGTTCGTGACCCGCCGGGGCCTTGAGGAGGGCGCCTGCGGCTCCATCGCCCTCCAGCAACAGGTAATCAATATTAAGATGGCTCAGCGCGGCTACTGCTGCCGCGTCCAGGCCCGTAACCTTACCCTGCCTGGTAACGCCGGACCCACAGGTGACTAGATTCTCCCTTTTTAGACCGGCAGCCACACCTGCTGCCAGGCTGGCGGTATCGCTGGTAATAACCGGTTCCGCCAGTTGCCGGAGCTGGCTTAACAGCATTTTTGTGGTAGGGGCAACAACCACCCGTCGCCCCATGGCTGCCAGTTCGCGGGCCAGACAAATAAGGGCTGAAGTTTTACCCCCTGCCCCGACAACAGTGATGATTTCTTTGGCCTGCAACCCCAGGGCCTGGTATAAGCGCATCAAAAATCCTCCGAAAACAGCACTTTTCATAACCCGGTATTTTACATAATACACCGGTAAGGGCGCCAGCCCCCATAAGGGACTCTAGAACTGGGGTGGCGTAATGGCCGAAATAAAGACCAGGTCTTCGTTACCGGCACTCCACAGTTTGTGGGGGATGGAGGCGTAATAGTAGATGCTATCTCCCGCTTCCAGCCGGTAGACTTCCCCGCCGATATCGATTTCCATAATCCCCTCAAGGACGACAATGCACTCTTCTCCCGGGTGCGCCAGGGGCTCGTCACAGCTGGCCGCTCCCGGCTCAAGGCGGGCCATCATCACTTCCATCTTACGGTTTAAATCCGGTGACAATAGCTCATAGGTCAAATGGGACTGGGGGAAGCGTAGCACCTTCCGCTGGTCTTTCCGGACTACCGGGCTGTGGTCTTCATGGTTTAACAAGAAATAAAAAATGGGGATATCCAGGGCTTCGGCGATTTTGCGTAAAGAAGTAATGGAGGGATCGGCCAGGTCCCGTTCCACCTGACTTAAAAAACTGGAAGTGAGGCCCGTCTTTTCCGCTACATCCTTGAGGCTCATGCCCCGCTCCCGGCGTAAGTTGCGTATCTTTTCTCCAAGCACTCTTTACCCTCCCAGTGGTTCAATAAATACATCCATAATCCCGCCACAGACCATACCTTCGTCTGCAGCTGTGTCGGCCGTTAAGTCCAGGTGATATATTTCCGGCTCACCCTTTTCCAGGACCAGCAAAGCCCGCTGGCGAATGGCCGCTTCGGCACAACCACCGCCAATGGTCCCCAGGGTTTGGCCCCCGGCGGTAATCAGCATCTGGGTCCCGGCTTCCCGGGGTGCCGAACCCTTAACCTGGATTATAGTCGCCAGGGCACACGGCTCTCCTTGCTCCATTAATCTAACCGCCCCTTGAACAAGCTCCCGGTCCATCTTGTTAGCTCCCCCGCTTAAGGCAACTGAACTCATTAAGTATTTATTACAACATATTTAACTCTTTTTCCTTCTTCGCTGGCGATCTTTATACTTATTTTTCGCTACCAAAAAATAACCGCCGGCTCTTAAAGAGGGGCGGTAGATTTAAGCTCCACGCCGGTAAACCCGGATAATCTCCGCCAGGATGCTGACGGCAATTTCTGCCGGCGTTTCGGCACCGATATCCAGGCCAATGGGGGCATGGACTCGCTCCAGGGCCGCTTCGCTTACACCCTCGGCCAGCAGGCGCTCTTTTATCCCCTGGACGCGCCGCCGGCTACCGATCATGCCGATATAGGCCGCCGGGGAGTCGATTACGGCCCGCAGGCAGTCATAATCATAGCGGTGACCCCGGGTGACGATAACAATAAAAGTGGCGGGAGTGATCTTAATATCCTGCAGGGCCGCCGTAAAATTATTACAAATAATTCTATCGGCTGTTGGGAAAAGGGCCTTATTAGCAAAGTCCGGACGGTCGTCAATTACGGTTACCCGGTAACCAGCCAGTTTGGCCACCGCAGCAACCTGCTGGCCGACATGGCCGCAACCCAGGACGATAACTTCCGGTTCGGGGAGCACCGGTTCCAGGAAAAGGGTTATGCTACCTTCATCTAACTCTATGGTATCCAACCGGGGCCGGCGCCCGGCTAAAACCTCCCTGGCCCGTTCAGCTACAGCAGCTTCCAGATTTGCTGCTCCCAGGCCGCCGTAATGACCATCCGGAGTCCAGAGGAAACGGTTGCCAGGCGCCACCCCCGGCAGGCCTGCTTCTACTTTGACTACCAGAGCGGCTATCGCCGGCTGCTGTCCCTCCAGGGCCGCCAGCAACTGCCGGAAAAAGGCCAGTTTATCCACGGCTGTTCTCCTTCCTCCGAATCACCCAAACTTTTGGCAGGCCTCTTACTCCAACTCTTAAAAACATTTCTCCGCTTTCCATGGACTATCGTCAGCCACCATGTGAGACAGGGCCGCAAATATTAACAGCAGCTAAATTACCATCCAGGCAAAAATCTACAAACTCCGTCATGGTATTTACGACGGCGTCCGGCCGGGCGGCCAGGAGTCGTTCCCGGGGAATCTTGCTCCAGGTGGCAGCCACACTGGTAACTCCGGCCGCCCTGGCCGCCAGGATGTCGTGGGGGCTGTCGCCGATCATTGCTACATCAGCTGGAGCAAGCTGCAATAGCTCGACGCCGCGCTGGACGGGCTCCGGACCCGGCTTGTGGCTACGCACGTCTTCCATGGTAACCACTACCGGGAAGAAATCTTCCAGGTTAAAAAGGCGCAGGCCATAGAGGGTGGTATCCCGCACACGGGAAGTAACTATACCGAGCTTGATACCTGCTGCCAGAAGCTGCTCCAAGCCTTCCCGCACCCCAGGGCAGGGCTGCACCAGGTTATCGAAATGTTCCTCACTGAAGCGGCGGTAAACGGGGAGCATCTCTTCTACCAGTTCGGGTTTACCGGGTACAAAGGCGCTCAAGCCGTCCCGCAGGGGGATGCCAAAATAAGGGTAAATTTCTTCCGGGGCTACCATCCGGCCCAGGTATGGCGCCAGGGTATGCTGGAAGGACTTGATTACCAGTTCGGAGGTATCCACCAGGGTGCCGTCAAAATCAAAGAGTACGCCGGCGAACAAAACCCTACCCCCTTACAGCCGTTCCTTCAGCAGCTGGTTCACCAGGCCGGGGTTGGCCTTGCCTTTGGTGGCCTTCATCACCTGGCCCACCAGGAAGCCCAGGGCCTTGTCTTTGCCGTTACGGTAATCCTCAACCACGCCCGGGTTGGCGGCCAGGACTTCCTCGACAATCTGCGTCAGGGCGGCCGCATCGCTGATCTGGACCAGGCCCTTCTCTTCGACTACCTGGCGCGCCCCTTTACCGGTGGCAAACATCTCTTCCAGGACCTGCTTGGCTATCTTGCCGCTGATGGTCCCTTCCTTTTGCAGCTGCAGCAGGGCCGCCATTTCTTCCGGTGGTACGGGAGATTGCCGTGGTTCCAGGTTGCCGGCATTCAAAAGGCGCAAGAAGTCGCCCATGATCCAGTTGCTGACGGTCTTGGCGTCGGGATACAGGGCCACCACCCGGTCAAAATAATCGGCGAGATCCCGGGAACTGGTAATCACCCCGGCATCGTAGGCCGGCAGGCCATAATCGTTAATTAAGCGCTGGCACCGGGCATCAGGCAGCTCGGGGAGCTCCCGGCGCACCTGCTCGATCCAGGCGGCGTCAATCTCTAAGGGTACCAGGTCGGGGTCAGGGAAATAGCGGTAATCCTGGGCCTCTTCCTTGGTGCGCATGACATACGTCACGCCGCGATTTTCATCCCAGGCCATGGTCGCCTGCTCGACCCGGCCACCGCTTTCCAGGATGGCAACCTGGCGCTCAATCTCATACTCAAGGGCCCGCTGCAGGGAGCGGAAGGAGTTCAGATTCTTCACTTCCGTCTTGGTACCAAAGGCCTGGCTGCCCCGGGGCCGCACCGACACATTGGCGTCACAACGCAGGGACCCTTCTTCCATCTTGCAGTCGGACACGTCCAGGTACTGGAGGATGGTCCGCAACTTTTCCATGTAGGCCCGGGCTTCGGCCGGCGAGCGCAGGTCCGGTTCGGAGACGATCTCCAGCAGGGGTACCCCCGTCCGGTTGTAGTCTACCAGGGAGTAACCGCCATCGGGACCGTCGACGTGGATTAGCTTGCCGGCGTCTTCTTCCATATGCACCCTGGTGATACCGATAAGCCGCTCTGCGCCATCAACGGTAATTTTTAAATAGCCCCCCCTGGCCAGGGGCAGGTCGTACTGGGATATCTGGTAGTTTTTGGGCAGATCCGGGTAATAGTAATTCTTGCGGTCAAACTTGCAGAACGGTGCCACCTGGCAGTTCAGCGCCAGGGCCGTCTTCAGGCCGAACTCCACCACCTGGCGGTTAATGACCGGCAGCACCCCGGGCAGCCCCAGGCAGACGGGGCAGACATGGGTGTTGGGTTCACCGCCGAAGGCCGTGGTACAGCCACAGAAAGCCTTGGCATTGGTTTTCAGTTCCACATGGACTTCCAGGCCAATTACTGCTTCGTATTCCACTTTAAGCCACTCCCAGCTCCGGCCGCCGCCGGTGATATTCGGTAGCTTGTTCAAAGGCGTAAGCTACCCGCAGCAGTGTTGCCTCATCAAAGGCTTTACCGATCAACTGCAGGCCAACGGGCAGGCCCTGGCTGAAGCCGCAGGGCAGGGAGAGGGCTGGCAACCCGGCCATATTGATGGGGATGGTGCACAGGTCGGACAGGTACATGGCCAGGGGGTCCCCCGCCTTTTCCCCCAGGCGGAAGGCCACCGTCGGTGAAGTCGGCGTCGCCAGGAGGTCATATTTCGCAAAGGCGGCTTCAAAGTCCCGGCGGATCAGGGTCCTGACCTTCAGGGCTTTGAGGTAATAAGCGTCGTAGTATCCCGAACTCAAGGCGTAGGTACCCAGCATAATGCGCCGCTTTACCTCCGGCCCAAAGCCCTGGCTCCTGGTATTCATATACATTTCAATGATGTCCTTGCCCGGCACCCTGAGACCGTAACCGACGCCGTCATAACGGGCCAGGTTGGAGGAAGCCTCCGCCGGGGCCACCAGGTAGTAGGCCGGCAGGGCGAATTCCGTATGGGGCAGGGAAGTTTCTTCGCAAATGGCCCCCATTTCCTCCAGCCTGGCAATGGCCCGGCGGACAACCGTCTCTACCTCCGGTTCCATACCGGCGCCAAAATACTCCCGCGGTACACCTATTTTTAAACCTTTAATTTCAGGTTTTAAAGCCGCCCGGTAATCAGGTACCGGCAATTCAGCCGAGGTGGAATCGCAGGGATCATGACCGGCAATGACCCCCATGACCAGGGCGCAGTCGGTGACATCCCGGGTGATGGGGCCGATCTGGTCCAGGGATGAGGCAAAGGCCACCAGGCCATAGCGCGACACCCGGCCATAGGTCGGCTTCATACCAACGACGCCGCAAAAGGAGGCCGGCTGGCGGATGGAACCGCCGGTATCGGACCCCAGGGCATAACAGGCTTCCCCAGCGGCCACGGCCGCTACCGAACCGCCGCTGGACCCGCCCGGTACCCGCTCCAGGTCCCAGGGATTACGGGTAGGGAAAAAGCCGGAGTTTTCCGTGGAGGAGCCCATGGCAAATTCATCCATATTGAGCTTGCCCAGCATTACCGCCCCGGCCGCTTTAAGGCGCTGGACAACGGCGGCGTCATAGGGTGGCACCCAGTCGGCCAGCATTCGTGAAGCGCAGGTTGTCCGTATCCCTTCCGTGCAGAGGTTGTCCTTCAGGGCCATGGGTACGCCGGCCAGGGGCCCCGGTTCCTCCCCCCGGGCGCGGGCCGCATCAATGGCTTTAGCCTGGGCCAGGGCCTGTTCGGCCGTCCGGGTTAGATAAGCCTGCACCTGGCCATCGACGGCCTCGATGCGGTCGACAATGGCTTCGGTAACCTCTACCGCGCTGACCTCGCGGCGCTGTAAAAGATCGCCCAGCTCGTGGGCGGTTAAATAGTGTAAATCCATCGCCTTAACCTCCCGGTCTAAACTACCCGCGGCACTTTAAACTGCCCTTCACTGGCTGCCGGTGCCCCGGCCAGGGCCTTCTCCCGGGGTAGACCGGGCCGCGCTACGTCATCGCGGAAAACATTGCGCAGGGGCAACACGTGGGCCGTGGGCTCCACGTCCGTGGTGTCCAGGGCGTTCAATTTATCCATATATTCCAGGATTGCGTTGAGTTGCCCGGTATAGGCCGCCTTTTCCTCCGGGGTAAGCTTCAGGCGGGCCAGCAGGGCGACATGTTCTACCTCGGCTGTCGTGATAGGCATATATAATAACCACCTTTTTAAGGTATACTTTCTGCCTAATTATAACAGAAGGGGTGCCCAAGGGCAATCCTTGCCTGGTTAAGCCCGGTCATATAGATCTTCTCGCCGCCAGGCTCGTTTTCCTTCCAGCAATCGTTTTAAACCGTCCGCATCTATCACCGGCACCCCCAGTTCGCGGGCACGGTCGTACTTGGAGCCCGGTTTATCGCCGGCGACTACATAGTCGGTTTTCCGGCTCACACTGCTGCTGACTTTACCCCCTGCCCTGGTAATAAGTTCTTCTGCCTCCTGGCGGGTCAGACCCGGCAGGGTGCCGGTGATGACAAAGGTCTTGCCGCTTAAAGGTCCGGCCGGAGCCGCTTTGCCTTCGGCTTCCATCCGTAGCCCGGCTTTTTTCAGTTTCTCCAGGACGGCCAGATTCCTGGGCTCGGCAAAAAATTCCCGGATACTCTCAGCGATACGGGGGCCGATGTCGGGCAGGGCGGTCAGTTCTTCCTCTGAGGCCGCCCTTAGCTTCTCCAGGGAGCCGAAATGGCCGACCAGGACCCGCGCCGCCCGCTCGCCCACATGGCGAATGCCCAGGCCAAAGAGCAGGCGTTCCAGGGGCCTGTCCTTGGCTTCGGCAATGGCCGCAATGAGGTTGCTGGCCGACTGCTCGCCAAAGCGCTCCAGTTTTAGCAAGTCTTCCTTTTTCAAGTAGTAGAGATCGGCCGCATCATGGATGAGGCCGGCCTCCAGAAGCTGGGCGACGATGGCCGGCCCCAGGCCCTGGATGTCCATGGCCCCCCGGGAGGCAAAGTGGATGATCCCTTCCAGGACCTGGGCCGGGCAGGCCAGGCCCCCGGTGCAGCGGTGGGCCGCTTCCCCCGGCGGGCGGACTACTGCCGCGCCGCAGGCCGGGCACTTCTCCGGCATGGTAAATATCTCTTCCGACCCGGTACGCCGTTCCGGCAGGACCTCCACCACTTCCGGAATGATGTCGCCGGCCTTCTGGATAACCACCGTGTCGCCGATGCGGATGTCCTTTTCCTGGATGTAGTCTTCATTATGCAAGGTAGCCCGGCTGACGGTAGTCCCGGCCAGGCGCACCGGCGTTAAGATAGCCGTTGGTGTCAGGACTCCCGTGCGCCCTACCCGGAGGATAATCCCTTCCACCCGGGTCGTCGCCTGCTCGGCCGGAAATTTATAAGCCACGGCCCAGCGCGGCGCTTTAGCCGTCGCTCCCAGGACAGGGTACAGGGCCAGGTCATTAACCTTGATCACCAGGCCGTCAATCTCATAGGGTAATGCTGCGCGGCGCTCCGCCGTCCAGTTTTTAATTTCTGCCAGTACGGCCCGGATGTCGGGGGCCAGGAAACGGTAGGGGTTGACGGGCAGGCCCAATCCGGCCATCAACTCCAGAGCTTCTGCCTGGGTAGTAACCTGTGCCCCGGCGACGCTGATCACCTGGTAGACAAAAAGGCTTAAGCTGCGGCCGGCCGTTACTTTTGGATCCAGCTGGCGCAAAGACCCGGCGGCAGCATTGCGGGGATTGGCGAAAAGGGGCTCCCCGGCCTCTTCTCGTTCGGCGTTCAGGCGGGCAAAGGCTGCCTTGGGCATGTAGACTTCCCCCCGCACTACCAGGTGGGGCAGGGGTTGCCGTAAACGCAGGGGCAGCACAGGGATGGTCCGGAGATTCGCCGTCACTTCTTCCCCTACCTGGCCATCACCGCGGGTGGCCCCCAGGCTAAAAGCCCCGTCAATATAGGTGAGGGCCACCGTCAGGCCGTCTATTTTGGGCTCGATCAGGTAGGACACCTCGCCGCCGGTTATTTCCCGCACCCGGCGGTCGAAATCCAGCAAATCGCCCTCATTGAAGGCGTCGTTTAAACTCAATAAAACTTCCGGATGCCGGACGGGGTTGAATTCTTCCCGGGGCGCGCCGCCTACCCGCTGGCTGGGGGAATCCGGTGTCAGGAGTTCCGGGTAGGCCTCTTCCAGGGCTATCAATTCCTGCATCAGGGCGTCGTATTCCCGGTCGCTGATTACCGGCTGGTCGAGGACATAGTAGCGGTAGTTGTGTTCTTCTATCAGGCGCCGCAGTTCTTCAACCCTCTGCCGGGCTGTTTGGAAATCCATTTATTACCTTCCTCCAAAAAAACATATCGCATCTCTTCTTAGTCAGGCTTTGTTTTTGGATCGCATCAAAGCCCATGCTGAGCAACCTATGGCTCAGCCGTGGGCTTAAGGCGGGGTTCCCGGCCCATTCGGCATCACAAGCCTTCCGAGGCCGGCCTTTAGTCCCGCTGTCCTCGGCCCCACCCTCGCTCCTCGGCTTCGCCAAGTCCGCTTACCGCTCGGGCCAAGTCGCTCGCTCCAAACAAAAGCCAGACCTTGAACAATATAGTGTCTTATACCTTCCTAACGGGAGCATACCGGACCATGAGTTGCTTGATACCTCTTTCGGGGAAGGCAACGCTGATAACAGTATCCTCACCTTCGCCACTGATTTTTACAACAACCCCGAGACCAAAACTATTATGCTGGACTTTATCCCCCAGTTGCCAGTCAAATTGGACCCCGCGAGCTATCCCGGTCCCGGGTCGGCCCTGCTGGCGGCCGGTGATACCGCCCCCGGAAGCTGGGAGGCCGGCCTGTCCATCCCGGGCGATTAAATCAGGCGGTATTTCCTCCAGGAAACGGGAAGGAGGGTTGCTCATGGTATTGCCGTAAAGGTTGCGGGTCCAGGCATGGGTAAGGTAGAGGACTTCCTTCGCCCTGGTCATGCCCACATAGCAGAGGCGGCGTTCTTCTTCCATCTCCTCCGGGTCCTCCAGGGAGCGAAAATGGGGGAAGACCCCTTCTTCCAGGCCCGCCAGGAAGACCACCGGGAACTCCAGGCCCTTGGCCGTATGCATGGTCATAAAGACCACTGCGTTACCGCCGCTATAGGAATCGCTTTCAGCCACCAGGGCCACCTGGGCCAAAAAATCGGCCAGCTCAGGCTTCTCACTACCCTGGTCATAATTCCTGGTAACCGTCAGGAACTCCTTTAAGTTTTCCAGCCGCGCCTGGGCTTCCGGCGTTTTTTCCGCTTCTAACTCGGCCTGGTAACCGGTTTCCTGTAAAATGGCGGTCACCATGGCCGTTATTGTTAAGTTTTCCTGCTGTTGCCGCAGGTTATCCAGCAAGATTATCATTTCCTGCAGGGCTTGCCGGCCTTTAGCGGGAATACCGGGGATGTTTTCCACCTGTTGTAAAGCCCGGTAAAGACCCAGGCTGCTGCTGGCAGCGAAAGCCTCCAGCCGGGCCAGGGAGGTTTCACCGATGCCCCGCCGGGGGACATTGATAATCCTTAAGAGGCTCGTGGCATCATCGGGGTTGGCTATCACCCTTAAGTAGGCCAGGATGTCCTTGATCTCTTTCCTCTGGTAGAATTTCAGGCCGCCGACGATTTCATAGGGAATACCCGCCTGGAGGAAGGCCTCTTCTAAAGCCCGCGACTGGGCATGGGTACGGTAGAGGACGGCAAAATCGCTGAAGGGTCGGCTTTCCTGGCTGTGGCGGCGGTAAATTTCAGCGGCAATATAATTACCTTCGTCGCGTTCATCGTTGGCGCTGTAGAGGTGCAGCAGTTCCCCTTCCCGCCGCCGCGTCCAGAGGCGCTTTTCCTTGCGGCCCACATTATGCTGGATAACGGCATTGGCCGCCTTGAGGATGGGCTGGGTGGAACGGTAATTCTCTTCCAGGAGGATTACCCGGGCATTGGGAAAATCCTCTTCAAAGGCCAGGATATTGCCGATGTCGGCCCCGCGCCAGCCGTAAATGCCCTGGTCCGGGTCGCCGACGACGCAGAGGTTTTCACCATTGCCGGCCAGCAGGCGCACCAGGACATACTGGGCATGGTTGGTATCCTGGTACTCGTCCACCAGGATATGCTGCCAGCGCTGCTGGTAGTAGCGTAAAATCAGGGGGTTATTCTGCCATAAGGCTACCGTCTGCATGATGAGGTCATCAAAATCCATGGCATTAGCGGCTTTAAGCCTCTCCTGGTAGCGGCGGTAGATAGTGCCCTGCTGCTGTTCTTTTACAGTTGCGCTCCAGCCGAGGTATTGTTCGGGCGTCTGCAAGGAGTTTTTAGCATTGCTGATAACATGGGCTACCGAGCGGGGCGGGAACTTTTTCTCATCCAGGTTTAATTCCTTTAAAACCTCACGAATGACAGCCTGCTGGTCGTCGGTGTCGTAAATGGTGAAATTGGGCCGGTAGCCTAGCAGGTGGGCATCCCGCCTTAAAATGCGGACACAGGCCGAGTGGAAGGTGCTGACCTGGAGGCGCCGGGCCGCGTTACCCACCAGCCCCTCCAGTCGTTCCTTCATTTCCTGGGCCGCTTTATTGGTAAAGGTCACCGCCAGGATATTTTCCGGCTCCACCCCTTCCTGGATCAGGGAGGCCACCCGGTAGGTCAAAACCCTGGTTTTGCCGCTCCCGGCACCGGCCAGGACCAGGAGGGGCGCACCGCGATGGCTGACGGCTTCTTGCTGGGGCTTGTTAAGTAAAGCCATAAAGTCTGCCAAGATCTTCACACTCCCAAACATTACTTATATTCGCCCCGATAGATAAAAAACCTGCTACGCGGTTCTTTTCTTTCTCTCCATCCAGGAAAGGGCTGCATATAATGCAGCAGGTAAAGTATATGTGAGGTGAACAAGGTGTTCAATAGGGACGCAGAGAAGCAAATAATCCGCTTGCAGGCCCCTCAGCAAGAGAAAGGAATTGCGGCCGCCCTGGCTGGCCTGGAAGAAGATTACCAGGAAGGTGAGAAAAATGCCAGCGGCTCCGGCCTGCTGGCAGACAGTACCCCTGCACCCACAGAAGATGCCTCGCCCGGCCTATCGCCAGGCCAGGGCCAGAACCAGCCCCTGACCCTGGCCGCCCACAGCCAGGCCCTCTTCCGGGAAGCTATTTTAAACGGTAGCGTTAACCAGGTCCTGGCCGAGTTGCGGGTCTGGATCGAAAAAATCCGGACTTTCTTGCTCTACGCCGATACCGGTATCGAGACGGCTGGAAACATTGTTAACATCGCCAAAGGTACCCTGGAAAAGGAACTGGGCCTGGCTCCAGCCGCCAGTACCGCCAGCACCACTTCTATGCAACTACCGGCTTCATCCTTACAATTAGTGTGGAACCTCATTCGCACCCCGGAATTCCAGCAGTTTACCGGCCGGATGCTGGCCCAGGTCCTAAAAATGGGCCTCAACCCGCCCCCGCAAGGAGAAAGCTCTGGCTAGAGCCAGAGCTTTCTCCTCAACTCCTGGTATTCAACTTGAGTTAACCTGCTTTCTATATCCCACAGTCAACTCTTTGCCGCCCTGCCCTTATGCCCAGCCTACCAGTCCAGCAGGCGCTTTTCTCCTTCGAGGGCGCGGATGTCCGTCACGTCCTGGGTGACCTCCACCACGCCCCGGTAGCGGCCCTCAGCGTCGCGCACGGCGAAATAACGAATATGGATGAAACGGCCGTTCATGGTCAGCCAGAATTCAGCCTCACTCTTGGTACCGTCCCGGAATTCGGCCAGAATCTTCTCCACCACATGGACGCTGGCCGGGGGATGGCAGTTTTGCACTTTACGGCCGATGATAGCCGGGCTGCGGGTAAAAATGCGATGCTTACCGGCGGAATAATAGCGTACGTTGTCATTCTCGTCAACAAAGGTGATATCTACAGGCAAATGGGTTAAAAGGAGGTTCACCTGTTCCGGGGTCAACCTGCCGGTAGCCAACTCGATTGCCCCTGCCGGGCCTTCTTTTTCCTGCGCATCCGGGGCGGTCCCGGCCGCCTGGCGCGGCCGCCATTCGTTCCCGGGAGAAACCAGGGCGTAGCCTATTTCCTCTTCACCCCGGCGTACCTCAACCCAGTCGGAGGGTGTAAGTTTTTCCAGGGCCATGGGGAAGAGGATGCTTTCTTCCTTATTAATCATTTCCCCTATAGCCGTGAGCAGTTCGTTTCCCTGGTTGATAACAGTAGCCAGATCATCTTCATCCACGGCACGGGTTACCTTTTTCAACATATCCCGGATGTCGTCGTGGAGCTGCCACATGACCTTGGGCGGGCCGTATACTCCCCGCCGTTCCAGCAGCGGAAACAGCTGGTGCTCCTTGCGGAGGAAATGCTTGTCGATTTCCGCCAGGCGGGCCAGCTCTTTTTTAATGTCTTCCTTCAGCTGCCGGAAAACTTCCTGGCCTTCCTTATCTCCAGCCTTAATTTGCCCCAGAAGCTTCCTCAGGGCTTCCACCACACCGCGGATGGCGTCGTTCTCCAGGCGGAAGGTATGGACGGGGTGGCCGGGCGGGGTAGTATCCATCTGCTGTTCGGCCAGGGATTCCTTAAACAGGGCGACGTGAACATCACATAAGCGCTTGATCTCCTCTTCCGGCATGCCCTCGGCAATAAGCCGGCTTTCCAGGGCCGCGATTTCACCCGGGCTGACGTTACGGATCAGCCGGGCAAAGCGTTGTTTCAGCTCTTCCAGGTCCTTACCGGCATGTAAATCCCGGATAATCCCCTTTAAAATTTCCTGGCGCTCTTCCCGGGTATCCAGCAGTTCGCTCACGATCATTTCTCCTTTTAATATTATACTTAAATGTTTCCCTGGCCAAAGTCCGGGTTATACATATTTGCACGCAACAGCCCCCTTAGTCTTGCAGCCAGGGGGCCAGTGCCGGATACTGTTCACACTTTTTTGTTATTTTATTCCTCCATTCCTGGTGGTATAATAAACCAGTAAAATCGAAACAACAGCCGGGAGGTCAATGAAATGGAGCAGAATAAGGAGCAGGCGGGCAGGAGGCCCCTTGAAGCCCAGGCGGCCATTTTAAACGAGCTGGTAGGTTACCAGGAGGGCTCTATCGTCAGCCGTACCATTATCGATAAAAAAAGTGGTACGGTGACTTTATTCGCCTTTGCTGAAGGGCAGGGCCTGAGCGAACATACGGCGCCCTACGACGCCCTGGTACACGTGCTGGACGGGGAAGTGGAAATTACCATCTCCGGCAGACCCCTCCATGTAAAGCCAGGGGAGGCCGTAATCATGCCCGCCAACCAGCCCCATGCCCTGCGGGCGCTAACAAATTTCAAGATGGTGCTGACCATGATAAGGTCTTGAGATAACTCGCCGGAGATCTTGGGCCGTTAATTCCTGACCGGAATGAAAAATATAAATTAGGGCCTCAAAGCACGCTGCCATTGAGGCCCTTATTTTCTTCCAGGAGATGATCTGGCTTTCTTTGACGAATATAATCTGTTTCCCTTAATTTTGAGCCCTTGTTTTAGTTGCAATATCGACCCATACCGCCAGCACGAGAATCAGGCCTTTAACTATAAACTGCCAGAAAGGGGGGGTATTCATCATACTCAAGCCATTATCTAAACTGGCCATGACAAGTGCTCCTATAATCGCCCCACCAATACTACCTGTACCACCCATGAGGCTTGTACCACCAATAACGCACGCTGCAATAGCATCAAGCTCAGCCATTTGACCCGCAGCTACTGAAGCAGCGTTCAATCTTGCTGTTAACAGGATGCCGCCCAGGGCAGCCATTAACCCACTGAGAACAAAAACAGCCAGGACATTATGGCGAATATTAATACCAGATAAGCGTGCTGCTTCACTATTGCCACCAATAGCATAGACATAACGCCCGAAGCGTGTCTTCGTCGCCAAACCCGTAAAAATAAGTGCCATCACCACTACCATAAGGACGGGTACAGGTATACCCTGGTAATCATTCATTAGATAGACAAAGAGGCCAATGAGAACGGCATAAAAAGTAGTGCGCATTATTTCCAGAGTTAAAGAAGGCACAGTAAAACCATACTTAATTCTAGTATACCGTTGCTTTACAGTAACATAGGTCACATAAATAATGCCAAGTGCTGCTAGTAAGAAGCCTATATTTTCAGGTACATAGGATTGGCCTATCTGTTTAAAACTATTCATAAGAGGCGATACAGTTTCGCCATGGCTAATTCCTATAAGAATTCCCCGGAATACCATCATACCGCCCAGAGTGACAATAAAAGCAGGAACCTTTTTATAGGCTACCCACCAGCCCTGCCATAAGCCGGCCAGCAGGCCGATTAAAAGGCTTACCAAAATGGCGGGAATGGTCTGCCACCCATGCCAGACCTGTAAAATTGCCGCTACCCCTCCAGTAAGTCCCATGAGCGAACCTACGGAAAGGTCAATATGACCGGCGACTATAACAAAGACCATACCAATCGCTAAAATAGAAGTAATTGACATCTGCCTGAAGAGGTTTGATAGATTACGGGAAGTTAAAAAAGCACCCTGGGTAGTATAAGTGAAAATAGCCCATATACCCAGCAAGGCTAATATCATTGTATAAGCGCGCACATCTATCTTACTTAAAAACCCGCCTGCTTTAGGGTTAGATTGTACTTTAAGCACTTGCCTTACCTCCAGTTGCACAGGCCATTATTTTTTCTTCTTTGGCTTCTTCACGGGAAAACTCGCCCGTTATTCTTCCTTCACATAACACCAGGATACGATCGCTCATACCCAATATCTCAGGTAACTCGGATGACACCATAACTATGGCTACACCCTGACTAACTAAACTATTAATGAGATTATATATTTCATATTTAGCCCCCACATCAATACCCCGTGTTGGCTCATCAAGAATTAGGACCCTGGGTTTAGTCATCATGGCTTTAGCCAGGACTACTTTTTGTTGATTGCCACCACTCAAGTTTCCTACACGAGCTTCTACGGAGGGGGTCTTTATTTTCAATTTATCAACATAGAATTCCGCATCTCTAATTTCCGCGTTTTCGTTAAGCATAATATTATATGATCTTTTTAAGCTGGCAAGGGTTATATTTTTGCGGATATCCATATCCAGTACCAGCCCTTGACGCCGGCGATCTTCAGGCACGAGAGCTATCCCATTCGAAAGGGCATCTTCGCAATTCTTTATTTTTACCTTTCTCCCATCCAGCCATATTTCTCCTTCATTTTTACCTGGATAACCGCCATAAATGCTGGTAACTAATTCCGTACGGCCCGAGCCAATAAGTCCGGCAATACCTAAGATTTCTCCCTGGCGGACATAAAAGCTGACATCTTTTACTATCTTTTTGCGGGGGTTATCTGGACTGTAGACGCTAAAATTACGAACCTCCAAAGTAATTGCTCCGGGACTATGGTTAGTATAGGGGAAAAGGCTGTTCAGTTCCCGGCCAACCATCATTGATATGATCTTATCCTGGCTCGTTTCGTCTTTTTTCACGGTGCCAATGGTTCTACCATCACGAAGGACGGTAATATTATCGGCAATTGCAAAGACTTCATTTAGCTTGTGGGAAATATAAATACAAGTAACTCCTTTACTTTTTAGCTGGCGTAAAATACGCATCAGAATTTCTACTTCACTTTCCGTCAAAGCGGCAGTAGGTTCATCTAGAACAAGAATACTAGCGTTCTTCGCTAAAGCTTTGGCTATCTCGACCAGCTGCTGTTGCCCTACCCCCAGGTTTTTAATCTTGGTCCCCGGGCTTACCTCCAGGCCCACCTCTTTGAGCCATTTCGTCGCCTCCATATACATTTTGTCCCAATCAATCAATTGATGCTGCAGAGGCTCATTGCCCAGAAAAATGTTCTCCGCTACAGATAATTCGCTAACTAAAGCCAGTTCCTGGTAAATAATAGCTATTCCGGCTCTTTCTGAATCCTTAATGGTGTAGAACTTTTGGGGTTGACCGTTAATCAAAATTTCTCCCTGGTAGGTACCATAAGGATATACACCGCTTAAGACTTTCATTAAGGTAGATTTACCAGCCCCGTTTTCGCCACATAAAGCATGTATTTCACCTTTCCTGGCCTTAAAATCAACTTTGTCTAGAGCCCTGACGCCGGGAAATTGCTTTGTAATTTCCCGCATCTCCAGGATATAGTGGTCCATAATAGACCCCTTCTTTCCCAATAGAATCAGCCGGCCTTAAATTTAACAGGCAAGAGGCCATAGTGGCCTCTTGCCTATCTGTATTTCTTGATTGTCTATTGCTTCGGCCACTTTTCTTTGGGGACGTTTTTATAAACATCCTCAAGTTTGTGGAAACCATCTTTAATTACGGTCTGGACCATATTATCTTTGTCTACCATGATGGGTGTCAGCAAAATGGACGGCACATCTATCTTCCCATTGTTTACTTTATTATTAGGTCTAACATCCTCACCTTTGGCCAGAGCTACCGCAACCTCGGCGGCCCGGGTAGCCAGAGCCGTAATAGGTTTATAAACAGTCATCGATTGTGTTCCTTCAACAATACGCTGGCAGGCAGCAAGGTCCGCATCCTGGCCAGAAATAGCCACTTTACCAGCTAAGTTCTGGGCAGCTAAAGCTTGAATAGCTCCGCCGGCGGTACTATCATTAGATGCGACCACAGCATCAATCTGGTTATTATTGCTGGTCAGGGCATTTTCCATAATCTTCATGGCCTCTTCCGGCAGCCAATCTTTAACCCACTGATCGCCAACAACCTTAATGTCTCCCTTATCAATAAGCGGTTTAAGAACATTCATCTGCCCTTGTCTAAATAATTTAGCATTGTTGTCTGTAGGCGATCCACCCATAAGGAAATATTTACCTTTAGGAACCTTCTTGGTCAAATACTCTGCCTGCAATTCACCGACGCGGACATTATCAAAGGAAATATAGAGATCTACATCTGCATTTCTTATTAAACGATCATAAGCCAGGACTTTCACACCAGCTTTATGCGCCGCTTCGACAATAGGAGCCATAGCATCGCCATTATGGGGTATTACAACTAAGACATCAATACCCTGGGAAATGAGGTTCTCAGCCTGGGAAAGCTGGGTAGCATCGTCACCGTTTGCCGATTGTACCAGTACTTCAGCTCCGAGTTCCTTGGCCTTAGCGACAAACAAGTCTCTATCATGCTGCCAGCGTTCCAGGCGTAAATCATCCATTGAGAGACCTATTTTTATCTTATCGCCACTTTTGGCTGAAGCGCCCTGATTACCTCCATTTTTGCTCGAATTTCCACCTTGACCGCAACCTGTAAGAAGGGTCATAGCCAGCAGGATCAAAACTGCAGCCAGGGCAATTATCCTGGTAGTCCTCTTTTTTAGCACTCTTAAAGCTCCTCCTTTTCACACTAAGAATTAAAGTCAAATTTATCCTTTTCTTAGAATTAGAGGTACGTTTGGTAGTATTCATCCATACCTCCGGGATGGTCAATGACTAAATGAGCTTGCAGAGTTAGCAAATTTTTGTTGGAAAAGGGCAGGTCTATTTTTCGGTTAATTTTTACCTCTTCTTGAGGAGATACGTCTCCTAAATCTTGTTGGCAAATAACGTTATGCCCGGCATCAGTTACAACTACCCGTAGCCTTCCTTTATAAAAAACACCGCCAGAAAGATTTATTATTAATTTCCCTTGTTCTAACCTGACGTCACCCCCTCTGGCTATATAACCCGCTGCTGTTACACTCGCAAATCCCCCACCCCCTTTAGCAACTCCCATTTCCAAAGGAAAAATCTGTATTTCTTCCGGTTTCAGCTTGCGGATGGGCCCCAACACTTCCGCTTCCAGGTGATAACCGGTTTCTTGCGAATAATCCTTACCAGCCACTACACCGCGTCCCACCGTCCAGCATTCCACTGTGCAACCTCCGTCGGGATAGGCCTCTTTCTCTCCCGGATAGTAGGGGTAACGCAGGCACCAGGTATAGCCTTCGGTACCATTGACAAAGGCCATCCAACCAGCCGGTGAATCGACACCAATTTTACCAACATAGAACAGATAAGGTACTACTAAGAGGTCGCCTTCTCGCCTGCCCCATTGCGGGTTATCTTCTTCGCCAAAGATCACGCGATATCCTTTGGCAAACCTGCTCTCAGGGTTTAAAGGTATATAAAGGTGGCAATTAGTGTCATAGCCGTTGCTACTTCTTAATCGCGTATCTAACTGGGTTACATTCCAGATACTCCAGGCCACTGGCCGGGAGCTGACATTCTTCATCCTTAACTCCAGCCACAGCTTGCTGCTGTCCTGCCGGATAGTAACCTTGCGAAAAATCTTAATCCCCGTCCGGGTATCCGGCGGGCTTTCCACTTCATAGCTTACTTTTTCCGGGCTGCATTCCAGCCATCGCCCCGTATATACCCCGGTATCAAGCAACGGGTCCGGCGGGCCGTGCCATTCTTCCTCGGTATCCCACCCCTGGGGTGCCGGCCAGGTTTTATCACCGCCGTAATTCTTCCAGGCGGCAATGGAACCATCGCCGTAATTTTCTTCGGGCGTGAAAAGTTTGCCCTCTAACTCTTTATTAACGTAAAGGAAGGAATAATCACCAAGATCATAGGCCATAATTCTTCCGCCCAGGGCCGGGACCATCACCACCCGGATGAGGTCATTGCCGAACTCGACAGCGCCATCCCAGCCGCGGAAGTTTATTTCCCGCCACCAGCAGGGGCTCATGCCGGTTTACCTCCTTCTAGATACCCCTGGCTGCCGCGCCGGAAAACAGCACCGCAAGATTCCCTGATAACCAGGCTCGTCTTAAACTCGGTTACTGTGGGCTGCATCTCTTTATTCTCGATCTGCTGGATCAGGGACCAGGCGGCCATGGAGCCGATTTCGTACCGCGGCTGGTGGACGGTGGTCAGGGGCGGCGTTACCAGGGACGCCAGCTCAATATCGTCATAACCCACCACAGCCAGGTCCTGGGGAACCTTTAAGCCCAGTTCGCGCGCCGCATGGATGACACCGTAGGCCATCAGGTCGTTGGCAGCAAAAATGGCTGTCGGCCGCTCAGGCAGGGATAATAGTTTTTTCGCAACCGGTATGGCCCCTTCGGTGGTAAAATCGCTGTAAACCACCAGGCTTTCATCGTAGGATACACCAGCCTCGGCCAGGGCCTGGCGGTAGCCGGCCAGGCGTTCTTGCGACACCCGGGCATTCTTATGCCCCGCTACATGGGCAATGCGGTGGTGCCCCAGGCCCAGCAGGTGCCTGGTAGCCAGGTAACCACCACCCCGGTTGTCGATGGCAATGAAGTTCGCCTTCAAATTTTCGATCCAGTACTCTACCAGAACTATTGGAAATCTTTCTTCCACCATCTCGCGCACATAGTCTTCATTCCCTACGGTGTGACCCATCATGAGCAGGCCGTCTACCCGGCCGCTGCGTAAGAAATTAACATAGTTGTGCTTGATTTGCGGGTCCCAGCGCATGCTGGCATACACGATGCCGTAGCCAAACTTATGGGCTACATCCTCCACTCCCTGGATGATGCGGGAGAAGAAGGGGTCGGTGATATCCGACAGGATAACGCCGATGGTGTCGGTCTTTTGTTTCACCAGGCTGCGGGCCAGGGCGCTGGGACGGTAGTTAAGCTCCCGGATAGCCTCCAGCACCCGGCGCCGGGTCTCTTCGTTGACGTCGTCTTTCCCGTTGAGAACCCTGGATACTGTAGTTCGTGATACTCCGGCTCTTTTAGCAACATCAGAGATATTTGCCAACTCTTTTTCACTCCGTCATCTTGGTCAAATCGTGCATGGTGCCCCGCAGGAGGGGATACAAGGACGTATACAGGGTATAAAGGCGGTCGTAGGTGCTTGCTTCTGACGGTACCGGTTCGGCCCGGCTGGTCACCTTGATGGTAGAGCTACAGGCAGCTTCCACGGAAGGGTAAATACCCGCCCCCACCCCGGCCAGCAAAGCTGCGCCAAAGGCCGGCCCATCGGTGCTGTTCACCGTGGTCACCGGGTGCTTAAAGACGCTGGCGAGAATCTGCCGCCATAGAGGACTGCGGGCGCCGCCGCCGGAAACACGGATTTCTTCCACCTTCACCCCGGCCTGCTGTAAAAGTTCCAGGGAATCGCGCAGGCCGAAGGCCACGCCTTCCAGGACGGCCCGCACCAGGTGACCCTTCTTGTGGCGCATGGTGAGACCGATATATCCGCCCCGTGCTGCCGGGTCGGGATGGGGCGTCCTTTCCCCCAGCAGATAGGGCAAGAACAGCAACCCTTCGGCTCCCGGGCCCGCCTCAGCCGCCCGGGCCGTCAACAAGTCATAGGGATCAGTACCCGTTGCCGCAGCTTCTTTGATCTCTTCGCCACCCAGCTGGTTGCAGAACCACTGTAATGAAGCCCCTGCAGCCAGCATCACTCCCATAAGGTGCCACTTACCGGGGACGGCATGGCAGAAGGCGTGCAGGGTACTGCCCGGCTGGATATTTGGCTTAGCAGTCATGGCGAAAACCACACCGGAGGTTCCCAGGGCCGCCGATAGAATCCCTTCTTCTACAATGCCTGTGCCTACAGCCCCGGCAGCCTGGTCACCACCGCCACCCACTACCGGCGTCCCGGCCGGGAGGCCGGTGGCAGCCGCGGCTTCCGGGGTGATCTGGCCGGTTATTTCCGGCGACTCGTGTACCCGGGGCAACCATTCCTGGGGAAGGTCCAGGGCCGCCAGCATTTCTCCCGACCAGCGGCGGGCAGCCACATCCAGGAGCAACGTCCCGGAAGCGTCGGATACTTCGGTGGCCAGTTCCCCCGTCAGGCGGAAACGGATATAGTCTTTAGGAAGCAGCACATGGCGGATTTGATTATAAATTTCCGGTTCGTGGCGTCTAAGCCAGACCAGCTTGGGTGCCGTAAAGCCTGGCAGGGCGGGGTTCCCCGTCCACTGGTAGAGCTTTTCTTCCCCTATTTCCTCGTACATCCAGGCACATTCCCCACCGGTGCGCTGGTCGCACCAGAGGATGGCCGGCCGTAAAACCTGGTAGTTGGCGTCTAAAACTACGGCCCCGTGCATCTGGCCCGACAGGCCAACGCCGGCGACATCCCGGCCGTCATGGCCACTTTTAACCCAGATTTCCTGCACCGCCATCACCACGGCCTGCCACCACTGTTCCGGCTCCTGCTCGGCCCAGCCCGGCCGGGGCTGGCTCAATGGATACTCTACATAGGAGGAAGCCGCTACCCTGCCGTCTTCCTCCACCAGGACGGCTTTGGTGCCAGAAGTACCGATGTCGATCCCGAGTAAGTATGGCATGATCTTTTTTCCCTTCCTGCCAGGACTAATAGCTGGTTGCTTTTTAGGACCCCTGCGCCCACTGCTTGATTCGATTGCCCTTAAGAGAGCTTTTATGGCTCACTGTAACGACCCTTATCCGGGAATTGGTGATTTTGGTGACGTGCCGGGCCCCGGGATATATAACTATGGCGTTGAGAAGGCTAAAGGGCTCAAAATATCAGCCTTCCTGGCCCGGGCGCGGATGAGGATGGCCTCCAGGTAACCGGCATAGCGCTCCGGGTCCTGCAAACAGGTGACTACCATTTCGTGATCCAGGCTGTTGATGCGGTCATTCATGGCCCGCAAGGCATCGATACAGTTCAGCAGCGCCCTTTCTACCGGCATCCGCTCCGGGTTGATGTCCAGGCCAAACCAGCCCTGGTAGCCGTGCATCTTGAGGACGTAGAGGGCGGCCTCGGCCTGTTCCGGCGCTACGACGCCGACATTCAAATCCTGGTCGTAGTTACCCAGGGGCTGGCTGTTCCAGTGGGTATGCACCAGCCGGCCGTACTCCAGGGGCAGGCTCAAAGCATAAGGCAAATCTTCATAACCCATGAGAACATGGCCGATCTCAGGATTGAGGCCGACCAGGGTATAGCCCTGCTCCAGGAGTTGTTTATTTTCCTGGTTCTGCAGCAGCCCCTCAACCTTCCCGGCCAGCAAAACCCCTTCCGCGGTGGTGCCGTAGATTATTCTCCCCCGGGGCTCATATGGTTTTGGCTCCATGGCCACCCGTACCCCAGGCACAGCATCCATGGCTTCTGCCAGTCCGGCAGCGAAACGACGGCGCATTTCTATGAAATCGATACCGAAGGGGTTTTCATAGCCATCTATTCCGGGCCAGACAACCATGAACTCTGTGCCCAGCTCTTTATTTATTTCTAGCGTTTCTTTAACGCGCTGGATGGCTACCTGCCGGGCCGCCGGCAGGGGTGAAGATAAAGACCCGTGGCGGAACTGTTCTTCATAGAAAAGATTGGGCACTACCGTTACTATTTGCATCCCGGTATCCCGGCAAAAATCCCGGTAAAGGGTGAGGTTATGTTCATTGATCTCGTTGGGATAATGGGCCTCAATGCCTTCCAGGCCATATTGTTGCAGAGCCGCGTATTTCTCCAGGCGTTCCTCAATGGTCAGTTCCCTGCCATAACGGGTATGAAAGCGGCTGTTGCTGCCGGAAAAGAACCATATGCCGGCTGAAAAGCGAAGTTTTAGCTCAAAATTTTGCAAGTGCCGGATTAACTCTTCCGGCGAGCGGCGGGTGGTTTGATAACGTAAATCCTGCAATTTTTCTCCCTCTTTTCTACCCTTGTTGCTACAGTTTATCGAAAACGCTTCCTAAACATGATTATGTTGAAATATAAGGCTCTATTTAACGATAGATGATGTATATATCGAAATCGGTTCCGGTTCGCTAATATATTTCGCCATTTAAATTAAGATTCCTGCTTTTCCTTAACACTTTTATAAAAAATTTTTCAGACAGGTGTTAAATTATACTTAACCGAATATACTACCCTTTTTTGCCTCTTTTCCTCCAAATCAACTCCGCTTTTGCGCCCGTTTTCACAATTAAATATAATTTAATTTCCTGGATAAAATTCCCGGTTGGCGTGGGCAAAAAGGTCTAAAACCTCCTCAAAATCCAGATGATGCCCACCTTTTAGAAGGGCAACCGTAGCGGCCGCTTCCCGGGGATCGGGGTGATCCACAGGGGCGTCGGAGCCGGCTAACAAGCGGATGCCTTTGTCCCTCATAAGCCCCCAGGCATAGGCTGTTTTCATCCGCTCCGGGCCCAGCCTGCGCATGGCCCAGGACATTTCCCGGGAAAAGATGGGTTGTATACAGACGGGGATCTCGAGCTCAGCCAGGGCCTCCAGCTGCTCCTCCCGGGCGTACTGGACGTGCTCCAGGCGGTCCAGGGGGTGGCGGCTTTGCCGCACAACGCGCAGGAATTGGTCAACGGCCCTGTCCCCGATGGCGTGGGCGGCTATGGGTTTACCTTTTCGGTGAACCTTTTCAACCAGGGAAAGGAGGGCTGCATCACTGTGATTAAGCAGGCCGTAGTTACCTGGATCGTCGGCGTATTCCTCTGTCAGGGCGGCGGTACGGGCGCCCAGGCCCCCGTCCAGGAATACCTTGAACCCCAGGGCCTCATCCAGTAGCCCGAACTCCACCGTGTAGAAATCCACTTTCACCTCCTGCTCAAGACTCTCAAAGAAGGGACGCTTGTGCCGGTCCATTCCCATATCGATGACTTTAACTATCCCCAGTTTCTTAAGCTCCCTTAAGCCCCGGGAGAGGATGTCTCCCGGTTCCAGGTTTAGCCTGGCCACCAGGGTCTTTAGGAGGTTAAATACTTTGGCTTCATGGAAGAGCCCGTTTTCCGCGAAAAATCCCAGCCCCTGCATGGCGGCCGTATTGGCTGCAGCCAAGTGCAGGCAGGTCCGTATTATTACTACCGGCGTCGAACCAAAGGTACGGTCCAGGAAGGCCCTTGCGGGTATAATCTTTTCGGCCAGGATTTCCTGGTTAAAACGTACCCCAACAGCCCACCCTGCAATAAGACGTGACTTCAGGGTTTCCACCAGCTCTTCAAGGTTTGAGCATTTTTCCAGGCTGGCGAAGTGATTGAAGAGGGCAAATTCCCATACATGGCAGTGGGCGTCCACATATTCCTGACGGCGGATCGTTTCCTGATTCATGTTTATCCCTCCACCCTAAGCTTAAACTCAATGCCACGCTTCTTCAAGGGTCAAACTTTTACTTCACCATTATATTGCTCCGTTAATTATTGCGCCTGCAGGGAAGGTATCGTCAAAAAATATCCGCATAATGACTCCTAAAGTCATTATGGCGGTCCACTGTCCGTCCGGCCCGGTATGTTCTCATTACCCAGGTCTACTTCTCTTCTTGCCAGTCTTTCGCGGGTAGATAGTGTTACACGTCAAATTAAATGAGCACAGAAAAATCAAGATAAATGAGCATAAAATTAGGATGAAATAAATGATCAGATGCAAGGTAATAAGCACGATTAAGCGATAGAAAATGATCATTATTGGAGGCGCTGCCCCCAAACCCCCGGGATTTATCGCTTTAGTTTCTCCAAAGGGTTTTAGATTAAAAAGCAGAGGCAAGGCAACTTCAACAGGCAGTCACCCCGCCCCGTCCTTTTGTAGAAACCTTGCAGGCGCTCAGGTTGCTTCCCAGCAGAGCCCTATCCTCCAGCCAGGAAAGGGCCAGGTTTAAAGAAAAGGTAAAGTATTTACCGGGTCCGCAGATTCAATCTCCAACATGGTTGCCCCCAGGAGTTGCCATAAGCGTTCGATAGACTCCTTATCTTGAAAAAGCAGGGTTACCGTGATATTGCCATGGCGGATGTGGAGCGGGTATTCATTGAAAATAGTTTTACCTTCCCATGATTGGAAACGAGTAAACCTGTTGATATGGGGTTCATGCCCAACATCTCCCTTTTGGTAGTGTTTTGAAAAAGTCGAGGGCTAAAATTTGCCATGATGGATGGAATTAGAAGCAATATAACCTAAATCGCACACGTCTAACTCAAACGCCTATTTTCGGCACCTATTTATCCTTATACCCCATAGGGGATGTGGAGAAAAAAATAAAAGCCTTCACGAAGGGCTTGAGTACCAACGTCTGGGAGTTTCCGAGAACCTACTGTAGTGTGAGAGGAGGGGGTTAGCCGCCCCCTCCTCCTCGATTCAGGTTAACGAGGCGAGGTATTGATGCCGTTTTTCAGCTTCAAATTCCTCTACCGTGGTAAATACGAGGGCTTTTGTTGGACAAGCCCGGACGCAGGCCGGCACTTTTTGATCATCAAGACATTGCCGGTCGCATTTCAAAGCTATGCGCTGTTCTCCATCCCGGCGGATTACGCCGTAAGGGCATACCATGACGCACATCCAGCAGCCGATACACTTTTGTTCTCTCCCCAGGTTGGTTACCACGCCTTCCTCTGTCCGGTGCATGGCTCCGGCAATACAGGCATCTATACAGTAAGCTTCTTGGCAATGCCGGCAGGTTACGGGGGCTTTCCTGCTTTCAACTTGCTCAACGTAAATTCTTTTTTGCGGCGGTTTAGGCTGGGTTATGGCGCCGAGGAGAGTTTGTTCCTCAGCATGGGCTATGGCACACGCTATTTCGCATGAAAGGCAGCCAAGGCACCTGTCAAAGCGTATAAGGATTTCCCTATGCATATTTATTTCCCCCTTCCAAGGTCGAGTGACCAACCTTCATCCTGGATAAGTTCTGGTCTAATTTAGCTAAGCCCATAAATTGGTAACCCGAAACTTCTCCGTACAAGAGCTCTTCCTCATGACCGGAAACTTCTATTCCCTGGCGGATTAATGCTGTGTAAATACCGGCCTGGGAAATATCGCCTACCAGGATAGCTCCAACCAACCTATTCTCTCGGAATACCAATCGACGATAAGAATTTTTATGGGAGCTGAAATAGCTCATATGTTTCCATCCGGTTCCTTCCTTTTCCACCAGACCAACGGATACAAAGGGAACACCGGCGAATTCTGCGGCATTCAGGCGGGTCAAATTGCCCTCGTATATGCATCTTTCCCCTGCCATATTGAAGCCGGCTATCTTACCTTGTTCCACAGCCAGAGTCCAGAGGCCAGAGGGAACCATTTCACCGGTAAGAAGATCTATTGTTTCACCTACATCTCCAGCGGCATAGACCCCGGGCAAGCTAGTTTGTTGGTATTTATTTACAATTGCTCCCTGCCGGACGCGACCCCCGGCCTCTTTGATTAGCTCGACATTAGGAATTACTCCTTTACCCACTATCACCAGGCTGGCCTTTATTTCCCTCCCGTCCTCTAGAAGTACGGTTTCTATCAGGGAAGATCCAGGCTTATTTTTAAAGGCTTTGGGGTTTTGGCCCCAAACGAATTCTATTCCTTCAGCTTCCAGCGCCTGCTGAATGAGGGCTGCCCCTCGCTCATCAAGCTGCCGGGACAAGAGACGCCCTGATTTGACAACTACAGTTATCCGTGGAACACCCCTTTTTTTCAGAGCAGCTGCCGCCTTAAGACTTACCAGACCGCCCCCTATTACTACTGCTCGTTCAGCTTTTTCTGCTTTCCTGGCTATTCGCTGAGCATCACTCCAGGTGCGTAATGTAAAAACTCCATCTAATTCCTGGCCGGGAACATCTGCGCGTACAGCCCTTGCGCCGGTAGCCACCAGGAGGGCGTTGTAAGATAGTTCTCTTCCATTGTCCAAGCGGATTTTTTGCTCGGCAGGATGAATGGCATCTACTATTTTGCCGAGCAATGGCTGAATGTTAAGACGGTGGTAAAAATCAACTGGCCTAAAGCTTATTTCTTCTACGGGGGAATCTTTGGCTATAGCTTCGGTTATCAGGCAGCGGGAATATGGGTGCAAAGGTTCATCAGAAACAATGGTTACGTCTCCATTAAGGGTAACGCTGCGAATAGCTTCGGCCGCGGCAATACCGGCAGCGCTGTTTCCGACGATGACATAGTGGGTCAAGAATTTTCATCTCCTTCAGCTTTGGCTATAAAATGTTATCTAGCATTTATTTTATCTAGCAAGAAGTGTGCCATAAAAACAAAAGGTCGGTAAGATTGTACAAAAAGCCGGTAAGCTTGGGCAATCTCCTTTATCCGGGTGTCAATTTAAATTGACACATTAAAAATTTATTGACATCACTTTTAGCTGTGTCATATTTTACCATTTTTTGTTATACAACGCCTGGCGAGAAAGATACGTTAGACAGAGCCCCGGGATGGGCTTCTTCCCATCGGTGTCGCTCCCTATGGCTGTAACTACGGTATGCTGGGCAACGACTGCCGCCTCTATCACTTCAGGCAGCGAGTGACCGCCACCTATAAATTCTACGAAATCAGCCTCCTAACTTAATCAGAAGGTGCAGTAATCAACAGATCCGTGGTAAAGGTCTCCCGGCTAGAAGATCTAAAAACTTAGTACCTCCAAGGGATGTAGAGAGATAAACGTTACCTTCACCAGCCTTCACCTCACCTATAATACTAGCATCCCTTCCCAGGGCATGCTCTTGCATTACCGCTACAGCTTTTCCTGCTTCCTCCGGGCTGACAATACTCATAAATTTCCCCTCGTTTGCAAGATAAAGGGGATCCAGTCCCAGCATCTCAGCAACACCCTTTACTCCGGCATCTACCGGGATACAATCTTCATCCAGCCAGATATCTAAACCGCAGGCTGACGCAATTTCTTTGGCTGCAGTCGCCAGGCCACCCCGGGTAAGATCCCGCATTATCTTGATCCCCCGGATTTCCTTTAAAAGCAGGCTAGTTATGCCGTTGAGCGGGGCACAATCGCTCATGACCTGTCCTGCAAAATCAAAGCCATACCGTTTGCAGAGTACCGCAATACCGTGTTGCCCGAGGTTACCATTGACTAAAACTTTATCACCGGGTTTAATCCGGTGGTAACCCAAATCTACTCCTGGAAAAATATAAGCGATACCGGTGGTGTTAATAAAAATTTTATCTAAATGTCCTTTTTCAACCACCTTGGTATCCCCGGTGACAATTTCTACGCCCGCCACCCCGCAGGCCCCGGCCATAGATTGAACAATTCTTTCTAAATCGGCAAGGGGCAGTCCTTCTTCTAAAATAAAAGAAGCCGTGAGATAGATGGGCCGGGCGCCGCTGACCGCCAGATCATTTACCGTGCCGCAAACCGCCAGTTTTCCCACATCTCCCCCGGGGAAGAAAGGCGGATCAACCACAAAGGAATCAGTAGTAATGGCCATTCTCCCTTGATTTACGGAAAAAACCGCTGCATCACTGAGCTTTTTCAAGATATTGCTTCCAAAATAGCGAAGAAAAAGGGTATTGATGAGTTCATGGGTAAGGGCACCCCCGTCACCGTGAGCCAGCAAAACAATATCACTGCCATTCTCTTTCATCCTAAATGCCACCTCCAACTGTAGATAAACGTTCATATCGATAGTAAGCCGCGCAGGCCCCTTCACTTGAAACCATACAGGGGCCTACAGGATGAACAGGTGTACATACATTACTAAATAGCCGGCATTCCAGGGGTAAAAGTTTTCCCCGTAAAATCTCTTTACAGGCACAGCCTGGCGGGTAAAGAGGTGATAGCGGGGCCGGTTCTATATTTAGTTTAAATCGCGTATCGAAATCGCGAAAAGTTTCCCGTAGTGAAAGTCCGCTTTCAGGAATAACTCCAAGGCCGCGCCAGGGGACATCGACCTCCTCAAAACACTCCGCTATGCGCTCGCGGGCATCCAGGTTACCTTCTTCCCGCACTACCCTCGTGTACTTGTTCGCTACCCGTGCCTCGCCCCGGAGCAATTGAAGCAAAAGCTCGTGAAGGGCAATCAGAATATCCATGGGTTCAAACCCGCTGATTACCGATGGCAGGCCATACTCTTTAACGATGAAGTCAAACGCCCGCCTGCCAGTAACGGCGCTAACATGCCCCGGCAAGATAAGCCCGTCAAGTTTTAATTCGGGGTCACTGAGAACGGCGCGGAGGGCCGGGGGGATGAGTTTATGGGCCGAAAATATACTGAAGTTTTTCACCCCTTTAGCCCGGGCTCTCGCAAGGCTTGCAGCGACTGCCGGGGCAGTTGTTTCGAAACCAATTCCCAGGAACACGACCTCTCTTCCCGGGTTGGCTTCAGCAAAGGCCACTGCGTCCAAGGGCGAGTAAAAAATGCGCACGTCGGCACCGCCGGCGCGTTCCCTCTCCAGGGAAGACTGGCTGCCGGGAACGCGTAACATATCCCCGAAGGTTCCCACCGTAACCCCGGGCAAGCGGGCCAGATTGACCATCATATCGATTTCCTGGTGATCGGTTACACAAACAGGACACCCGGGGCCGCTTCGCAATTCTACGCGACCTGCCAGCAAGCTCCGCAATCCCAGCCGGGAAATAGCCACTGTGTGTGTACCGCATACTTCTATAAAAACTGCCGGCCGCCCAAGGCGTTCCGCAACCTCATCTGCCAGGGCGGCAACCCGGCCCATGAGTTTCCTGCTTAATTCCGTATCACAAAACCTGTCCAGAGGTGACATCGTTTAATTGTTCCTCCCACATTTTTACCATCTGTTCTGCTTCTTTTAAATCAATCTTTTCAATGGCAAATCCGGCATGAACCAGCACATAATCGCCAACCTTTACCTGCCCCAGTAAAGCTATGGATATCTCCCTGCGGGCGCCGTGAACATCAATTATCGCGGTTTCATCAGCCGCAGTTACCTTAATTACTTTACCCACAATACCTAAACACATTGTTGCCACCTCCGGCAAGCGATTACTGCCTGGCCCAGGGAGAGCCCCCCATCATTGGCCGGTACCTGCCGGTGGACCAGCAGGCGATAACCGTCGCCAGGCAAGACTTCTTTAGCAAGGCTGAAAAGATAGCGGTTTTGCCAGGCACCACCGCTAAGGGCTACAGTCTTTATATGTGTTCTTTCAGCAACCATTCGTACCGCCTCGCGTACCATCGCCAGGACCGTATTGTGGAAACGGGTGGCAATAATCTCCCTGGCAACTCCCCGTTCCAGGTCGGCCGCCACGCCGGCTATGACCCCGCCCGGATGGATAACTTTCCCCTCGATAAAAAATGGATAGGGTATTAATCTTTTGCCCTCCGCCGGGTCAAGGACCATTTCTCCCAGCTCGATTGCCGCCTGTCCTTCGTAACTATTATGGCAGCAGAGGCCGAGGAGGGCCGAAACGGCGTCAAAAAGACGACCGCAGCTCGAGCTTAGCGGTGAATTAAAGCCTGTGGCGACGAGGCGTTTGATAACCTCAAGCTCCTGCCCCCTGCTTTGAAAAAGGCGGTCGGCAAGCGACTCGCCTTGCGCCGAAAGGTATTTCATTAAATAGGCTACTGCTGTCCGCCATGGATAACGCACTGCCTGCTCGCCACCGGGCAACGGTACATAGGCCAGGTGATACTCCCTGGTAAAATCGGCACAATCCCCGGTGAGGATCTCAAAACCCCAGAGACGCCCGTCGGTTCCGTATCCGGTTCCATCAAGGATTACCCCGATTGCTTCCTCATCCACGCCATTGTCGGCCAGGCAAGAAACCATATGGGCGTGATGGTGTTGAACGGCAAAGTGCGCCTTGGCCGGAATTCCTGCCGCCAGGCGGGAGGAACGATAGCCGGGATGCATGTCGTAACCGACCACTTCAGGTTCGGAGCCGATGAGGTTTTTTAAATTCTCCAGGCTGGAGAAAAAGTGTGCTTCACCTTCCCTGCTGCCCAGGTCGCCGATGTGCTGGCTGACAAAGGCCTGATTGCCTTTTAACAGGCAAAAGGTGTTTTTCATGTCCCCGCCGGCGCCCAGCACAGGGGAACTGGATTTAACCGCAACCTTAACGGGCGAGGGGACATATCCCCGCGAGCGTCGCCAGATCTGAACCATATCACCTGTCACCGCTACAACGGAATCGTCGCAGCGGTTGACAATCTCGCGATTGTGCCAGAGAAAATAGTCGGCTATACCGCCCAGTTCCTCCAGGGCTCTACCGTTGTCTTTTGCCAGGGGCAAACCGTTGCGATTACCGCTGGTCATGACTAAAATTTCCAGGGGGCCGTTTAAAAGCATCAGGTGCAGCGGTGTATAAGGTAACATTATACCCAGGGTCATCATCCCCGGGGCCAGCTCATCCGGCAAATTACAACCGGCCAGTTTGGTAAGAATAACAATAGGTGCTTGAGGAGAAGACAGCAATTTTTCCTCCTCCGGGCTAACGTAACAGTACTTCCTGGCCGTTTCCAGGAGGCACATTACCGCCAGGGGTTTGGCTTCACGGCCCTTGCGCCGGCGGAGGGTCTTTAAGGCTGCCCTATTCTTGGCATCGCATACCAGGTGAAAGCCTCCCAGCCCTTTTACGGCTAATATCTTGCCGTCTTGCAAGAATCTCCAGCTCAGCTCCAACCAGTTGCCTTCCACCTTTCGCCCCTGCCTGTCCACCAGCTCTACCTGAGGCCCGCAGGCCGGGCAGGCGGCCGGCTGGGCGTGGAATCTCCTGTTGCCCGGATCGTAGTATTCCCGGGCGCATTCCGGACACATCGGAAACCGGGCCATGGAGGTCTTCGCGCGGTCATACGGTACGCCCCGTACAATGGTAAATCGCGGTCCACAATTGGTACAGTTGGTAAAGGGGTAGCCGTAATGCCTATCCCGGGGATCCGTTATTTCCCGGGCACAATCAGAACACAGGGCTACATCAGGGGGAATCAGGGCTTCCTTTCCGGCTCCTTCTCCACTTGGGATAATAGTAAAAGAACTATAACCGCACGGTTCCAGGACGTCCCATTCTAAAGCAGTTATCCGCGATAATGGAGGATGATTTGCCTTTAAACAGGACAGAAAAGCGTGTACTGTCTCCTCCTGACCTTCGGCTTCAATGAGCACGCCCTGACTGGTATTGGAAACCGTGCCCTTCAGGCGATGCAGGCTTGCCAGGTTATAAACAAAGGGGCGAAACCCCACACCCTGGACGATCCCTTTGACGATTATCCGATAGCGAACAATCCCCTTTTTCTTTGCATTGCATCTTTGAGCCATGAACACCATGCCTCCAGGCCCTCACCGGTTTGAGCTGAGGTTACAAAAATCTTCACAGCAGGATTGGCTGCCTTAATCTCTTCTTCGACTGCCTTCAAATCAAAGTTAGTGTGCGGTAAGAGGTCTGCCTTTGTAACTACTATTGCCCGGGCTTCGCGAAATACCAAAGGGTACTTGGCAGGCTTATCGCTGCCTTCAGTGACGCTCAACAGGGCCACCTTATAATCCTCACCCAGGTCAAATTCGGCCGGACATACCAGGTTGCCCACATTTTCGATAAATATAAGTTCCAGGTTGGAAAGGTCGAGCCCTTCTAGCGCACTGGAGAGCATACTGGCATCCAGGTGACAAGCTCCTTCGGTATTGATCTGGACAACTTCTACCCCTTGACCGGCAATACGCTCGGCATCTAGGGTGGTGTATATATCACCTTCAATCACCCCGACGGTAAATTCCCTTTTTAATGAGGCTATTGTCCTTTCCAAGAGTGCAGTTTTACCCGCACCAGGAGAACCTATCAGATTGACAGTTAGTATTTGGGATAGGCGCTTTCGGTTTTGCTCGGCTATATCTTGATTAGCCTGGAGAATCTTTTGAGCCATTATTACTTTCATCGATATTCCCTCCGTTCTTTTTTAAAACCTTCAAACTATACCCCTTCTGCCACAAATAGAAAGAAGCCATCAGGATTAAAATTACGATAGCATTTACTCCCAATTCACCAAAATAAATTAACGGCTCCATCTTCTCCGTTGATTTTTGGGCTTCAATGAAAAGCATTTGCCGGATACTTGATACAACGCCGAGATGGAGAAATGAGCTGACACTGAAATCCTGAGTTTTTATAAACCTGATGATTGTCCACAGTACTTCTTTTATAATCAGTATGAGGAGCGAGTTGCTAATAAGGGTAAGCATACTAACCATGGAAAACTTGATTTCGCTAAGGGATTGAAAAGAGATCCCTATTGCGGCGATAACAAGCAGGATCGCCGCTAAAATATGAATTATATATTCTGCCGACATTAATAATCGAGTAATGACTGTGGCGGTATCCTTCAAGGGTAATTCCTCCCAGGGTTCATTCGCCTTCATAAAAATCAATATAAAGCTCTCTTCCTTGATCTATAGCAACCCTCCTCGACCCGCAGGAAGGGCACATAATACACCAGTTATCCAGAACTACTTCAGCCAGGCAATCTTGGCAATGTCCCCGCCCAGGCCTTTCCTCTATTTCCAATTGGGCCCCGTCAAACAACGGTCCTTCTTTAAGCGCGTAAAAAGAAAACTCCAGGGCAGACGGTAAAACCGAGGTCATTGCCCCTATCACCAGCTTAACTTTCCGGATGCGCTTTATACCTTTCTCCTGGGCATTGCGTTCTAATAGCTTTAATAACTCAGCCGTCAGGGCCAGTTCATGCATCCTATCCCCCTCCTTAATCACCCGAGGTACTGAAAATTGAGCTTTCCCGTTTGCAACTTTAGAGAAGCTGTAGCAGGCAGCCGGCCCATTGCTCTCTTCCGGGGAGAAAGCGGAGAAACCCGGAAAACGCTTCCGGATTTCTCCGCCCGAGCTCTACGGTCCGCCGCAGGCTTACGCCTAGAACCTCACAGCCACGCGGCAGGCCTTGGCCCCGCCCAGCATGCAGGCCTCCTCGCGCCAGGACAGCGGCCTGCCGTTGTACCGCAGCCCTATGCCCTCGATCAGGCCCTTCAGCAGCAGGCACAGCTTCCTCTCGCTGCGGTAGACGACCACCAGCTCGTCGCCCCGGTCCTCGTACTCGAACCGCGGGGGCGCGGCGCCCGGCAGGGCCTTGGTGGTCTGGACATGTACCGAGTCCATCTTCAGCAGGAAATCCCTGGCATTCCTGGCATTTTTAAAATACGCCGCGTAGGTCTTCTGCATTAATGGTGATTCCGCCACGAAGTAGCGGCCGAAATCGGCCAGCACCTCCTCAGGCTTCTTACCGGAAAGCTCGGCCAGCGCCCCGACGGCCGCCGCCACTTTCTCGTCGGGGTAGTCGGAAGTGGCGAGCGGCGCCGTCAGCCCGGTCGCCCTCCTGAAGGCTTCCCTTCCCCCGTCGCCGTGCCGGTTCCCGGCGTACTCCTTGAGCACGGAAAAGATAATGCCTTTCATCTTCACCATTCCCCCTCCTGAAGTTTTGTCAAAACTGTCCTTTGGCCCACGCCCTAGCGGCCTTCTGCCGGGCCCCCGCAGGGCGTTGTCCACCCTGGCACCCTTCCTTTACAGCCGCTGCGATCTCTGCCTGGTTGTAACCCCAGGCCAGCATGAGGACCGCCCGGCCCTCGATCCCCATGAGCCTTTTCAGCACCTCACCCAGGGTCTACCTGGCCAACACCGCGTCCTCGAGGTCTGGAAACCCGCCGGATAGGACATCGGCGATCCTCAGATTCCCGTTTTCCTGCTCCCGAACCGGAACATCGAGCAGGCACTCCTTGCTCTCCCTAATTACCCGAGGTACGGAAAATCGAGCTTTCCCGTTTGCAACTTTTGATACACAGTCTCTACAGCTCGCCTTACTTCAGGCGACACCGGCAAACCAAAGGCAACTACCGCAGGCTGGATACCGACAAAACAGACTTCCGGAACCAGTTCTTTCAAGGCTGATATGAAGAATGACAAAGGTAACCGATGCGTGGACAAAATAAACTCGCAGGCAATATCACTTTCAGAAAGGAGCCGTATGCTCCCGGCCTGCAGGTTCATTTCGCAGACATCTACTACCACCACCGCTTCTGGTTTAAGATCACGCACTTGATGCAGGTAATTCTCCGGCACCGGCCCGCCGTTAATTACCTCCCACCCGGGGACGCGTTTTTCTTCTAGGAGCCGGGCCAGCAACGGCCCGGCTCCATCATCGCCCATCAGTTCGTTGCCTACAGTAATCACTAGCCCCTTCACTTAGCCTCACCACCAGATATATAGACGGTTCTTTTCCTATAGATTGGAGATGCTGGAGCAGGCAGCCGGCCCATTGCTTCTCTTCCGTAAGGAAACTGGAAGCAGCTCCCGCCAGTGCTGCTACTAATGGTGAAACATGCTCTTTATTTATCTCCAACTCTCCCCACCTGGCCAGGCCCTCCAGCTTGCTCCTGGCTTTACCCCGGGGCAGCTTGCTAATCCATTTAAAATAGTCCCCCTCTTCGATAACCATAACGGGCGACAAACAATCAACCACCCCTATATGGTGACCGATGGCCAGGGCATAATACTCCATTTGCTTAACCCGGGGCGGGGCGTCTTTTTCGTCCACAAACCTCTTGCATAACTTGTAGAATTTTACCTTACCCGGCATTACGGCCTCCACTCTCCATCTTCTCCATATAAATTTTGTGCAAGCTCAAAAAAACTTCGGCCAGTCGCGGGTCTTTCTCCTGCTTGATCAGCTCTTTAATCTTCCGGTCGACCGCCAGCGGGTCTCCTTCCCTGACGAACTCGATATATTGCGCGGCTATGCGCCGGCCATGCAGGTAACCGCTCAAACGGCGGGCCTCCTGCTCAATCTCTTTGGCCAGTTCGGGGCAAACTCCATCGTATTTCGGAACAACCCGGGTAACCTCCGTTTCTGCAAACTGCTCTCCTTTAATCTTTTGTTGGAGTAAATCCAGGGCCATAGCCATGCCGTACAACGTCGCTGCCGGAGTTGGAGGACAGCCGGGAATATATACATCTACAGGGAAAATGCTGTCAGCCCCTCCCCACACACTGTAACAGTCGTGAAAGATACCGCCGCTACAGCCACACGCGCCGTAGGCTACCACGATTTTGGGCTCGGGGGCCGCTTGATACGCCCGTATGGCCGGCAGCCGCATGGCCCTGGTCATGGGTCCGGTGTAGAGAAGAACATCGGCATGCCGGGGAGAGGCCACAACCTTCATCCCCAGCCTCTCCGGGTCGTAAACGGGAGAGATGGCAGCAAAAATTTCAATCTCACATCCATTACACCCCCCGCAGTCCACCCGGTAGATATAGACAGATCGTTTGATGACTTTCTTAAGCCTTGCCTTCAGCTCTGCCAGTTTTACTTCCTGGTCCATCTTACTGCCTCCCTCCCGGCATCCTGCCCGGGCGCCCGAGGGCTCCGGTTGCGCTCGCCGCCTGCCGGCGCCGGCACTCCGGGCATACCTTCAGGAGCTGTTTCCAGCCTTCATGGCCGCTCTCCAGCAATCCTACCTGCTTGAGGCTAACCAGCACGTATTCCAGTTCGCGACAGGGTGCAAAATATTCGCCACAGGAGATGCACTTACAAAGCTGGAGCTCAGCCCGGCAGTACAGGTCCTCCTTTCTGGCGGCGGCCAATTCAAACTCTGCTGAGAGAGCGATGGCTCCTGTAGGGCATACTTCATCGCAGCGGCCGCAGAAAATGCAGCGGCCGTAGTTTATATTCCAGGACTTAACCCCCCGCTCTAAATCGCAGTCCATGGTAATGGCATTGGACGGGCAAGCAGTAGCACAGGCGCCGCACGCTATACACCGGCTAAAGTCGTAAACCGGTTTGCCACGAAAACCAGGTGCCACCTCTACCGGTTTAAAGGGATACTCAACAGTAGCCTCCCCGACCTGTAGCGCTTTTCTTAGCAATTTTAGCATCCTGGGAATCCCCCTTCCTTTTGCTCGCTTATAGCCGCACTAAGGTTTTAGCGGCGAGTATTTCCTTTCCCGGCAGTACCGTTCCAGCTCCTTATATTCAATCGTCCTCGCCTTCTTTTTACGCACATCGACCACTGTAACCCTTTCAGCGCAGGAATAGCAGGGGTCGATGCTGGCCACGATGAGAGGGGCATCGGACACCGTATTACCCCGAAACATATACCTGAGGGACGGCCAGTTATTATAGGTAGAAGCTCGCGCCCTCCACCGGTACACCTGCTGATTGTTTCCTGTCATTACCCAGTGGACATTTTCTCCCCTGGGGGCTTCAGTATATCCGAGCGCGAAGGTGTACGGTTTATAAGCAAACCCTTCCACGAGGACCGGCCCGGGAGGCATTTCGGCCAGGCACCTCTCAATGATTTTTAAGGACTCATAAAGCTCTGCCGCCCGCACCAGTTCCCTGGAAAGAACGTCGCATCCATCCCTGGAAATAACATCCCAGGGAACCCGATCGTAGGCACCGTAGGGATGGTCAGCCCGCGTATCCCGGGCATACCCGGAACCCCGCATATTAGGCCCCACCGGGCTGAAGTCCCGGGCAACCCCAGGGTCCAGGCGTCCTACCCCCCGGGTTCGTGAGATAAAGTTGGTGGTATTCAGCAGCAAGTCAAGGAGTTCATCCAGTTCGACCCGGATCTCTGCGATTAGTCGCAAAACCTGGTTCCTTTCTTCTTTTAAAATATCCCGGCGCACGCCGCCAATAAGGTTCATGCCGTAGGTTTTACGGCCACCGGTAAGAATTTCGGCCATCTGCATGGCCTTCTCCCTTAGCCGGAAGAAATGCATAAAACCCGCATCGAAACCCACCAGGTGGGCCGCCAGCCCCAGATTCAGGAGGTGGCTGTGCATCCTCTCCACCTCCAGCAGGATGGTGCGGATATACTGGGCCCGCGGCGGTACCTCAATCCCATTGGCAGTTTCCACCGCCGACGCGTACGCCACGCTATGGGTGTAACCGCAGATGCCGCAGATCCGCTCGGCCAGGAAAGTAACCTGGTCGTAGTCCATGCGGTTCTCGGCCAGTTTCTCGATCCCCCGGTGCACGTAGAAAAGGCGGTAGTCGGCGTCCACTATATACTCGCCGTCGACATAGAGCCGGAAGTGCCCTGGCTCGTCGGAAGTAATGTGCAGCGGCCCCAGGGGTACCTCGACAATACCCTCCCCTTCTACTTCGATAAACTTGTAGTTTTCTTCCTCTGCCACCGGGTCGGGGCGGAAGCGGTAATCCATGGCGTCCTTCCGCAGTGGATACAGGTTGTCCGGCCAGTCATCGGGCAATACCAGCCTCCGCGCATCCGGGAGGCCCACCGGCTCCAGGCCGAACATATCCCGCACCTCCCGCTCGTACCATACGGCGGCCGGCACCCGCGGGGTCACCGAAGGAAACTCCGGTTTATGGGAAGGAACCAGGGCCTTCACCGTCAACCAGAAGTTTTTATCGGAATCCCTCTCTTTTTCGATGGATAAAACGTAGTACACCGCAAAGTGGCCGTTCAAGCCGCGCTCATCATTGCCGACAACACTGGAGAGCCACCCTCCCTGCCGGTAATATGCCTCTTCCACAATTTCCGGGAGGGAGCTAAGTTCGACCGTCAGGGTTACCTGGTCCGGTGTTTGCCAGGCCTCGGCAAGAATTGCCGCCCCGAACTTAGACCGCAAGGCCTCCACGGATTTTTTCCCGTCCTGTCCGGGTTTCATTTCATTTTGCATGCTACTGGCAGCCTCCTTTACCCCTAGCCTAACAGGATAAAAACAATGTACTGGGAAATCACGGTCATGATCATGAGCAGGGCGAGAACAAATTTGATCGCCAGAGGCGGTTCAGCCGCACCGGCAACTACCTCCGAGGGTGCCCCCAGGACGTTCGCTCCCATCCACTTCAGGAACCAGATGAAACTGCCAACGGATTCAATAACCGTAACGATAATCAGGGCAAGGATCAGGGGGTAGTGCCTGCCAATCTCAAAACCGCTAATTATGATCATAAATTTACTAAAAAAACCATTAAAAGGGGGAACGCCGGCAATGGCCATAGCAGCCGCAATATAACCCAAACCCACCACCGGGATTTTATTTAGAATTCCCTTGAGCCTCGAGAGCAGGCGGGTACCGGTTGTATAGGACAGCGTACCGGCAACCAGGAAGAAGAGCCCCTTAGCAAAAGCGTGGTTGAAGATGTGGGCCACTGCTCCGTTAAAGGCCATCCTGGAGCCGTAGATGGAAATGGAGATCGCCAGGAAAATATAAGAGAGCTGGGTGATGGTCGAGTAGGCCAGGAGTCGCTTCATATCATCCTGCGGGAAATACATGATAAAACCGTAGATCATGGTGACCACAGCCATGATGGCCCCGGCCTGGCCGATCACCTGGGGAACCGACCCCGTTGCCAGGACGGTCCGGGCAAAGATGTAGACGCCGACCTTAACCATCGAAGCGGCATGCAAATAGGCGCTCACCGGGGTCGGCGCCACCATCGCCCGGGGGAGCCAGGGATGAAAAGGAAGCTGGGCGGACTTACCCCAGCAGGCGATCAGGATTCCGGTAAAGGCAATGGTTTTCCCGGCGTCCGTTAATTTATTAAGGGCGGTCACCGCGAAGCTGCCGGTGTTTACATAGAGATAGGCAGTAGCCACATAGAGTCCCAGCGCGGCGGTGTGAGTGAGTATAATCGCCCAGAGGGCGGAATTCCGGGATTTTTGATCCCCGTAAAATCCGATCAACCCCCACGAGCAGAGACCGGTCATTTCAAAGAAGAACAGGAGCCCGAGGAGCGTGGAAGAGAAGACTACGCCCGCCATAGAGCCGATAAAAAGCAGCATGAGGGCGTAAAACCGGGGAACCCCTTCTTTAATAGGATGCTCTTTGTTGTCAGGGCTCATGTACCCGGCCGAGTAGGTGCAGATCAGCCAGCCGAGAAAAACTACCATGAAGTTGACCAGGACGCTGAGGGTATCTATAGTGACACCGTAGTAGTTAATACCGTTTAAAGTAACCAGTTCCCGGGTGAAGCTCGCGCGGTTGAACGCAAAAGCGATCAGTAAAAGCAAACCGCTGGTAAAAGCCAGGAGGGAGAAAATCTGGCTTGCCTTTTTCACGTGTCGCTCCGGTAAAAATAGGACCAGGGGGCTTCCTAATACCGGCAGCAAAATGCTTCCCAGCGCATACCAAATCATCTAAATGGCACCTCCAGTATCCCTCATTGATGGGATCGACCTTTTGCTGACAATTTTATTTACCTCCCAGGACAACGCTGACTGCGCCCTGCAGTAATTGATTTAGCGGGGCCGGTACATGTATCCCCAGCCCGGCCATGAGCACGAACAGGATCCCGAGGGGCAACAAGCACAGCCACCCGGCGTCACCCCGGGGTAGGTCCTCCGGAGGAAAACCGAGAACCGTGTCGCTTATAAGGATAATAAATGCGACAAAAACGATCACCAGAAGGACAAGAAAGAGTATCATCGGCCAGAAATACCCACCTTGCAGTCCGGCCGCCAGGGTCATAAGCTCGCTTACGAAGATGCTGAAAGGCGGTGCACCGACCACAGCAAGAAGGCCGGCCATGAACATAAAACCAGTAAAGGGGGCCACCTTTAGCATTCCCCGGATCTTCTGGGCGTCCCTGGTACCATACTTGCGAGCCACATTGCCCACCGTGCAGAACAAAAGGGATTTAGTGAGGCTATGGTTGATGACGTGAAAGAGCGCGGCAAGTATTCCCAGCGACCCTCCTGCGCCCAGGCCGGTGGCGATGATGCCTACATGCTCAACACTACTGTAAGCCAGCTTCCTTTTGATGTCGTTCTGCACCAGGATGAAGAAAGCCGCGACACCCACCGAGAGAAGGCCGAAGATGAGGAGCAGGGTCTGGGGGAATTCCTTGCCGACGGCCTGCAAGGTAATGGGATAATATCTTAATATACCAAATAACACGCACTTCATCAGTACACCCGACAGCAGGGCGCTAACCGGGCTCGGGGCCTCGCTGTAGGTGTCGGGCAACCAGGTGTGCATAGGAACCAGGCCGACCTTGGCGCCGTAACCGATCAAGATGAAGACAAAGGCCAGTTTCATCACCTGCGGGTCGAGTCCCCGGGCCATCCCTGCTAACTCAGTCCATAGCATCGCCTTGTGGGCGTCCTGCACCACAGCAAAGGCACTGGAGTAGGTCAGGATGGTCCCGTACAGGGCAAAGGCCAGGCCGACGCTACAGATCAGGACGTACTTCCAGACAGCTTCCGCCGCAGTCTTATGTTTATAGAACCCGACCAGGAAGGCCGAGCCCAGGGTGGTTGCTTCTATCGCAACCCACATAATAGCAATATTGTTAGATATAGCAGCAAGAACCATCGTCAACAAAAGTAGATGGTAAAAACCGTAATAAAAGCAGGCGCCCTTCGCATCAACCTGGCCCTGCGCCAGGTCATGTCGCAAATATCCTATAGAGTAAAAGCCGTCCAGAAACCCTACCACCCCGATGATAAGAACCAGGAGCGCCGTGAGGCCGTCGGCGTAAAGCATCCCGTCCATGGCCAGCAGCGTTTGTCCCCTAAGGACATACTGCACCAGCAGCAAGGAGAGAAGAGCCACGCTACTAATCCCGGCCAGGTGCACAACCTCCACCATGCGCCGGGACCTTATCCCAAAAGCCAGCAGGGCCGTTCCCAGGGGCACCGCGGGCAAGTAGAATAAAATATTCTCCCCCACTTCTATCACCTAACCCTTTAGTAGTGTGAACTTATCCGTATCCAGGGTGCCGAAGACCTTGAAGAGGCGCCTGGCTATGATAGTCATGATCAGGACTGCAAAAACCGCATCGGTCAGGATGCCGATTTCTACCGTCTCGGGGGCGTTGTAAGCCATGATGGCCAGGGTCAAATGCGAGCCGTTTTCCATCAGGCAATAGCCCAATATCTGCTTGAGGGCATTTCTTCTAGCAAGTATGCAGAGCAACCCGAGGAGAAAATGGGCTATAGAAACCGCCAGCGCAACCTTCAACTTTAGTACCGCATGCATATGAAAAGGCTCGACTATCACGAACGATAAAGCCACCAGGCCCACCGCAAGAAAAATAGACGAGCTTGTCTCCAGTGCCGGCCCCTCCTCTTCCTGGTTCCCTACCGTTTTGAGGGTCCTGATGATGAGGCAGGGCACCAGGAAAGTCTTGGTAATGAGGGCAGTAATGGACCAGATGTACAGCGGTTCCGCCTGCATAAATACGGCCAGAGACAGAAAAATCGCCACCAGGACCAGGGACTGGATACTGTACATGTACGCCGCCCTCCGGAGCTTTCTGGTTTCCACCACCAGCATCGAGGTCAGGATGAGCAGCACAGCCAGGGCGTTGACTACGCTAGTACCGGACACTATCAGATCCCCTCCCGCTTCTATTAAACATTGGCCAGGTAGAAAACGAAGGACAGCAAGGCTATGCCGAAAGCCACCCAGGTTACTGCGGGGGCCTTAAAAAGGAGGAATCTGGCCATGCTGTTTTCCAGCAGGGCAGCGATCGCGTAAAAACCGGCAACCTTCAATAAGAAGACAGCCGTGGATACCAGGAGGGAGGAAGTACTGACCACCGCCGCGCTCCCAAAGGGGAAGAAAACGGCCAGAAACAGGGCGATCACCACAACCTGCTTCATATACAAACCCCATTTCAGGAGGGCCAGGGAGCGACCGGAATATTCCGTAAGGGGTCCCTCCTGGATCTCCTGTTCTGCTTCCGCCAGGTCAAAGGGCAGCTTGCCGGTTTCGATGAAGGTGGCGACAGCAAAGGAAGCCATGGCCAGCCAGACTGCCGGGCTAAAATATGATATCTCACCGGCCGCCACCTTCTGGCTGATTGTTCCCAGATCGGTCGTCCCGGCGAGAAGGGCGACCACGAACAGCACCAGGATAATAGTTGGCTCTACGAGGACGGCCAGGGCCATCTCCCGGCTGGCCCCTATTCCGGCGAACCCGCTGCCGGAATCCAGACCTGCAAGGGCAAAGAAGAAGCGGACCACGGTGAACAGGTAAACGACAGCGATGAGATCACCGGCCATCCCCAGGGGCGACTGCAGGGTTAAAATCGGAATCACCATGGCAATGAGCAGGGTGGTTGCCATAACCACATAGGGAGTAAACCGGAAGACCCAGCTGGCCTGGGCAGGCACCACCTCTTGCCTTTTGATGAGTTTAAAGATATCCCGGTAGTTCTGCAAAATGCCAGGACCTTTCCTGGAGTGCAGCTTTGCCCTTAAAGTGCGGGAAAAGCCAGTAAAAAGAGGTGCTACCAGCAGGACGAGCAAGGCCTGCGCCAGGCCGATGGGGAGCAACTCGTTACCGGGCATCTTTCTCTCCTCCTATCTGACCGTTGCTACCAGCAGGACTACGAGCGTTACGATTATATACAGGCAATACAGCCGGACATTCCCTATCTGGAGGGCTTGCACCCGTTTACCCAGACGTACCGTACCCCGTAACAGGGGACCGTAGAGGTAATTTTTCCACAGCGACTCCACACGGGCGACGTAGACCACTGCTTCCTTGCCATACGCCGCAATGGTATAGCCCGGCCTCGCGAGGGTGGTCCTTAGCAAATAGGCCGGGCGGAAAAGCACCCGCAATGGCTGGGCAAAGGCGGTAGCCGCGTACACCATCCGCGGTGAGTACTTATATCCGCATGCCCACGGCTCGGCATCGATCCGCCGCCCGGCCTGCATCCCACCTTGCATCCCGGCAATTAACAGGGGTAACGTGACAAACCCCACCAGGAGAAGGGCAATGAGGGGCGGGGAGAGCATGGCCCGGGCGCTGCTTGCCGGAAATACCAGCAACCCGTCACTTACCCGGACCGGAGAGGTGCCCAGCAACGCCGAGGCCACATTGCCAATATAAGGAGCAACAACCGGTGCGCCCAGCCCGAGGGCAATGCAGCCAGCCGCCAGAATCGCCGTCCCGGCAAGCATCGGCACCGGCACTTCCCTTGCCTCCCGGGCGCGATTACTGCGCCAAGGACCGGTAAAAGTAACCCCATAGGCTTTTACAAAACACATCGCCGCCAGGGCGCCCGTTAGAGCGAGCATGATTGCCAAAAGGGGTGACAGCACTTTGACCGCCAGGAGGCTGCTGGTGCTCGCCATGAACAGGGACTGGTAGGTAAACCATTCACTGACAAATCCGTTGAGAGGGGGAATAGCCGCGATGGCCAGAGCACCGGTCAAAAAAGCCAACCCGGTCCACGGCATTCGCCTGGCCAGCCCGCCCATCTCCTCCATGTTTTTGGTGTGGAGGCGATAGATTACCGAGCCTGCCCCGAGAAAAAGGAGGCCTTTAAAGGCAGCATGGTTTACCAGGTGATAGAGCCCCGCCAAGATGCCGAGCACTCCCAGAACGGGTTCTCCCCTGGCTATGCCAATCATGCCAGCACCGATGCCCATCAGGATGATCCCCACGTTTTCGATACTGGAATAGGCCAACAGCCGCTTGAGATCGTTTTCATTTATTGCGTAAAGCACACCCAGAACCGCCGAGATTGCTCCGAAGGCCAGGACCGTAAGGCCCCACCACCAAACGGAAGCGCCGAGGAAATCGACACTGACCCTGAGTATGCCGTAGATAGCGGTTTTAATCATTACACCCGACATGAGGGCGGAAACGTTGGAAGGAGCCGCAGGGTGAGCCCGCGGCAGCCAGAAGTGGAGTGGCATAATACCGGCTTTGGCCCCGAACCCGAAGAAAGCCAGCAAGAAGGCCAGGTGTTTGGTAGCCGGCGGAAGGTTTGCACTGCGGAAGGAAGCAAAATCAAAAGTGCCCGTATGGATAAAAAATATAATGAATGACAGCATAATCATTACTGCTCCGGCGTGGGCCACCAGGAAATAGATAAATCCGGCATTGACACTCTCCGGGTTTTCCTGGTCGAAACTAACCAGGAAATAGGAAACCAGGGTCATCAGCTCCCAAAAAACGAGAAAATAGAAGGCGTCGCCGCTAGCAACCACCAGGACCATGGACGCAAGGAAAATGTTATTCAAAAAGCCCAGTACCCCGGCGCCCCTCCCGGCATACTCCTCCTGATAAGCAAGGGAGTAAATAGCTGTAGCGGCGGCCAGCAGCGAAATGACCAGCACCATAAAGGCAGAAAGGAGATCGACCCGGATAACAAAGGGCGCAAAGGGAATAAACCCCACCGCTGCCATTGTAAAGCCCGTACCACGAGCGAAGACCGGGATGGCCGCAGCCATCCCGGCACTCGCTGCCACAAAGGCGCTTATTCCAGAAGCATAGTTGGCAATTTTACCGGCTCTGTTCAGCGCCAGGGAGGCAACTGCTCCGGCGACATACAGGAGAATGGACAGCAGAAATAACTGCTGAACGATCATTTAGCCTTACCTCCCGCCCCTCTAAATGACACTACATCAGCAACAACAGCACTTCTTCCGAGCTTGCTCAGTTTCAAGCCACGAGGCGGGGAAGGGGGCTTCCCCACCCCGCCCCTGCCCTGAACCGCTATCTAAATGAAACAGCGGCCGCCAGGCGCCGTTCGGCTTCAAACTCCTCCACGGTCTGGAAGACCAGGGCCCCGGTGGGGCAGGCTCGCACGCAGGCCGGTACGCCCTCCTCATCCAGGCACTCCCGGTCGCACTTTACGGCCTTACCTTCGCCCCGGCCCACTGCACCGAAGGGGCAGGCCATGGCACACATCCAGCAACCGATGCACCGGCGCAAGGCGACCACGTTGACGCCGTCTTCCCGCCTGTGCATCGCGCCGGTGATGCAGACGGCCACGCAAGGCGGCTCCTCGCATTGCCGGCAGACGGCCGGGGCTTTCACCCTGCCTACCTGGTCCACATAGAGGCGCTTCTGCGGCCTTTCGCCCCCCAGTAGGGCCCCAAACAGATTCCGGGCCGCGGTGTGGCTCACGGCGCAAGCCAGCTCACAGGAACGGCAGCCCGTACACCGTTCATAACGAACAAAGATCTCCTTCCGTTTCATCGCCGGGCACCTCCCGGGACGTTGAGCCCCAGACCGGCCCGGCGCTCGTCGATGGCCGCCAGGAGCTTCTGGCCCGCAGACTCGGGATCGGGTTCCACGATGAAGTAACCGCCGGTCAAGTCCCGGACTTTATCCGTCAGCACCTGGGTGACGTAGCGGCTACCCACCACCGGCAACATGACCCCCACGTGGGTGGGGATACCGAGGGTCACCGCCCAGGTGCCGATGGCGACCGCTTTTTCAGCCGTCGCCTCAGGGGCCGAAGCGACCACGGGAAGTTGATCCGTGTCCACACCCAGCCGATTGGCCAGGGGCACCGCCAGGGCCACCGCCCGCGAGGTGTCCACGCAGGAGCCTACATGCAGCACCGGCGGCAGGGGCCCGCCCAGGCCGTTGGCCTCGCCGATGGCCGTCAGGACCGCCTTCAAGCCTTCCCCGCACACCTCATCCACACTGGCCGGGTCCATAAACCCGTGGCGCATGAGCGCCCCCGCGCCGCAGCCGGAGGCTAGAACCAACACGTTCTCCTTCAGGAGGCGGCGGGCCATGGTGACGAAGTTCCTATCTTGCGGAACCTTGACGTTGTTGCATCCGCAGAAGAGGCACACCCCGCGAATGTTGCCGGCGACGATGTTGTCAAGCAAAGGCTTAAGGGGATCGTCGGCATTCAACTTAGAGAGGGCGTTTATGATGGCTTCCGCGGAGAAGCCCGCCACCACTTTGGACCTGTTCTGCGGTATGTCCACCGGCTTACCCCGGCGCCGGGTGAAGGCCTCGATGGCGTGGCGAATGATCTCCCGGGCGATCTCTTTAGCCCTTTCTTCAGCGAAGGGGATGTGGATCGCACCGGGGATCTTCATGGTTTCCATGGTGGTGATCAGTCTGGTCCCCATGCACTCTGCCACCGTAGCAAGAGAGGGCATGATGCACTGGTAATCCATCACGACGGCATCGAGGGCGCCGGTGATCAGGGCCATCTCCTGGCTGAGGGAATGGGTGCAGGACGGGATGCCGTGGCGCATCAGCACCTCGTTGCCGGTGCAGCAGATGCCCACCACATTCACACCCCCGGCGCCGGCTGCCTTGGCTTCCGGCTTCATCTCTTCGGCTACTTGGACGATGATTTCGGATAAAACCGGGTTGTGGCCGTGGACCGCCACGTTAACCATGTCCGCCTTGAGGACCCCTAAATTGGCCTCACTGACCACGGGCTGGGGCGTGCCGAAGAGGATGTCGGACAAGTCGGTACCCATGTGGCAACCCGCAAAGTCCGTAAGGGAGCAACGTATCCCCGCCTGGAGGAGGTTAATCGGGTCTGCGTCACAGCCGTAATGCGTCCGGTGCATAATATCGGCGATCTCGTAGTCTATCCCCTTAGGCATCAAGCCTCGTTCCATAAGGAGCTTGCTCCGCTTCTCGGTCACCGTGGTGGCCACCCACGTGACCGGCGCTTCCGTTGCTTTCTCGTTAAAGTCCGCCAGAGCCGCCTCGGCAACGGCCAGGCCAATCTCGGCCTCGCTCCTGCCTTCCGTGGGAATGCCGAGACGTTCAGCCACTTTGCGGAGCTTGGCTTTGTCTTTAATGGCGTAGTCCGGTGCCTTACCCCGAACCGCCTTTTTCAAGGTGTGGGCAATGTGCTTCGCATGGCCCGAGTGGGACGCCCCGCCGGCCGCGATGGCGCGATCCAGGCCTCGCGCGACGATGACGTCCGCCGTAGCCCCGCAAATCCCCGCCTTGGGCTCGCCACCAAAAGGATCTATACGGCAGGGGCCCTGCAGGCAGTGCCGGCAACACAGCCCGGTTTCCCCAAAGCCGCACTGGGGAAGCATCGCCTGGTAGCGATCCCAGACCGTCTCCACCTCCAGGCGCCCGGCCTTTTCCACCATCTCGCAAACCGCCGGGTCCAGAGAAACTTTACACGACTTGGCCATCAGCATCGACCTCCTTGAGGAATATGCGGCAACGCCGCAGTTTTGTAAACTTTATTACCTGCTTTCATATCAAAGCGTCAGCGGCCTTCCGTCCGGTCAACTTTCTGCAGCTACTGCAGCCCTGGAAACGCGGGGAGTAAAGGCCAGGGAACGGAGGGTTTCTGCAGCAACTATTCCTGCTGCACTCGTGCCCATTATCACATGTCACATCTAACCTCCACCCTTTATTTTTATGGTTATATTTGTTTTATTTGTTTATTTTTACAAGGAGAACCTCGTCCCCCTATGTCCGGGGCAATAGCCCGTCGGTTTAGCACCCTGGCAGCCAGCTCAGCTATACCTGCGGCGGTAAAAGACTGCTCACCGGCAAAGCCGGCAGCCTGGTCTAAAATTTCTGTTTGGAAAGGAATCAGGCCGATGACATCGCCTGGCGGCAGGTGGCTGAGGATAAATTCCTCATCCCGGGGTTGACGCAATTTGTTGCCTACAAACTTTATTTGCTTAATACCAAGTTCAGCGGCCAGTTTTTGGACGACCCGGGCGGTCTGGACGCTGACCAGGGTGGGCTCGGTAACAATCAGCATCAGATCTATCCCCCGGGCCGTACCCCGGGTCAGGTGCTCGATGCCAGCCCCCATATCCAGGACCACCATTTCCCGGTGTTTTAGGATTAGGGCATTAACCATGGCATTTAAGACGGCATTTTCCCGGCAATAGCAGGTCGATCCCCCGGGCTTGATGGCCCCCATTTTCAGAAAAAGGATATTTCCGTTCCTTATGGTATAATCCTGGAGCAGGCTATCTACTTCCGGGTTTAGAGAAAAGAAGGCGCCGCTGCCGCCGGTGCGTTCGGCAATCAATTCTCGCATCTCCACGATAGGTTTAATGGTACCGAGCCTTTCCTCGGGGAGCCCCAGAACCATACCCAGGCTGGTATCGGGATCGGCATCGACGGCGTATACCTGGTAACCCTGCCGGGCAAAATATTTAATTAAGCCGGCAGCGATGGTGGTCTTGCCGACGCCACCTTTCCCGGAAATGGCCAGCTTCACTTAAATACCTCCTCTGTTCAGCTTCTCTTCTGTCCCTTGCTATGCAAGGCTAACGCAGACATTATCCATACCAAAGGCCTTTACTTCACTCTGGCAATGGCCTTAAGTAAAATCGGAGTTATAAAATCAAGTGTTTAACCAAGATGAAATAACGCAAAAGCTACCTTTGTGTTCTATAGCAAAAAGCGTGCCAAAAGAAAAAGGCCGCCATAGCTTGACGGCCTAAGAACCTCGCTGTCAATTTAGTTTTACACGTTAAAAAGAGTTGACATTAATTTTTAAGCAAGCCATAGCTGGCCATTTTAGTATAGAGTGCCTGGCGGGAAAGGCCTAATGCCTTGGCGGCCCTTGTTTTTTCTCCGCCAAAAGCTTCCAGGGCCTGAATGATGGCCTCCTTTTCCGCTTCTATCCGGACTTTATAAAGGGGGGAGATCTCCCTCACCCTTTTCTTTTTACCATGATAGCCTATCGTGAGGTGATGGGGATGGATTTCCTGGGTTTCAGCCAGGATGGCAGCCCTCTCCAGGACATTTTCCAATTCCCGGACGTTACCCGGCCAAGAATAGCTTAGAAGGCACTCCATTGCGGCGGGAGTAAGCCGTAATTTTTTCCCATATTCTTTGTTTAGCCTTTGTAAAATGTCCTCTGCCAGGAGAGGTATGTCTTCCGGCCGCTCTTTAAGGGGTGGGAGCACTAGCGTGACCACATTTAAGCGGTAAAAGAGATCTTCCCGAAAACGGCCTTCATGTACCATTTTTTCCAAATCCTTGTTGGTAGCTGCTATCACCCGCACGTCTATTTTTCTGGTCCGGGTGCTCCCCAACCGCTCAATCTCTTTATCTTGCAAAACCCTCAAAAGCTTGGCTTGCATATTAAGGGGCATATCTCCGATTTCATCCAAAAAGATGGTCCCGCCGTGAGCCAGTTCAAACTTTCCGGGTTTGCCGCCCTTTTTAGCTCCAGTAAAAGCGCCTTCCTCATAACCGAAGAGTTCGGATTCTAGAAGTTCCGGTGGGATGGCTGCGCAGTCTACTTTTATTAAAGGCGCGTTACGGCGGGGACTTTCCTCATGGATAGCCTGGGCCAGGACCCCTTTTCCGGTACCGCTTTCTCCCAGGATGAGTACAGTAGCATTGCTCCCGGCTGCTTTCTGGGCCAGGCTTAAAACGTCCCTAAAATAGTGATTTAAAGTCCGGATGTGGCGGAAATTGAAGAGGCACCCAGCGGGCTTGAAGTTTTCAGGGTTATGGCCGACTCTGGCTTCTACTTTTTTAAGCTGTTCCAGGAGAAGACGTACAGGCTCGTTTTCATCGGAAAAAAACTGGTACAGCACACCCTCTATTTCTGATTGGATCCAAAGAGGCGTTCCTATGACGATGATAGTATTCCCCTTTGTTTTCTGGAATTCCCATACCCGTGGTCTGCCGGATTGGATTATTTCGGAGTATTGGGCTAAAGGGATTACTTCTTCCAACATGCGGCCTTGCACCCTTTGACCTGTAATACCCAGTATTTGGAGGCCGGCCTTATTTATCCCTACCACTCTCCCCTGGTTATCGGTAATCACCAGTCCCAGGGGTATTATATGGAAGATGGCTTCCCCGATGCTTAAAGGGAACCCTTTTACCTCTTTTTCGGACCCGAGGGTAGCCTGGCGGTAGCTTCTAGTTGCCAGCAAAGCCTGGAAGGTAAGATCTTTAAGCAATCTATTGTTTTTTTCGAGGGGAAAGAAGGAATAAGGCTCATCAAGACCAGAAACAGGGGATATGGTTGCTTCCATCTGGCAATAATGTTCCCCTGTCCCCCAGCATTTGGTTTCTTCGACCTCTATTCTTTTTTTAAAGAGTTTGTTGAGAGCCCCGGCGAGCAGGCCCCCTTCCAAATAGCATAATTGCTGGCCTACAGGCGGAAAATGAGAACAAGTGAAACATTCATTCCATTTAACGGTTATTTTACCGCCTTTTACACTTTTCAACTTAAGGTTTCCTACTCCCAGGGCGCTTATTTTATCCGGTATTTCTTCCAGGTCGTTTACAGGAAGCTGCCTGCCAATAGAATAGCCCGCCCGGTAATAAACTGTATTCTCCGGGGTACTGGCTAGCATACCTTTTCTCCCCCCAGCGTCCATTTTTGCTTCCGCTCAATTCCATTCTATCCTGTAAGATATGAAAAGTAAAGAAGAAGGTGAGATATGTGCCAAGGTACTGTCCTTTACACTTGAAGCTGGAAGGGCAACCGACCCTTGCAGGGAGAAAAGGTGTTGTCGTGACAATTATCCCTATGGCTGCCCACGTTCGGATATTGACTTAACATCCCTGTTCTGTTAATGTAAGAATAGCCCTGGGGCTGGCGGTCGCAGTCACCCGCCTGAACAAAACAAGGAGTGATTCTCTTGCGTTACAAACTTTTTCCCTTCGTGATGGTTGCCTTCGTGGTGGTCTTGCTCCTCTCTAACACGGTAGCCGTCAAGGTAGCAAAATTTGGGCCCTTCTTTTTCGACGGCGCCGTAATTTTATTCCCCATCTCTTATATCTTCGGTGATATTTTAACAGAGGTTTACGGCTACAAGCGCAGCCGGGTAGTAGTATGGACGGGTTTCATAGCCTGCCTGTTTATGTCCTTTGTCTACTGGCTGGTAGGGATACTTCCTGCCGCCCCTCCCTGGGGAGGCCAGGAAGCCTACCAGCGAATACTTGGGCAGACACCCAGGATAGTTCTGGCCAGCCTGGTGGCTTTTTTTTGCGGTGAATTTACCAACTCCTATATCCTAGCCAAACTAAAAATCTTCACCCGCGGCCGGTGGCTGTGGACCAGGACCATCGGCTCTACCATAGCCGGCCAGCTGGTGGACACTGCCCTGTTTATCACCATCGCTTTTGCCGGTATTATGCCGGGAACCGTGCTGCTACGCATGATAATGACCAATTATCTCTTTAAGACCACCTACGAGGTCCTGGCAACACCCCTGACCTACGCCGTAACCGGCTGGCTTAAAAGGGTGGAAAACGAGGATTACTACGATTTCCAGACCAATTATAATCCCTTTAGGGTGACAATGGAGGATTTAAGATGATGGAGTTTGAAGCATTGGGTAAGGTCGTCCGCGAGCCGCGCAAAAAGTTGGAGGTATTTCCCAAGCCGGCCAATGTAAAAACTGTCATCCTCGAATCCGACGAAGTAACTAGTCTTTGCCCGGTAACAGGGCAGCCGGACTGGGAAACGGTAGTCGTGGAATACGCCCCCGCCAAATACTGTATTGAATCTAAAAGTTTCAAGCTTTACCTGTGGAGCTTCCGGGAGGAAGGCGTCTTTTGTGAAGCCCTGGCGGATACCATTGCCAGGGATATTTACCAGGCCTGCTCGCCCCACTGGTGCAAAGTAACTGTAATCCAGAAACCGCGTGGAGGGATAAAAATAACTGCTTCTGCCTTTTATGGCGAGGGCAATTAAATCCCCCTTGGAAAACCCTCTGATTCGAGCAGGAGGTTCTATTCTTCAGGCCCTTCATCAGAGGCGCAGCCATAAATGTAATAGCGACCTGGAGTTAAACCAGGTCGCTTTGTATTTAATTTGTCGTGGAAGGTATTACACTTAAAGGAAGATCTGCCGGGCCTTCCCTGGCCTCGCCTTCAAAGCGGGTCCCGGCTGCCAGGAAGGAGGCATTCACCAGCCCGGATCCCTGTTCTTCCGGGGTTAAACCCGGCAGCCTGGTGGCTGTGCTGGTGATGGTCTTCACTACCTGCCTGCCGGATATGTGCCCATCCCGGGACAGCACCAGGGCTGCAACCCCGGCAACATGGGGACAGGCCATGGAGGTACCACTCATGGCCCGGTATTTACCTCCCGGGTAGGTGGAAAGGATATCAACGCCCGGAGCAGCTACCGTTACTTCCGGACCCCGGCTGCTGAAGCTGGCCAGGTTATTCTTCCTGTCAATAGCCGAAACGGCGATGACACCGGGGTAACGGGCCGGGTACATGACGCTATTTTCTTTCCCCTCATTGCCGGCGGCCGCCACCAGGACCATGCCGGCCTGGACGCACCGGCGGATGGCCTCTTCCAGGGCTTGACTCGGCCGGGTGGTACCGAAACTCATATTGACGACCTGCATTTTATTTTGCAACGCCCAGTCCAGGCCGGCAATGATCTCGGAAATATAACCATTACCCCGGCGGTTAAAAATCTTGACGGCATAAATCTCCGCCCGGGGGGCTACCCCAACTACGCCAAAATTATTATTTAAAGCTGCAATGATCCCGGCCACATGGGTACCGTGGCCATTGCCATCCCCGGCCTCCCAGCCGGGGAATTTAATATTCTTGGTACCACGGATGTTAACTTTAAGGTCGGGGTGGCTGGCATCAATCCCCGTATCCAGGACTGCCACCTTCACCTTCTCCCCGGCCGCCTCCTGCCAGGCCTTTGGTGCGCCAATACATTCCACTCCCCAGGGGATGGTCTGCTCCCTTTGCCGCAATCTGACTGCCGGCAAGGCTACTGTCTGGACCTGGAAATCGTCTTCAATTAAAAGGACATCCGGGTGTAAGCCCAGCTCTTCAAGGGACTGGCCCCGTTCCGGTATCCTTACTGCCAGGGCATGCACCAGGGGTAATTCGCGTACTACCCGCCCGCCCTTTTTCAGGACTGTTTCATGACAACTGCTCAAGGGCCGGTGCTTGCGGAACATGATAATTTTCCGGCTGCCGTAATTATCGCTACCCACCCGGGACAGGGAAACGCCGGCCATCGCTACTACGCCGGCGTAATAAGCCAGCAAAACAGGCCACATGGTTAACCCCTCCGTAAATGGAAGTGATTTGCTGCATTTTATGCATTGCTGCCGGAAGAGGTTCAAAAATGCCACTAGGCCTGGAGGAAATTTTTTTCTCTTTTCCTTTTAACCTACAGCCCTGCAGCTGCATATGCTAAGTCTAGAAAAGGTCCCGGCAAAGGGAAAAGGAGGGTATCCTAAATGACACAAGAGTTATTGTGGTGGTTTATTATTATCATCCCAGTTATCATCATCATCCCCATCATCTTCCTGTTTTTCTTGTTCCCGTTAAATGCCAAATAGGAGGAATTCTTAATGGGCGGTCATGGTTTTAACTTCTGGTGGTTGTTTATTCCTATTATCGTGATTATCATCATCCCCATTTTCTTTATCTTCTTCATCCCTCTCAGTGCAGCCAATGCATGAGCGGGAAAAACCCCGGCCCCGCCGGGGTTTTAATATAAAGGCCCCGGGTTTCTAAACCCGGGGCCGCTATAATTTTGTAGCGGTTGAAGGAGTACACCGTTTGTTGACCAGCTACAACGGGAGATTTGGTTGTCATGGACAACCACCACTCAGTTAGTTATTGCCAGCTTTTGAGAAACTCCTGAATATCCGGCGGCAAGGGTTGGCCGTTATTAATCTCCCACGCCATCCCTTCAATTAGCTGGGCAAGCTGCTTCTTCATCTCCGGGCTCAGATCTTTGGTCATGTTGTTAACAAAACTGGGCATATCTACCTGGCCATCAGGGAACATGGCAGCAGGGTCTATACCCGCTTGAGCCATTATTTCTTGCACGACAGCAGGGTTATCGGGCGTTATGCCCATTTCTTTAAAAACCTGTCCCAGGGATTTCCCGCTTGTAACTGCTTCAACGACGCGCTGGCGCAGGGCATCTAGATCAGCACTCATGGGCCTCACCTCGCATAAAATTTACCCTTGATCATTATATGCCCTGCGGTCTCCTTTAGTGCTCGCCAGCTGTTATTTTTCCGCCGGGGCTATATTGGCTGCCAGGACGCCAATGATGCGGCCATCATCAGCGCGGACAGGAACCGCGACGGTGATGGCCACCCGGTTGGAACTCTGGGTCACATAGGGCTCGCTGGCATAACGTTCACCCCTTATGGCCGCCTGGAACCATGGCCGGAAGGACCAGTTGGTTACTCCTGCATCCGGCCGGTTATAAATAGTTGTCCCGTCCGGTAGGGTGGCAATTAAGGTCTGGATAATAGCTGTCTCCCTGAAGGCGGCGTCAAGAAAAGGCGCCAGTGTTGCGGCTTCCATTTTCTTAACAGTAGGATCGGCGGCTAACTTTTCCAGTACGGCATAACCCTGGTTAACAAGTTCCCGGCGCAGGTCTTGATCCCACCCGTCCCGGGTAAAACCGGCTGCCATGGTAAAGAAATTCTGCGCCATGGCCGTAAACTGGCGCGTATTCTCTTCCACCACCGCCATAGTAGCCTTTTGTTCCTCCGTTGCTGCCGATACCTCTTCAATGCTGGCCGCCGTTTCCTGGGCCACGGCTGCCATCCGGCCGGCAGCCTCGCTTACCTCCCGTACCCTGGCCAGCTGGTTCTGGGCCTGGTGGCTGATGTTGGTCATGACTTCGGCGGCCTTATTGATCGCCTGGCTTACGGCCATAAAATTCTCTTTCACCTGAGTTCCACGCTGGAGGTTGCTCTGTACCAGCTCGACATTTTTATCCACCTGGGCCGCCGTCTGGCGCGCTTCTTCGCTGATGGCTGCTGCCAGGGAGGTTATATTCTGGGCGGCTGCCGCCGACTGTTCGGCCAGCTTCCGCACTTCTTCCGCCACCACGGCAAAACCACGGCCCTGCTCGCCGGCCCGGGCGGCTTCAATGGCGGCATTCAAAGCGAGCAGGTTGGTCTGGTCGGCAATGGCTGTGACAGCCTGGACCAGGGTATTGATCTGTTCCATTTTCGTTTCCAGCTGCCGCATGCGGCCGGATGCCTCCTGGATGGAAGTGGCGCCGGCCTCGATTTCCTGGAGTAATTGCTCCAACAGCCGGCGACCTTCCTCTTCCTTGCTCCGCACTTCCATCCCTAACTCCGTCCCAAGCCCGGCCCGGTCGCTGATATCTTCTGCTAGATTATGTAAAGTTTTGATATTTTCCGCCACCCGCTGGGCTGCTCCTGCCTGCTCGTCAGCACCGCCGGCAATTTCCTGGATGGCTGCCGTTACCTCTTCCAGGTTGCGATAGCTGGTACCGGCACTTTCCTGGAGATTATGGGAAAAATAAGATAGCTCATCGGCGGTACGCTGCATGCGACCTACCAGCCGGTAAAAACTGTCCAGGACGGCAGTTACCGGTCCCTGGAAGCTCTCTCCTAACTGCGCCCCGGTCAAAGATTGTTCTGCTCGTACCGGGTCGCCCTCGCCAAGCAAATTAAGGAACTGCATCACCCGTTGCAGGGGGCGCATCCATTTTATGTAAAGGTTAAGGAGGATAACCAGGCTTAAAATTAGACCCAGAGCCCCGGCGACAATGGCGGGTAAAAGGAGCATTTGCCACTTAACACCCTGAACAGCAACTAAAGCGGTACCAACCGTCCCCGGGCCTAGAGCCAGAAATAGTAAAAGGATGAAATAAAAAAGTTTGGTGCGGAAATTAATTACCAACTCCTCCACCTCCCGGCATTATTCTTTATATTACCACATTTTTCTGCCCTTGACTAGATAAAAGCAGGTGAGGTATATGTTGGTCAGGCTGTCAGACAGGCAAGTACTCCTTCAGGTAGATCCAGGTAGATCCATGCCCTGATTGCCAGGATATCCCGTTACTGAAACCCCCCGAACTATGGACGAAACCCGTAGAGAAAGGTAATGGAAGTTATTGGTGTTTTTTGGACAAAGGATCTACTGCCGGCAGGCGAGCGGCCAGTTCGGCGGCCAATTGTTCCGGGGTAAGGTCATGGTAGGCCAGCAGGACCAGGGTATGGTAATAGAGGTCAGCCAGCTCGTATAAAATTTCCCGCCGGCTGTCGTTTTTAGAGGCAATGATGGTTTCACCGGCCTCTTCGCCGATCTTTTTCAGGATTTTATCCTGGCCGTTATCAAAGAGATAGGACGTGTAGGACCCTTCCGGCCGGGTTGCCTGGCGTTCTTTAATCACCCGGAAGACCTCTGCCAGGATAGTTCCCAGGCCGGCAGTGGCCGGGAGGGCTTCTACCTGGCTGCCCGGGGTCGCCGGGTACAGGACAACCTGCCGGGCGCCGTGCAGGTCTGCCCAGCCCTGTTCATCCGGCCCGCTATCAGCTTGCTTCCCCTCTGCCCGCCCCTTTTTGCCCTGCCTGTTGCTGCCGGGGCTGCTAACCTGCAGGGGTAGGGGGTTATGGAAACAGGAAAACTCCCCTTCATGGCAGGCCACCCCTACCTGGCGGACCTGGAAGAGCAGGGCATCGGCGTCACAATCGTAGCTGGCATTGACAATATACTGGCGGTGGCCCGAGGTGGCCCCTTTATGCCAGAGTTCCCGGCGGCTGCGGCTGTAAAACCACGTCTCGCCGGTAGCCAGGGTGCGGGCCAGGGCTTCCCGGTTCATATAGGCCAGCATCAACACCCGGCCGCTTTCTACATCCTGGATAATGGCCGGGATTAAGCCGTCGGCATTAAAGCGAATTTCCTCAGGTATGATAACACCCATAAGCAAATATCCTCCGAATATAGCATGCTTCGTAAAGGGGCATGTGCCTGCAGCTCAAGGGCCATGCGTCTTCCCGCTCTTATAAACGTATGGGCACGCCGCGCCCGGCCAGGTAATGTTTGGCTTCCTCTATAGTGTAAGTGCCGAAGTGAAAGATCGAGGCCGCCAGGACGGCGTCGGCCCGGCCTACCGTCAGGCCTTCATACAGGTGCTCTAGCTTCCCCACGCCGCCGGAGGCGATTACCGGGATGCTGACAGATGTGCTTATGGCTGCCGTCAGTTCCAGGTCGTAGCCTTCTAAAGTACCGTCGCAGTCCATACTGGTGAGCAGGATCTCCCCGGCCCCCAGCTCCTCCACCTGCCGGGCCCACTCCAGGGCGTCTTTTCCCGCCGGCCGGCGGCCGCCGTGGGTATAAACCTCCCAGGAACCGGGGCCGGTACGGCGGGCATCAATGGCCACCACCACGCACTGGCTGCCGAAACGCCGGGCGGCCATGGCCACGAGATTAGGGTCCAGCACGGCGGCCGTATTCAGGGAAACCTTGTCGGCCCCGGCGGCCAGCATGCGGCGAATATCCTCCAGCGTGCGCAGGCCACCCCCTACGGTAAAGGGGATAAAGACCTCCTCTGCCACACGCCGGGCCACGTCGACCATAATCTCGCGGCCTTCGGCCGAGGCCGAGATATCCAGGAAGACCAGTTCATCGGCGCCGGCGCGGTCATAGGCAGCTGCCAGCTCTACCGGGTCCCCGGCATCCCTTAAATTTAAAAAATTGGTTCCCTTAACTACCCGCCCGTGATCTACATCCAGGCAGGGAATAATCCGCCGGGTAAGCACCTTAAATCAATCCTCCTCCCCGGCTACAGCCATGGCTTCCTCCAGGGTAAAGTTGCCGTTATAAAGGGCCCGTCCCAGGATGGCACCTTCCACGCCTTCCCTTTTCAGGCCCCGCAGGGCACGGACGTCGTCCAGGCTGGCAATACCACCGGAGGCTATGACTTTCAGGCCGCTCCTCCTGGCAACCTCCCTGGTGGCGGCAATATTGGGTCCCTGGAGGGTACCGTCACGGCTGATATCAGTAAAGATAGCCCGCTTTACCCCCAGGGCGGCCATGCGGCCGGCAAAGTCAAGGGCCCTTTCCTCCACTGTTGCTGCCCAGCCTTCCACGGCTACCATCCCTTCCCGGCTGTCAATACCCACGGCTACCTGTTCGCCAAAGCGCTCGACAGCCTCAGCAACTATCTCCGGGTTCGTGATAGCTACCGTCCCCAGGACGGCCCGGGCCGCCCCGGCTGCGAGCAGGTCCTTGAGGCTTTCCAGGTTGCGGATACCACCTCCCACCTGGACCGGGATATTGACCTCTTTGATTATGGCCGCAATAACGTCCATATTCCGCGGCCGGCCGGCAAAGGCCCCGTCCAGGTCCACCACATGGAGCCAGCGGGCACCCCTGGCCACCCAACCCCGGGCCACGGCCACCGGGTCGGTGGAGTAGATAGTCTCGGCCTCCGGCCGCCCCTGGTAAAGGCGCACGCAGCGCCCTTCCCGCAGGTCAATGGCAGGCAGAATCAGCACGGTTTACCAGCTCCCCAAAGTTTTTTAAAACCTCCAGGCCCCAGCGGCTGCTTTTTTCCGGGTGGAACTGGACCCCGAAGAGGTTGCCCCGCTGGATGCTAACGGCAAAGGTTAAACCGTATTCCGTAGTGCCGGTAACTATGGTTTTATCAGCGGGGTCAATATAATACGAATGGACAAAGTAAAAGTTCGTGCCCGTGGGTACCCCCTGGAAAAGCTCCCCGGCCTTAAGCAATTGCACCTGGTTCCATCCCATGTGGGGAACCTTAAGCCCGGGCGGCAAACGCTTGACCTCGCCCGGCAGGAGGTTGAGACCTTCCACCGGGCCTCCTTCTTCGCTGGTGCTGAAAAGGAGCTGCAACCCCAGGCAGATACCCAGGAAGGGTACACCCCGCCGCACAACTTCCCGGATGGCTGCCACCAGGCCCCTCTGCTGCAAATTGGCCATGGCGCCGGCAAAGGCTCCCACTCCGGGCAGGATAACGCCGGGAGCCGCAGCCACCACCTTGGAGTCTGAGGTTATCTCCGCCGGGTAACCCAGTTTGGCCAGGGCCTTCTGAACGCTTAACAGGTTGCCCATACCGTAATCGATAATAGCTAGCGGCCGCATTTTGGTTCCTCCGAAAATAACTTTGTCACAGGCTGGCATTGTCTGGCTCGCTCTATGGTCCTCGCGGAGCGGCCTACGGCTCAACCTCGGGCTCGGGCGGGGTTCCCGGCCTATTCGGCGTCCTTGCCTTTAGAATCCGGCCTCGGACATCCTGTCCTCGGCCCCGCCCTCGCTCCTCGACTTCGTCAAGGCCGCTTCGCCGCTCAGACCAAGTCGCTCGCTTCAGACAAATGCCAGCCCGGCATTTTCATGGTGCATTACTGGAGGCACTAATTCTTCTAAGTAGCTCTTTCAAGCCAGGTTTCCCTTGGTAGATGGAATCCCCTCTACGCGGGGATCGAGGCTGGCGGCCTCCCTGATGGCCCGGCCCAGGGCTTTAAAGAGGGCCTCTGCGACATGATGGCCGTTACGCCCGGCGAGCTTTTGCACGTGGAGGGTCAGGCCGCTGTGGTTAACAAAAGCCCGCAGGAATTCCTCCAGCAGTTCTGTCTCCAGGCTGCCGATCCGGCCCGGAGGCAGGTCCAGGTTGCAAGCAAGGTAGGGCCGGCCGCTGAAATCCAGGGCCACCTGGACCAGGGCCTCATCCATGGGTACCAGGGCGCTGCCGTAGCGGTTAATCCCGGCTTTATCGCCCAGGGCCTTTTTGATGGCCTCTCCCAGGCAGATACCGATATCTTCCACGGTATGGTGATTGTCAACTTCCACGTCGCCCTCGGCCCAGATTTTCAGGTCCAGGAGGCCATGGCGGGCCAGCTGGGCCAGCAGGTGATCAAAAAAGGGGATACCGCTGCTCCCCTGCCATTTCCCGCTGCCATCCAGGTCGAGCTTAACGCGAATGCTGGTTTCTGTGGTCTGGCGCTCAATCAAGGCCTCACGACTCATCTACTATCCCCTTCCTCCAGCCGCAGCTCAATAGCCCGGGCATGACCCTCCAGGCCTTCGGCCCGAGCCAGAGCCTGGATTAAGCTCCCGGCCGCCTTCAGGTAGGCGGGACCAGCGGCAATGAGGCTGCTTTTCTTCATGAAAGTAGCGACACTTAAAGGTGAATAAAACCTGGCCGTGCCGCCGGTAGGTAAAACATGGCTGGGCCCGGCCCAGTAGTCCCCCAGGGGCTCGGAACTGTAAGGCCCCAGGAAAATCGCCCCGGCATTTTCCACCCGGCCCAGCCAGGACCAGGGATCGGACACGTACAGTTCCAGGTGCTCCGGAGCCAGAGCATTGGCCAGGTCCAAGGCGGCCTCCAGATGGGGCACTACTACGCACGCACCATATTTTGCCAGGGAGCGGGCGGCTATCTCCCGCCGGGGCAGGGTCTCCAGCTGGCGGGCGACTTCCTCTACCACCGCCCGGGCCAGGCCGGGTTCCGGCGTGATCAGGACCGCCCCGGCCAGGGCGTCGTGCTCAGCCTGGGAGAGGAGGTCGGCCGCCACCCAGTCCGGCCGGGCGTATGCATCGGCAATGACCACGATTTCACTGGGCCCCGCCAGCATGTCAATATCAACTGCCCCATAGACCTCCTTCTTGGCCAGGGTAACATAAATATTCCCCGGCCCGGCAATCTTATCCACCGGGGCCACTGCTTCCGTCCCGTAGGCCAGGGCGGCCACGGCCTGGGCCCCGCCCATTTTATAGATCTCCTTCACCCCGGCCTCGGCGGCCGCCACCAGGAGCAGGGGCGGCAGGGTACCGTCCCGCCGCGGCGGCGTCGCCAGGGCTATTTCCTCAACCCCGGCCACCCGGGCCGGTACGGCGGTCATTAATACCGACGAAGGATAAGCAGCCGTACCGCCAGGTACGTAAAGGCCCACCCGCTTTAAAGGACGGCAGATCTGGCCCAGGATGGTGCCGCCGGCATCCGCCTCCATCCAGGAACCCCGCAGCTCACGGCGGTGGTAGGCGGCAATATTATCCCGGGCCTTTTGAATGGCCTCCCGCAGTTCAGGGGTAACGGCTTCATAAGCAGCCTCAATCTCCCCGGCCGTCACGCGGAATCCGGCCTTTTTTAGATCAACTCCATCCAGCTCGCGGGTGTAACGTTCTACGGCTGCCTGGCCTTCCGCCCTGACAGCGGTAATAATATCCCGTACCCTCGCGGCTACATCGATCTGGGCCAGCAGCCGGCCGGCCCAGCGGCGCCGCACTTCTTCACCCTCAAGAACAGGTAGCAATCCCGGCACCCCCTTGAGCAGCCGCCCGCTTTAAGGCTTCTATTACAGGCCGCAGGCGCTGGTAATTGATCCGGTAACTAACCCGGTTGGCAATCAAACGAGCGGTGGAGGGAAAAATGGGGACCACTTCCACCAGGTCATTTTCCTTTAAGGTCCGCCCGGTAGAAACAATATCCACAATCAGGTCGGCCAGTCCCACCAGGGGGGCCAGCTCGATATTGCCATGGAGCTTGATTATTTCTACCGGCAAGCCTCGCTCCTGGAAAAAGGCTGCTGCTACCCTGGGAAACTTGGTGGCCACCCGGCGGCTGCTGGCCAGCAGGGTTTCCAGGGACTGGCCTGCTTCTTCCCAGCGCTGCCGGGGCGCGGCTACGACAAAACGGCAATAACCAAAACCCAGGTCCACCAGCTCAAAGACATCGGCCCCGGCCTCCGCCAGGGTATCCTTGCCGACAATACCCAGGTCGGCGGCACCGTGTTCTACATAAGTCGGCACGTCCGTGGGACGGCAGATCAGGTAACGCACCCGGTCTGCAGGGAAAGCAAAGACCAGCTGCCGTGCTTCAGTGGCCACGCCATCTACCGGGAGCCCGGCCTGTTGCAATAACTGTAAGGCATCTTCGCCCAGCTTGCCCTTGGGCAAGGCCAGGGTCAGCAAGTCGGTGACCATTTAAATGTTCCTCCGAAAATCCGATCTAATCCACCCAAACCAGGGCCAACCCCCGGGCGGCGGCCCGGGCTGCTGCTTCCTGGCGGTTTTGACTTTGCCCATCTATAATTACCATTACCCCCGGCCGGCGCAATTCCCGCGCCCGGCGCAAAACTGCCGCCAGGTCCTGGCCCGCCACCAGGTAACCCTCGCCCTGTCCGGCTCCCTGCCCCTCGCCACGGGCCATGAGCACCCGCTCCAGTCCCAGGGCAAAGCCGGTGGCCGGGCAGGGGTAACCAAACTGGCCCAGCAGGCCATCGTAACGTCCGCCGCCGCAGACGGGTACTCCCAGGCCCGGTACATAACCTTCAAAAACGATGCCGGTGTAATAATCAAAATCCCGTAAAATACCCAGGTCAATGAAGAGCCACTTTTCCAGGCCGTAAGCTGTCAGCGCCTGCCATACCCGTTCCAGGCCGGCCAGGGCAGCGGCTGCTCCGGTCTGGATAAAATTGGCCCGAGCTTCCTCCAGGGCCTCTCTACCGCCATGTAAAGTGGCGAGGAGTTCCAGCTGCCGCCTTTTTGACCCCGCCAGGTTATACTCGTTGACAAGCCGCTCCAGCCCCACCAGGTCCTTGCCAGCCAGGGCTACTTTAATCCTCGCCACCGCCTCCTGGGGCAGGCCCAGGTCCTGGAGTACCCCTTTGGTGACGGCCACCTGGCCGATGCCCAAACGGAAGTCTTGCAAGCCGGCCTGCAGCAAGGTTTCTACCGCCAGGGCAATAATCTCACCGTCGGCCGCTTCGCCCCCGGCGCCAATGAGCTCCACCCCGGCCTGGTGAAATTCCCGCAGGCGCCCGGCCTGGGGTTCTTCATAACGAAAGACCCTGGCGCTGTAACACAGGCGTAAGGGTAAGGCCTCTCGCCGTAACGATGTAGCCACCAGGCGGGCAATGGGCGCCGTCATCTCCGGCCGTAAAGTGAGGACCCGGCCCTGGCGGTCGATAAATTTGTACAGGCTACCTTCATCTCCGGCCGGAGACCCGGCCTGGAAGGTTTCCACAAATTCAAAAGTCGGGGTCAGAACTTCCTGGTAACCCCAACTTTGAAAGAAAGCCACCAGTTCCTGCTCCAGTTTCCTGAGGGCAGCTGCCTCTGCCGGCAGCAGGTCCCGCACCCCCGCCGGTACCTGGAGATTATTCCAGTTGCCGGTCACTACCTTCACTCCACTGCTTTATCATGTTAACGTATTAACGTAATAATAGCACGGGAATGGCCCCTTGACAAAGGCCGCCAGCCACGTCCAGGGGCCGGCAAGTCTGATTAAACCTCTTTATCTTCAGCCGGTTATCCCTGGCGTCAAATTACTCCCTTTTATCCAGGCGATCCAGGATGAGCTTGTAGCCGTCGGCGCCATAGTTTAAAAAACGCTTGACCCGGCTGATGGTAGCTGTACTGGCCCCTGTAGCGGTCGCAATGGCCGAATAGGTAACCCCCTGGCGTAAGTAGCGGGCTACGGCCAGGCGCTGGGCCATGGCCTTGATTTCCGCGGTAGTACACAGGTCTTCAAAGAAGCGGTAACATTCATCGAGGTTCTCCAGGGCTAAAATAGCGCGAAAGAGTTCATCAACCTGGGGGTCCTGCAACTTATCCCGGCCCATAGCATACCCTCCCGTAACTGGAAGTAAGCCTCGCCCTGCTTACTTTTCGCCATACAGCCGGTTTTTTCCTCCCCACAAAGCTTTCCTTTTCAACCAATCAGCCTGGTCAGCCACTCTGTCACCGGGCCAAAAACCCGGGCTAAAAGTTTTGCCGGGCTGGGGACGGGTAAATTTAAAGCCAGGGCCAGGCTTAAGGCCAGGCCTAGGGACCAGACAATGCCCATGACGGCCAGTTCCCGCCAGTACTTTTTCTGCCAGAGCTCCGGAGCATCCAGGTAAGCGATGACCAGGAAAGCCAGGATAATTAAAATGAGCATTCCATCACTCCTACCTGGTACTGCCCTGAGTGGCGCCCTTGCCGCCAATATCCAGGGTTTTACCTGGTGTCCTGTTGGTCATTCCCAGCCGGTTCAGATACAAATCCACCTTAACCTGGATTTTAGCACGGGTAAACTCTTCGTTCCAGCGGTCCTGAACCTGGCGCCAGTAGCGAACGTTGCTGCGGTGCAGGGTTTCGCCAAGACCAAAGATGTCCGCCCGGATTTCCTGCTGGGCCTTGTGCACGGCAGCCCGGACCCGCTCTTCCACGGCCCTGTTCACAGCCTCCTGAATGGCTAGCAAATGTTCCGGCCGGTCGGGGTTCAGGCTAACTGTAGCTTCTGTTAAGTCACAGTTGCCCCGGATTTCTACGTTAAAAGTTACCTGGCTGCCTTCAACCCGGGGTTTAACCTCCGTAGAGGCGCGGTGAAAAATCACCGAGGCCTGGCCCTGGGTTCTGGCCCGGGCTTGATTCTGGGAAGGGTTTTGCCCCTGCCCCTCTACCGGCCCGGCAGGCTGTCCCTGCCCCTGGTCCGGTGTAATAGTTTGACCCCTTTTCTGCCCCTGCTCCTGCCCCGGGTAATTACCCCCGGTCTGTATTGACAAAGTTACGGTAATAACCCCCTCCCTTACTTCCCCCCGCAGCCACATGAGGCCGTTGGTCTCCCTTTCATCCAGCCAGCCGATCAAACGGTCATCGCGGAAAGCCCCGGCACCTTTAATGGCTACGGCCTCGGGTTGGTTCTTTTTCCCCTCCTCCTTGTTACCGCCCTTCTGGCCCTTATCATCACCACCGCCTCTTGCCTCGCGGCTTTCCTGCTCCGGCGTCGGCGTCATTACCACCAGGGGCAGGGCGGGGTTATCTCCCGGCGCCTCCCACATGGCCAGCAGGTCTTTTAATTCTACCTTAAAGGTGGTCCGGTTGCGCAAGATGCCGGTTAAAATCGTCCCGGGCATTAATTCAATGCCCGGTGGCAGTTCCAGCACCTTGCGCGCTTCACCCATGGTAATCAATACCGGTGTCGTCAGGCGCATCTGGCGCTCGCGGGTAAAGAGGTCCAGGTAATGAAGCCCCTGCCGGGCCAGCTCCTCACCAAGAATCAACACCCGGTTCTGGGCCCATAAAAGACGCCGCGGCACCAGACTTTCCAGCCGGCGGGCCGCCTGGGCAAAGTCGCTGCCGGTGGCGCTGATAACTTCCCCTGCTTTGGGTGGTTCCCCGCCACCTCCCCCACCCATGGACGGGCCCCCGGCTATGGTCCGGGGAATAGCGACATAAACACTCAGGCGTACCTGATCCCCGGGGACGGCATCCAGGGCTACAGCCATGACAATGGCCAGTTCTTCAATCTCATGGCGGCTCCAGCAGCCCGCAAGCACTGGTAACATAAGAGCCAGTAAAAGAAGGGCCAGGGCTAAACGTAGCCGGGCCTTCATATCCCCGTCCTCCTTTTACCTCGCAGCCAGGCCATAACCAGCAAAAATAAGGGTAAAATAAGCTGCCAGGTTAGGGTCCACCCCGGTTCTACCAGGAGCAGATCGTGGCGAATCTCGCTAATGTTCCGGTAAAGGAGGGTAGCCACGGCAACATTTAACGCCCCCAGGGGGGCTACCAGGGGGCGGTACTCCTTAAGCCCGGTTACGGTGGCCAGGCCCAGGGCCACTACATAAAGGTTAATAGTTATTTTGATAAATACTCCCCCTACCCAGATGGCCAGGAACAGGGCTTCAATGCGCTCAAAAAACTGCCCCAGGGAGACCACCCGCGCCAGGGCATAAGCGGCAAAGGTCAGGCGGGCAGCTTCGCAGCTGCCGAATACAAGAATTGTGCCCATAGTCACCAGGCTGAGGAAAAAGGCTATCCCCAGTAGCCCGCTGATCAGGCTGGCTCTCAGGGCCCGGGGTGGGTTAACGAAGGCACCGTAGGCGGCCAGGATGAATATCTGGCCCAGAAAGCTCCAGGTCACCAGGGCACCCCCCAGGACCGGCCGGAAACCGTTTTCCAGGATTGGCAAGAGATTGCGGGGCGCCATTTCCGGCGTGGCAAAAAGGAGGACGATGGCAATAAAGGTCACCATCAAGGGCAGGATAAAATCTGTGCACCGGGCAATTACTTCCAGCCCGTTGCGGGCGGCATAGACGGCCACGGCAACGATACTGAGGCTGAAGAATAAAGCCGGCGTTTCCGGCATAATCGCCGTGACCAGGAACTCGCTGAACTCCCGGATGACTACCGCATCCAGCAGGAAAAAGGCCAGGACAAAGATCAGGGCCACTATTTTACCCGTGACAGGGCCTAAAATCAACTCGCAGTACTGGAAAAGGGTGTGGTGGGGGAAACGCTGGGCCAGCAGGTAGACAACCAGCGCCACCGCGCCGGCAGCCAGGGTGGCCACTATGACCGACAGCCAGGCGTCCTGGTGCGCCCGCAAAGCCAGCAAAGCCGGCAAAAAGAGGATGGCTGTAGGCAGGACGGCAAACCACAGCATGACCGCCGCCTGGCGGGGACTGATATAGCCTTCTTCCCGCATCTTCAGGACCGGCCCTCCTCCGGCGGGGGATTGGAGCTGGCTGGCGGGGTTGGCTTTAGCCCGGCTCCCTGGCGGACCGGGTCGCGATAGCCGATCTGGCTGGGCCGGGAGTTCATGGCCCAGCGGGGTACCCGGACCAGGACGTCTTTAAAATCGCTGAAATTCCAAGGAGTGACAGGAGCCAGGTAGGGCACCCCGAAGGAGCGCAGGGTGTTCAGGTGCACCAGGATGGCCAGCAGGCCCAGCATGATGCCGTAGAAACCCAGGGTGCCGGCCAGGATGAGCATGACAAAGCGCAGCAGGCGCAAGGTTATGGCCATAGCGAAGGAAGGGATGGCAAAGGAGCTGATGCCCGTCAGGGCCACGACGATGACCATGGAAGGCGAAACCAGCCCGGCGCTGACGGCCGCTTCTCCAATCACCAGGGCGCCGACGATGCTCAATGCCTGGCCTACCGGCCGGGGCAGGCGCACCCCGGCTTCCCGCAGGAGTTCAAAGGTTAATTCCAGCATGATGGCTTCCACCACGGCCGGAAAGGGAATCCCTTCCCGCTGGGAAGCCAGCTTGACCAGGAGGTTGGTGGGCAGCATTTCCTGGTGAAAGGTGCTGACAGCAACATAGGCCGCCGGCAAGAGCAGGGCAATATTCAGGGCGACAAACCGGGCCAGCCTTAAGAAACTGGAAAGGTAATAGCGCTCATAGTAGTCTTCACTGGACTGGATGAACTGGACAAAAAGAGTCGGTACAATGAGGGCAAAGGGAGTATTATCCACCAGGATGCCCACCCGGCCTTCCAGCAGGGCGGCCACCACCTTGTCCGGTCGTTCCGTATGGTCGATCTGGGGAAAGGGGGAGGTGGGGTTATCTTCGATAAGTTCCTCAATGTAGGCGCTTTCCAGGATACCATCAATTTGAATCCGCTCCAGCCGCTGGCGCACTTCCCGGACTACCGCCGGGTCGGCCAGGTCTTCAATATAGGTGATGACAACATTAGTCATGGTATAGCGGCCCAGGCAAACAAGTTCCATTTTGAGGGACGGAGTTTTCAACCTGCGCCGGAGGAGGGCGGTATTAGTGCGTAAGCTCTCAATGAAGCTTTCCCGTGGGCCCCGGACCACACTCTCGGTAATAGGCTCATCAATAGTACGGTGTTCCCAGGAACGGGTGCTTAAGGCCAGGCCTTTATTATACCCATCCAGGAGCAGGACCGTATCCCCGTCCAGGACGTGTTTAACCACGGCCCCCATGTTATCAACCACAGCCACATCCGTCATGGGCATGACGGTTTCCATAACCGCGGCCAGGTCCCGGGTTTTGTTTGCCAGGTCTCGGGCCAGCTGCGGGGGTGCCTGCTGCAGGGTGCGCATCAGGGTATCTTCAATGAGCTTTTTGTCGGCCAGGCCGTCGATATAAAAAAGGGCTGCTTTAATAGCCTGGCCGAGGTAAAAATCGCGGTGGACGACATCGCTGCATTTGGCAAAGATTCTCTGCAGCTGTTCCAGGTTGAGCTTCAGTTCGGCCGTGAGCTGGTATGCCTCCAGGGGCGGGTAAGGTGCCTTTTGATCATTACTGCCCCGGGACTGGCCCTGCTTATCCTGCTGTACCTGAGGCTTCCGGCGGCGGAAGAGGGCCGCCCGCAGGGGTTTACGGTAAAGACCGGGCAAAGTTCCTCCCTCCTTTATTTGGAAAGCCGTTCAATACCATTACTGGTTAGCTTTTACCGGGGGAGGAAACATTATACGTAAGTCCCCACAACTCGTTTGGGCGGCTAAAAATATAGACTGGGTTTAAAATGAGTAAAAGGGCGAGTTTTGGCTCACCCTAATCACAAGGACAATGTTTCTAAGGGAGTTGATTTCTTTGGCCGGCGAGACGAAGATTTTGGTAGTTTTCTACAGCCTCTATGGTAATACGGCCAAACTTGCCCAGTCAATAGGGACTGGGGTTACAGAGGTACCCGGCTGCACTGCTATCTTAAGGCGGGTCCCGGAGACTATGCCGCAGGAAACTCTAATGCAGCTTGAGCAGTCGGCGGCTTATCAAAAAGCCCAGGAAGAGATGAAGGATATTCCCATAGCCACCCTGGAAGACCTCCAGGATGTGGATGGGATAATTTTCGGCAGTCCCAGCCACTTCGGCAACGCCGCTGCCCAGTTAAAACAATTTATCGATGCCACTGTTCCCTTATGGGTCAAAGGTCAACTGGTCGGCAAAGTAGGAGGTGTCTTTTGTACCTCAGGTAGCCTTCACGGGGGGAACGAGGGAACCCTTATTACTTTGCTCCTGCCCCTGCTCCACCACGGTATGATTATCGTCGGCCGGACCTATGAAGACTATAGCCTGGCCAACGCCGGAACTCCCTATGGGGCTTCATCCACCTCCGGTCCTAACCATGACCAGCGGCCCACGGACCAAGACCTGGCCATTGCCCGTTCCCTGGGTAAACGCATTGCCACGGTGGCTAAAAAGCTAAAGGGTTAATCGTTCTTCGCACCATGCAGGCAAATATCCGGATAAAATGCAATAAGCCCGGCAAATAAATTTGCCGGGTGCTTATTTTTTAGCTATTTGCAGGGCCCGGTAGCCGATATCGCGGCGGTAGTGCATGCCCACAAAATTAATTGCCTTTATACCGGCATAAACGCGCTCCAGGGCGGCCCGTAAATCTTCACCCCTGGCGGTGACACATAATACCCGGCCCCCGGCCGTTACTACCTGCCCGTCCACCAGAGCCGTACCGGCGTGGAAAACCTCCACTCCAGGCGGCACTGCCTCCAGTCCCGCAATGGGTGTACCTTTAGCGTACGGGCCTGGATAACCTCCTGCCGCCAGGACCACCCCGGCTGCCGCCCCCGGGTACCAGTCAATCTTTGTACTAGCCAGCGCACCGTTTATGGTAGCCAGCATCAGTTCCACCAGGTCGCTTTGTAAAAGCAACATCAACGGCTGGGTTTCCGGGTCTCCAAAGCGACAGTTAAATTCCAGGACTTTAGGCCCCTCGCGGGTGAGCATCAGCCCGGCGTAGAGGACGCCGCGGTAGGGGCAGCCGGCCGCGGCCATAGCCCGGACTGTAGGCCGGAGAATCTTTTCTTCTACCTCCCCGGCTATTTCCGGAGTGTAAAAGGGGACAGGGGCGTAGGCGCCCATACCGCCGGTATTGGGGCCGGTATCTCCTTCCCCCACCCGCTTGTGGTCCTGGGAAGGCAAGAGGGGGATCACCGTTTCCCCGTCGCAGAGGGCCAGGATGCTGACCTCTTCGCCTTCCAGGCGCTCTTCAATAATCACCCGCTGCCCGGCAGGGCCAAACCGGCCAGCGAACATGGCCGTTACTGCTTCCCGGGCCGTGGCCGTGTCCGGGGCCACCACTACCCCCTTGCCGGCGGCCAGGCCGTCGGCCTTGACGACCACCGGGCCGGGATGTTCCTCCAGGTAGGCCAGGGCCGCCCCGGCCTCCGCAAAGGCGGCATGGCGAGCCGTGGGGATGCCTGCTTCCTGCATCAACTCCTTGGCGAAAATCTTGCTCCCTTCCAGCCGGGCGGCCGCCTGCGTAGGGCCAAAGACAGTTAACCCGGCGGCCTGGAAGGCGTCGACAATGCCGGCCACCAGGGGTGCTTCGGGACCCACCACAGTAAGATCGATGCCGGACCGGCGGGCAAAGGCCAGGAGACCTTCAATATCGCCGGCGTCAACGGGCACGCAGGTGGCCAGGCCGGCAATGCCGGCATTGCCCGGCGCGCAGTAGATTTCCGTAACCCGGGGACTCCGGGCAATCTTCCACACCAGGGCGTGTTCCCGCCCGCCGCCGCCGACTACCAGGATGCGCATTTGCGATGCCCTCCTTTAATGGCGGAAATGGCGGATGCCGGTAAAGACCATGGCTATGCCGCCGGCATCGGCAGCTTTGATGGACTCCTCGTCGCGGACGGAGCCGCCGGGCTGGATGATGGCTGTAATGCCGGCCTCTGCTGCCAGGGCAACGGTATCGCTAAAGGGGAAGAAGGCATCAGAAGCGAGAACGGCCCCTTTAGCCCGGGCCCCGGCCTGCTCCAGGGCGATGCGCGCCGCGCCGACCCGGTTCATCTGGCCGGCACCAATGCCTAAAGTAACGCCGTCCTTAGCCACCACAATGGCGTTGGACTTGACGTGCTTCACCACCTGCCAGGCAAAGAGTAAATCCTCCCTTTCCCTCTCTTCAGGTTTACGGGCAGTTACCACCTTGAGGTGTGCGGGGTCGAGGACATGGTAATCCGGCTCCTGGACCAGGAAGCCGCCGCTGACGGGCCTTACCTGGTATTCCTGGACGCGGTAGGCAGCCCTCTCGCCTGCAGCCAAGAGGCGCAGGTTGGGTTTGCTTTTAAGAATCTCCAGGGCTTCCGGGGTAAAGTCCGGGGCGATGACAGCTTCCAGGAATATCTCCGTCATTTCCCTGGCTGTAGCGGCATCCACCGTCCGGTTCAGGGCGACAATGCCGCCAAAGGCGGAAACAGGATCGGCCGCGTAGGCCAGGCGGTAGGCCTGGGATAAAGTTGTAGCCCGGGCCACGCCGCAGGGATTGGTGTGCTTGATGATGGCCGCCACCGGCTCCTTAAAGTCGCAGGCCAGGTTCCAGGCGGCGTCCAGGTCCATGAGGTTGTTGTAGGAGAGCTCCTTGCCCTGGAGTTGCCGCGCCCCGGCCAGGCTACCGGGGGGTACGGAGGCCAGCCGGTAGAAAGCCGCCTGCTGGTGGGGGTTTTCTCCATAACGGAGGTCCTGGACCTTCTCGCCGCTGAGGATAAAGTGAACAGGAAAAGGCTCTTCATTGCGGATAAGGCGCTGGAAATAGGCCGCGATGGCCGCGTCGTAGGCAGCCGTATGGGCGAAGGCCGCTGCCGCCAGGCGCCGCCGGGTGGCCAGGCTTAAGTCTCCCTTCTCCCGCAGTTCGGCCAGTACCTCACTGTAGCTTGCCGGATCAACGACCACCGCCACCCGCTCGTGATTCTTGGCTGCTGCCCGGACCATGGTTGGGCCGCCGATGTCGATGTTTTCAATGGCCTCTTCCGGCGTTACCCCGGGCCGGGTAATGGTTTCCCGGAAGGGGTAGAGGTTGACCACCACCAGGTCAATGGTCTGGATGCCCTGTTCCTGGAGTTGCGCCAGGTGTTCCGGCGTCGGCCGGGCCAGAATCCCGCCATGGATTTTAGGGTGGAGGGTTTTAACGCGGCCGTCAAGGATCTCGGGAAAGCCGGTAACAGCCGCCACTTCGGTAACGGGCAAACCAGCCCCGGTTAAGGTGCGGGCGGTACCGCCGGTGGAAATGAGTTCCCAGCCCAGCTCGACCAGGCCCCGGGCCAGATCCACCAGGCCGGTTTTGTCGGAAACACTAAGAAGCGCCTTTTTAGGCATATGTATAGCTCGCCTCCTAATGAAAATAGGGTTCTGCTAATGGTGCCTTCTGGCGGGGATATATCCCTCCGCCGCGAAAGGCACTACGTGCCAACAGGACGACGGCTCGGTTCGGACTGCTGCTCGTCGCCTGCGGATTGCCAATGAACAGGCTTCCTGCTCCGCCGGCTTAGATCCTCCTATAAGATAACACTGTATTCCTAGCCAGGATACGCTCAGGCGTCCTCGGCTCCGGCAGCGGTTGCCTCACCTCGCCTGTCCTTTTGACCTATGCTCCACTATTCGCGGCTCCGGGACATATCTTCGCCCTAACGTCCCGGCAAATTTTCTTCGATCGCCGGCGGGAGCACCAGCCCCCATGGGGCTTCCTTCAAATTTTTACTGAGACCCGCCGGCCGTGGAGGGTAACCCGGCCTTCGGCCAGCCATTTAATGACCTCGGGGTAAAGGCGGTGCTCTTCGACCAGGATGCGGGCCGCCAGGGTTTCCGGGGTGTCGTCGTCCCGGACCGGTACCACTGCCTGGGCTATAATAGGTCCCGTATCTGTGCCGGCGTCAACGAAGTGGACGGTACAGCCGGAAAATTTGACACCGTATTCCCAGGCCTGACGCTGGGCGTTGAGGCCGGGAAAGGCCGGCAGTAGGGCCGGGTGGATGTTGATTATCGCCCCCGGAAACTGGTCCAGAAAATCCTGGCTGAGGAGCCGCATAAAGCCGGCCAGGACTACCAGCTCTACACCTTCTTTTTTCAAGGCAGCCGCCAGGGCCCGGTCATAGGCCTGGCGGGAAGGGTATTCCCGGGGCGCGAGGCAATAGGCCTTAAGACCCCGCTGCCGGGCCAGTTCCAGAGCGCGGGCCTCCGGCCGGTCGCTGATGACCACCTGGATACGGGCGGGAACGCGGCCGACAGCTATGGCTTCGGCAATGGCCTCCATGTTACTGCCCCGGCCGGAAACCAGGATGCCGATGGGTAAAGGTAATGCAGCAGCCATACTCTCTCCTCCGGAAATAACTTTGTCACCGGGCCTCCCCTAATCGCGGCTTCCGGGATATACCCGGGCTCTCAATAGACTAATTATATAAGATCCGGCACAAATTCCACTTCTCCCCGGCCGGGTATTATCTCGCCGGCCACAAAAACCTCTTCCCCGGCGGCCTCTAATCGCGCCTTTACCCTGTCAACGTCACCGGCCACGACCACCGCCAGCATACCCAGGCCCATATTGAAGGTGCGGTACATCTCCGGTTCCGGCACCTTGCCGTTCTTCTGGATGAGGCGGAAAACGGGCGGTACCGGCCAGCTGCGCCGGTCCAGGCGCATGCTTAAACCTTGCGGCAGGATGCGCGGCGGGTTTTCTACTAGCCCCCCGCCGGTGATGTGGGCCAGGCCCTTGATTAATCTTTCTTTTAGTAATGGTAACAAAGAGGCTGCATATATACGGGTCGGCTCCAGCAATTCTTCCCCCAAGGCCCGGCCCAGTTCCGGCAGCTGCCGGTCCAGGGTGTAACCGGCTTCCGCCAGCAAAACCCGGCGGGCCAGGGAAAAGCCGTTGGAGTGCAGGCCGCTGGAGGCCAGGCCCAGGACCACCTGGCCGGGCCGGATGCGGCTACCGTCCAGGAGCTCCTCCCGCTCCACGACGCCGACGGCAAAACCGGCCAGGTCGTATTCATCCTCCGGGTAAAAGCCGGGCATCTCGGCCGTCTCGCCCCCGATCAGGGCGCAGCCGGCCCGGCGGCAGCCTTCGGCCACCCCGGCGACGATTTGAGCCACTTTTTCCGGCACCATTTTCCCTACCGCCAGGTAGTCCAGGAAGAAGAGGGGCTCGGCCCCATGGACCAGGATATCGTTGACGCACATGGCCACGGCGTCAATGCCGATGGTATCGTGGCGGTCCATCAAGAAGGCTATCTTTAGCTTCGTCCCTACCCCGTCGGTACCCGCCACCAGCACCGGCTGCCGGTAACGCCCCGGTTCCAGGGCAAAAAGGCCCCCGAAACCGCCCAGGTCCCCCAGGACTCCCGGCCGGAAGGTCCGGCGGACATGCTCCTGCATCAATTCCACGGCACGGTTGCCGGCGGCAATATCCACCCCGGCGTCAGCATAGGTCAGGCCTTCGCCAGCTACCATAATGTCCCCCTCCGAAAATAACTCTATCGCAGGTTGGTATTGTCTCGCTCGCTCCCTGGCCCTTGTGGGGCGCCCAGCACTCACTAAACTCAGGTACCTCCAAAGGTAGTGCGACTGCATAAACCGAAGAACTGGTTACTGTAACTTGGTTACTGTGAGTGCTGGGCGGCCTATTCGGCGTCCTTGCCTTTAGAATCCGGCCTTTAGTCCCTCTGTCCTCGGCCCCGCTTATCATCCCTCAGCTTCGCCTGGGCCGCTTCACCACTCGGTAGAAGCTCGCTCGCTTCCGACAAATGCCAACCAGGCATTTTCATACGGCGGCGTGCTGCCATGAGCGGCTCCTCAGTAAAGTTAGTCCTGTAAAACAAAACCAGCCTGTTAAACCTTCACCCCTACCCCTCCAGGCTGTACTTGGACGCCTCCTCCGCGGAGGGGATGGGGATGGGATAGCGGCCGGAAAAGCAGGCGGCGCAGAAATTTTCGGCCCCCCGGCTTACGGAACTGAACAGCCCCTCCAGGCTCAAGTAATAGAGGCTGTCGGCCCCGACATGGCGCCGGATATCCTCCAGGGAATACTGGGCGGCAATGAGCTCGCCCCGGGCGCTGGTATCAATACCATAGTAGCAAGGGTGAAAAACCGGCGGCGAGGCCACCAGCAGGTGGACCTCCCGTACCCCGGCCTGGCGCAGCATCTCCACAATCCGCCGGCTGGTAGTTCCCCGGACGATGGAATCATCGATGATAATAACCCGCTTATCCTTCAGAATTGACTTGATGGGATTAAGTTTCAAGCGCACGCCAAGGTCCCGCATCTCCTGGGTGGGCTGGATGAAGGTCCGGCCCACATAGCGGTTTTTCATCAACCCTTCGATAAAAGGTAAACCCGCCGCCTCGGCGTAACCGGCAGCGGCGGCGATGCCGGAATCCGGCACCGGGATCACCACATCGGCCGCCACCTGGTATTCCCGGGCCAGATTCCGGCCCAGCTCCCGCCGCACCAGGTTGACGGTCTCGCCGTCCAGGATGCTGTCGGGCCGGGCAAAGTAGACGTATTCAAAAATGCAGTGGGCGCTGTGGGGCGACCGCCGTCCCTGGATGGAGCGCACCCCCTGGCTGTCGATGACGACAATTTCCCCAGGCTCAATGTCACGGCAAAAATCGGCGCCCACGGTATCCAGGGCGCAGGACTCGGAGGCCAGCACCCAGGCCTCCCCCATTTTCCCCAGGCACAGGGGCCGGACGCCAAAGGGATCGCGGACACCAATGAGCTTTTCCTCGGTCATCACCACCAGGGAATAGGCGCCCTCCAGTTCGTCCTGGCAGCGGCGCAGGGCCGCCTCAATGGGCTCCTGGCTGTAGCGGGCGATAAGATTGACAATAACTTCGCTATCGGTAGAAGACTGGAAAATAGAGCCCGTGGCCCCCAGCTGCTGCCTCAGCCTGCCGGCATTGGTCAGGTTCCCGTTATGGGCAATGGCCACCATACCCCTGAGGTAGCGGAAAACCAGGGGCTGGGCATTGACCAGGGAACTCGCCCCGGTAGTAGAATAGCGCACATGGCCAATGGCCAGGTTGCCCTTTAAAGCCTGGAGGTTGTCCTGGTTAAAAACCTCCGCCACCAGCCCCATGCCCTTGTGGACGGCAATATGGTGACCGTCGGCCACGGCAATCCCGGCACTCTCCTGGCCCCGGTGCTGCAGGGCAAAGAGGCCGTAATAGGTCAGGCGGGCCACATCCTTGCCCGGGGCATAGATGCCAAAGATGCCGCACTCTTCATGCCAGGGCGACCGGTCCCGGGATAGATCCCTTTCCCTCACCGGGCCATCAAAGCCGGTATGCTCTCCCGCCATTGCTTCTCCATCTCCCCCAGGCTGAGATTAAACAGCGTCCTGCCGTTTACCCTTACTAACAGGGTCTGGCCAACGATGCGGCCAATGACCGTTGCTGGCACGCCCTTCTCCCGGGCCATGGCCAGCACCCTGTCCCGGGCTGCCGGCGGGACCGCCAGGAGCACCCGCGACTGGCTTTCGCTGAAGAGGAGGTAGTCCGGCCGGAGAATGCTGGCCAGTTCCACCATGGCTCCCACTCCGCCGGCCAGGGCACTTTCAGCCAGGGCCACGGCCAGGCCCCCTTCGGCGCAATCGTGGGCCGCCGTCACCAGCCCGGCGGCAATGGCCTGCCGCACCACTTCCTGGACGGCTGCTTCCCGTTCCAGGTTGAGACGCGGCGGCCGCCCGGCCACCAGGCCGTGGATAACGGCCAGGTATTCGCTGCCGCCTATCTCCGGGTAGGTTTCACCCAGGAGAATCAGGACATCATCCTCCCGGCGCCAGGCAAAAGCGCAGCGTTTTTCAATATCAGCGATGAGACCCACCATACCCACCACCGGCGTGGGATAGATAGCCTCGCCCTCTGTTTCGTTGTAGAAACTGACGTTGCCTCCCGTTACCGGCGTCTGCAAAACCTCGCAGGCCCGGCTCATGCCCACTACGGCCTGGTAGAACTGCCAGGCGACCTCCGGCTTTTCGGGATTACCAAAGTTCAGGCAATCGGTAAGGCCCAGGGGACGGGCGCCCACGCAGGAGAGATTCCGGGCTGCTTCAGCCACGGCAATGGCCCCGCCCGTTTCCGGGTCCAGGTAGCAGTAGCGGCCGTTGCCGTCCACCGTCAGGGCCAGGGCTTTGCCGGTTCCCTTAATCCTTAAGACAGCGGCATCGCCGCCGGGGCCGGCCACCGTGTCCGTACGCACCATGTAATCGTACTGGCGGTAAACCCATTCCTTGCTGGCTATATTTGGTGCCGCCAGGAGTTTTAAGAGCACTTCCCCGTAATCCCCCGGCTCCGGCAGGTGGCTCAGGTCCTGCTCCTGTAATTTATCCAGGTAGGCTGGCCGGCGCCGTTCCACCTGGTAGACTGGGCACTGGTCCGTTAAGGCCCGGGCGGGTACCTCGGCCACCACCCGGTCGCCCTCTTTAATGCGCATGATGCCGTCATCCGTCACCCGGCCGATAACCACCGCCTCCAGCCCCCAGCGCCGGCAGATGGCCTGGATCCTTTCTTCGGCACCTTTTTTGGGTACCAGGAGCATGCGTTCCTGGGACTCCGAAAGCATGACCTCATAGGGGGTCATGCCCTCTTCCCGCCGCGGCACCAGGGCGACGTCGATTTCCATACCCGTCCCGGCCCGGGCCGCCATTTCACAGGAAGAGCTGGTGATCCCCGCCGCGCCCATATCCTGCATGCCAATGATTAAATCTTCTTTAATAATATCCAGGCAGGCTTCGATGAGGAGTTTCTCCCGGAAGGGGTCCCCCACCTGGACTGAGGGCCGGCGTTCCTCGGAAGCCTCGCTCAATTCCTCAGAGGCAAAGGTGGCACCGTGGATGCCGTCGCGGCCGGTGCGGGCGCCCACCAGCATGACGGCATTGCCCACCCCGGCGGCCCGGCCGCGGCGGATATCTTTTTGCTCAATAAGGCCCACGGCCATGACGTTGACCAGGGGGTTGCCGGTATAAGAAGGATCGAAGTAGACTTCCCCGGCCACCGTGGGCAGGCCCAGGCAGTTGCCGTAAAAGGCAATACCGGCCACCACGCCGCCCATGAGGTAACGGGTACGCGGGTCATCCAGAGGGCCGAATCGTAAAGAGTCCAGGACGGCAACCGGCCGGGCTCCCATGGCAAATATGTCACGGACAATGCCACCGACCCCGGTAGCCGCTCCCTGGAAGGGTTCAATGGCCGAAGGGTGGTTGTGGCTTTCGATTTTAAAGACTACCGCCTGGCCGTCGCCGATGTCGATGATGCCGGCGTTTTCCCCCGGCCCCTGGAGGACCCAGAGGGCTTTCGTAGGAAATAGCTTTAACACCGGCCGGGAGTGTTTGTAGCCGCAGTGCTCCGACCACATGACGGCAAACATGCCCACTTCCACATAATTGGGCTCCCGGCCCAGGATTTCTTTAATGCGTTCAAATTCCTCGTCCGTGAGGCCCATCTGCTGGTAAACTTCAGGCTCCAAGGCGCTCCCCCCTCTGCCACCAGTCAACTATGGAAGCAAAAAGCTCCCGTCCGTCGGTACCGCCCAGGAGGCTTTCGGCACAGCGTTCCGGGTGGGGCATCATGCCCAGGATATTGCCCTCCCGGTTAATAATGCCGGCGATATTGCCCACCGAACCGTTGGGATTGGCGGCCGGCGTCACTTCTCCGTCCGGAGTGCAGTAGCGAAAGATAATCTGCCGGTTAGCCTCCAATTCGGCCAGGGTGGCGGCGTCGGCATAATAGTTGCCTTCACCGTGGGCAATGGGAATGCGGATGACCTGGCCCTCCCGGAAGCGGTTGGTAAAGGGGGTGGCGTTATTTTCCACCCTTAAATAGGTCCACTGGCAGCGAAACTGAAGACAGTCATTGCGCCGCATAGCCCCCGGCAGGAGGCCGGCCTCCAGGAGGATCTGGAAGCCGTTGCAGATGCCCAGCACCAGGCCGCCGGACCGGGCAAAGTCAATGACTGCCGGCATAATGGGGGCAAAGCGGGCAATGGCCCCGGCCCGGAGGTAATCGCCGTAGGAAAAGCCGCCGGGCAGCACCAGGCAGTCGTAACCCGCAACATCGGTATCGCCGTGCCAGAGGTAGTCCACCGGCTGGCCCAGGACCGCCCCCAGGACGTAGTAAACATCCTGGTCGCAGTTGGAGCCGGGAAAGACGATAACGCCGAACTTCATGGTTGTTCCTCCATTTTATCTACCGGACTATACGCCACCAGTCGCCGCGCCGCGCTCAAGCCTTGCCGCCGGTGCCGGCAGGTTCTTCCAGGGTATAGCGATACTGTTCGATCACCGGGTTGGCCAGGAGCCGCCGGCACATCTCCTCCACCTGCCGCCCGGCTTCCTGCCGGTCATCCAGGTCCAGCTGCACTTCCAGGTATTTACCGACGCGCACCGCAGTTACCCCCTCATACCCCATGGCTTTGAGGCCGCCCATGACAGCCTCACCCTGGGGGTCGAGGACGCCGGGCTTTAAGGTAACGTAAATTTTAGCCAGGAGCATAATTATCGTCCCTCCAAATTTATTGCAACAACCTTTCCACCCGGCTTAACACTTCTTCATAGGCGTCTTCGACGCCGCCCAGGTCGCGGCGGAAGCGGTCCTTGTCCAGTTTTTCCCCGCTGGTGCTGTCCCAGAAGCGGCAGGTGTCGGGGGAAATTTCATCGGCCAGGAGGACCTGGCCGTGGTGCAGGCCAAACTCCAGCTTGAAGTCCACCAGGATCAGGTCGGCCGGCTGCAAAAATTCCGTCAGCAGTTCATTAACCTTCCAGGCGTAGCTTTCCATTTCTTTAATCTGGGTGTCGGTGGCCAGCTCCAGGGCGGCAATGTGGTAGTTGTTAATCATGGGGTCATGGAGGGCATCGGATTTATAATAAAACTCCAGCACCGGGCGCTTGAGGGATGTCCCTTCCTCCAGGCCCAGGCGTTTGGCCAGGCTCCCGGCGGCAATGTTCCGGGCCACCACTTCCACCGGAATGATTTCTACCGCCCGCACCAGGAGTTCCCGGGGGCCTGTTTGTTCAATAAAATGGGTGGGGATGCCCCGGCTGGAAAGCACCTGGAAAAACAGGGCCGATAGCCGGGCATTGATCTCGCCTTTACGGGCAATGGTACCTTTTTTCAGGCCGTCAAAGGCCGTGGCGTCGTCCTTGAATTCTACCAGGTACCGGTCGGGGTCACCCGTGCGGTAGACCCGTTTGGCTTTACCTTCATATAATAGTTCACTCTTAACCGGCATACTAATCCCTTCCTTGCAAAAATAATTTTACCGCGCTAACTTTGTCTTTGCTCGGACCAAGTCCTTCGCTTCAGATAAAACCCACCCGGAATTTTCATGCTTTCGATGGTTGCGTCTCGCTGCCATGAGGGGCTCCGCTTCTCGCCCGTCGGCCCCGGCCTGGAATTACTCCAATCCGGCGCGGCGGAAGATGTAGTCCACGTGGCGCAGGTGGTAGTCGTAATCAAATAAAGCCTCGATTTCCTTCGGGTCCAGGCGGCTCGTAATATCCTGGTCCTTTAAGACCAGCTCTTTAAAGGGCTGGCGGTTCTGCCAGGCCTGCATGGCATTGCGCTGCACCCAGGCGTAGGCCGTCTCCCGCAGGACGCCTTTGTTCACCAGGGCCAGGAGGAGCCGCTGGGAAAAGACCAGGCCGTGGGTGGCTTCAAGATTCCGGCGCATATTCTCCGGGTAGACATTGAGGCCGGCTATAATTTCAGTAAATTTAACCAGCATGTAGTCCAGCAGGATGGTGCTGTCGGGAATAATCACCCGCTCGACGGAGGAATGGGTAAGATCCCGCTCGTGCCAGAGGGCGACATTTTCCATAGCCGCCAGGGCATTGCCCCGCAACACCCTGGCCAGGCCCGCCACCCGCTCGGACATGATGGGGTTGCGTTTGTGGGGCATGGCCGAGGAACCCTTCTGACCCCTGGCAAAGGGCTCTTCAACTTCTAAAATATCAGTCCTCTGGAGGTTGCGGATTTCCGTAGCCATTTTCTCCAGGGAACTGCCGATGACGGCCAGGGTGGCCAGGAACTGGGCGTGACGGTCGCGCTGGATGATCTGGGTGGAAACGCTGGCCGGCTGGAGGCCCAGGCACCGGCAGACGTGTTCTTCCACCCGGGGATTGATATTGGCAAAGGTGCCGACGGCGCCGGATATCTTGCCAACGCTGATCATTTCCCTGGCCTGTTCCAGCCTGGTTATATGCCGGTCTACTTCCATGACCCAGAGGGCCATTTTCAGGCCAAAGGTAGTGGGCTCGGCATGGACACCGTGGGTGCGGCCGATCATCAGGGTGTATTTATGTTCGCGGGCCTTTTTGACTAGTTCGGCCCGCAGTTCCCGCAGGCGTCTGAGGAGCAGGTCGGCGGCGTCCCGCATCTGCACCGCCAGGGCCGTATCCAGGACGTCGGAGGAGGTCATGCCAAGGTGAATATACTTGGAGGCATCACCCACCTTTTCCGCCACTGCCGTGAGAAAAGCCAGGACGTCATGGCGGGTGGTGGCTTCAATTTCATTGATCCGGTCAATGTCAAAATCGGCCTTGGCCTTGATCTCTTCCAGGGCGGCCGGCGGGATCTGGCCCAGCTCGGCCCAGGCTTCGCAGGCGTAGATCTCTATAGCTAACCAGGTGCGGAATTTGTGCTCCGGTTCCCAGATCTTGCCCATTTCAGGCAGGGTATAGCGTTCAATCATTTTTTCCCCTCCCGTAGATAACCTTCAATACCCAGTTGCGCCAGTTTAGCATCCCGGGCCGCCACTTCCCGGGCCAGCTCTTCTTTATAGGCCGCCAGGCGCGCCTTTAGCTGCTGGTCGTGGACGGCGAGGATCTGGGCCGCAAGTATTGCGGCATTGGCCGCCCCGTCAATGGCTACAGTGGCCACCGGGATGCCTTTAGGCATCTGTACCATGGCGTAGAGGGAGTCCACCCCGCCCAGGGCCGCCGTCTTGATTGGAACGCCAATGACCGGCAGGGTGGTCACGGCTGCCAGGACACCGGCCAGGTGGGCCGCCCCGCCGGCGCCGGCGATGAGGACTTTGAGCCCCCGGCCGGCTGCACTGCGGGCGTATTCCAGGGCTGCATCGGGTGAACGGTGGGCGGACAGAATCCTTACTTCATAAGGAATCTGGAAGCGCTCCAAGAAGCTTGCGGCCTGGGCCATAACCGGCAAATCGGAGTCGCTACCCATAACGATACCAACATGTGCCAGGTTCATCAAATTTCTTCTCCTTCCTTATATTTTAGCATTTATTTTATCAGCCCCCTTTATCCTTTTTGCTACCGGCCTGTATTTAAATATAATTTAACTCTCCTTGCCGGCTCCTCTCCGCTTTCTCTCCGCTTCCACTCCGATTTCTGAACATAAGGATCATAAAGTACAATTTAAATTCCCTCTTGCCGGCCGGCAAACTAAAGAACCCAGGCCGGGGTAGGTCACGCAACACTGAAACCTACCCGCCTGGGTTTTTATCCCTCCGGTGTAGCACGAAAGTGCCTGTACCACTCGGACCTGGCCGCGAAATAACCTTCGCGCGGAACCCTGAGGTACACTTTCAGGCTGTAGCCAGGGCAATTTACGGTTGCCCGGTAGAAACTTGGGAGCCCTATTCCCCCAATTATACAGGCCACTACCATATTTACTTTTCGCCCCCATAATAGCAAAAGGGATAACAACTGTCAATAAGCTTTCATGCTATCCTAATTGTTCTTTAGAAGGGAGTCGCACGAAGGCAATCCCGCTATTCCCTGGTGACCAGCACCTGCTGCCTGGTCTCTGACCAGTGGACCTTGTACCCCAGGGCCTCGGCGACATAGCGGGCCGGGAGGAAAACCCGATCGTAACGGTTCAGGGGGGCTACATCCAGGGTTTCCCGGCGGCCGTCGCGTTCCATTTCCGCGCGGCCGGGATAAAACTTCAGGATATGGCCGGCGCTGCTCAAAGTCACCGTTTGGCTGGCGGGATCCCAGCCAATCCCCTCCTCGGGAACACCCAGGGCCAGGGCCAGGTAGCGCAGGGGGACGTAGGTGCGGCCGTTTTCCAGCAGAGGGGCGACATCCATCTCTTGCACCTGGCCGTTGCTGCTGTAACTTTTTTGCCCCAGGGTAAAGATGGCCACCGGCACGGCGCTCCCATAAATGGTAAAGGCGCGGCTCACTGCTTCCCGGCCCTGGCTGTCATAGGCCTTAACTACGAGGCTCCCTTCACCGGGCAGGCGATTGAAGTCAATGGTCAACTGGTAGGGCGGGCTGGTAGGGCTACCCAGAAGCTCGCCATTTAAGTAATATTCCACCCTGCTGATGAAGGGGTCGTAAAGCTTGACGGCGGCCCCCAGGGTAACTTCCCCCTGGATGGCCATGCGATCCTCGAGTTCCCGGTAGGTTCCGGGTGCCTCCTGGCCGACCTGTTCCAGGTAGTGAGGGCCGGCGATGGCCTCCTGGTAGGCGGTCAAAACCTCCTGGTTGTCATCCAGGCGATAATCGCTCACCTTCGCCTGGGTGTAGAGGGGGTCGCTTTCGTTGAGATCAAAGTAGACCACAGCCTTGACCCGCGGGTAGAGGAGGGGCAGGGTGCGGTAGAATTTACGAATGTTGAAGGCGGCCCAGCGGCTGACATCGGCCCGGCCGGGGCTCAACACCGTGTGGGCAATGCCGAACTCGCCCACCATCAGGGGCTTGCTACCGGCGAAAATGCGGTACCAGTAGTCCAGGCGTTGCAGGGGATCCAGGCCCGCTCCCGGCTGGTCGGGGCGGCCGCTCAGGTAGTAGTCGCTGTAGAAGTTGACGCCCACCCAGTCGACATAGTCATCGCCTGGGTAGTACTCCAGGGCCGCGGCTTTGACCCCCTCCGGCTGGACGATATCAAAGGGGTTCCAGACCATGGCCACGTTGGGGGCTTCCCGGCGCATTATGGTAGCCGCCCGGCGAAACCAGTCGACATAAGTACCGGGGTCGCCATGCCAGGCGTTGGTGCCCTCCATGTTCATTTCCGAGGCGAATCGGAGAAAAACCGGGATTTTATAGGCGGCAAGCTCCCGGGCGATGGCCACCAGATCCTCCTCCTGCAGGCCCCCCAGGCCGCCGTTGGGCTCCAGGGCCAGGACCAGGCCCGCGCCGGGCACCTGCCGGGCTTTCTCCATCGTATCCCAGGGTAAAACAAAGTTACCCGGCCCGTAGATGTGGCCGTAGCCTAAATAGAGGGCGTGCTGGCGACCGTAAAGGTCTTTGACCCGGTTGTAGTCGTTCCCGGCAGGCCCCCGCTCTTCGTAAAGGCCCAGGTAGACACCGGCAGCCGGCTCAAATTTAGCCAGGGTTATCCGCCCAGGGTCCGGCACCGGGATAAAGAGGCGCAGCATGGATTTCAGGCTCTCACCCCGGGCCGTATCCTCCCAGGCCCAGTCAGGTTTCCCCGCCTGCTGGAAGAGGGCGACCTCCTTCACGTAGGCGGCCCCGGCCTCGGCCAGTTTCCCCTGGCGGTCGCAGAGGCGGAAGATCTTCTGCCAGGCCAGGCCGGCGTTGATCAGGTCACCGCTGGCCTCAAAAGCAGCGGCGGCGTTACGGTAGAGCCTCTCGGCCGTGGTCGGGTCACCGGCCTCCAGTTCCCCGGCGCGCCGGTAGTCCTGCCAGGGGTCGGCCCAGGCGGCTGCGGGCGGGATCAGCAACAAGAATAAAAGGATGGCGATAATACGCGATACCTTCATGCCTGACCATCACCTGCTCCTTTTTTGTGGTAATCCGTTCCTAATTTTAACACAGGAGGAGGGAGCAGGAAAGGTAACTAATGGAAGAGAAAGTTAATTCTCTGTAAAGGTTTGCCACTTCACCTGTCTTCCAGTCTTCGCCTTCGCTTGTTCCCTGGTTTGCCAGTAGAGTCAATGGATATAGCCGGGAGTCTCAATGCGTAGGCGCCCTGGATACCCCCCTCTGTGCCCGGGGTACGTTTACCCAGCATTACGAACCAGGCTTTGCCACCTTCGTCCGCTACATCCTGCACGGACAGTTCTTTCAGTTCCGGTACAGCATAGTAAACCTTTTCCAGAGCCTGTTTCTGGGCTGCGGTGAGCACCGGTTTTTGTGCTTCCGTTATCCCCTGTGGCGCTACCGTCCGTACTCCGCCACCGACGCCCATTGCTTGAACAACGGACGCCGGTTTTCCGCCGCCCAAACCGGGGAAGCCAGCAGCATGCCGACGGCCAGCACAGAGGCGGCTATACCCTGCACTTTTTTCACCTGCATCTCCTCCTTTAAAGGATAAAATTTTGGGTTCAGTTTTATGGACTGTTTGGAACAGGGAATGTAACGCGTAAATTACATTGATCCGGCCAGATTTTTCTTTGGCCGCTGATGCTTAAACATCCATGGTGATTCGCCTCCTTTTCCCCCCGGGCAAAAGCAGGCGGGCGCTCCAGTGCAACAGCAGGACGCCGGCGGCCAGGGAGACCAGGGTGTAAACGGCCCAGCCGGGCAGGCCGAAATTTACCCCCGTGGGAATCCCATTTTCTCCCAGGATCTGCATTAAAACAAAAACGGGGTTAATGTCCTGTAAAAATTCCACAACCCAGGCCAGAAAGGCCGGGTGCCAGGTTTCCGGGCTTATGCCTCCCCGGGCCTGCAGCCGGTTCATTTCATGCAGAAACACCGCCAGAAAACCGGTGCCCGCCGCCAGGGCGAAGGCCAGGCCGTAGGTCGTGACGGTACTTACGCCCGTTCTTTTAAAGAAAGAAGAGCAGGCCACACCTATGCAGCCAAAGAGAAAGATGGTCACGAGGTAGAAGCCGAAAACCCCCAGCACCTGTGCCGGGGCGATGCCGCCGTACATAAAAACGATGCTGTACAGGGGCAGGGTGGCCACCACCAGCAGCACCACAAAGGCGCAGGCAGAAACCAGCTTGCTCCAGATGATCTGCCGGGGGGTGAGCCGGGTGGTCAGCAGTACATTCAAGGTCTGCCGCTCCCGTTCCCCGCTGATGACGCCGGCGGTGAGGCCCGGCACCACGAAGCCCAGCAGGACCAGCTGGGTGACGCTGAGCATGATGAAGAGGCTGCGGCTGCGGTCGGGTTGGAAAATGCCCGGGGAGCCCCGCCAGCTCAGGTACATGAACCCCAGGACGAAGGCGCCGATGACTAGCAGGTAAAGCGCCAGCAGCCACGCCGTTTTCCCGGTGCGAAACCGCTGGCGCAGCTCTTTGAGCAAAACCGGGTTAATTTCCGCCATTATCTTCAACCCCCTCAGCGGTGACGGCCATAAAGGCTTCCTCCAGATTGCGCCGGACTTCGGTGAATTCCACCACAGGCCAGCCACCGCTGACCATAGCCTGTAAGAGGGCGGCCTGTTCCGCCTGGTTCCCGTCGAAAAGGAACCGGACCTCCTGTTCATCCGCCAGGGTTTCACTTACCCCGGGCCGGGTGGCCAGAAAGCCCGCCAGTTCCCCCGCCCGGTCCAGCACTGCCACCCGCATTTGCCTGGCACCCCGGGAAACGGCGGTGATTTCCGCCACCGTGCCCGCGACCACCAGCCGGCCTGCCTCCATAATGGCCACGGCATCGCAGATCTCCGCCAGCTCCGGCAGGATGTGGGAGCTGATCAATACCGTTTTACCCAGGTGTTTCAAGTGCCGGATAATTTCCTTCATCTCCGCCCGGGCCCGGGGGTCCAGGCCCGAGGCCGGTTCGTCCAGGATCAACACCTTGGGGTCGTGCACCAGGCAGCGGGCCAGGGCCAGCCGCTGCTTCATCCCCCGAGAAAGGGAGTCCACGTATACGTCGGCCTTGTCCGGCAGGTTGACCAGTTCCAGGAGGGTCCTGGCCAAGCCGGGCCGCCGGTGGGCGGGGATGTGATGGGCGGCAGCAAAAAATTCCAGATATTCCGTCGCCCGCAAGCCGTCGTAAACACCGAAGAAATCGGGCATATAGCCGATTATGCCCCGCACCTTTTCCGCTTCCTCCACCACATCCAGGCCGTCCACCGTGGCCGTGCCCGCCTCGGGGAGCAGCAGGGTGGCCAGGATGCTCATGGCCGTGGTCTTGCCGGCGCCGTTGGGACCGATGAGCCCGTAAACCAGCCCCCGGCCGATTTCCAGGCTGAAATTGTCCAGCGCCCTGGTGGCCCCGAAATTTTTATATATCCCGTTAAACCGGATCATCAGGAAACCTCCCCTTCCACCGCCAGGCCGGGCCATGCCGGGTAAGGCCCCCGGGATTCTCCCGTCACTTTGAGCCAGACCTGGTTATGGGATAGATACCGGGACAAATCCGCCGATCCGATCCTTTTGCCGCCGTCGGGCAGTTGTTCCCACCGCCCCTCCTGGTGGTTGTATATTTCCACCGACAGGTTGAACTGCCCTTTAGCATATTGAATATCCAGGGCTGCGATCTGAAAATTCCTGCTGATCCCCGCGTCGTCTAGATCATAAACCAGGTGGACCTTTTGATCGTCAATTGCAATGTTTTCGGGTGAAGGGCTCCGGCCAGGCATAAGGAATTCACCGATGCGCGGTTTGATCAACCCTGCCGGAAGATAAAACCGGCCGGCCGCATCCAGCGGGATGGTCTGTTTCACCAGCACCAGGCCGTAGTCCGCACTCCGGCCACTTTTTCCCGCCACCGCAAAAATACCCGGCGACCCGTCGTACCAGCCGATAAACTGTATGCCAGCCGGACGCCCATAATCACCGTAAATGATTTCATTCAACATCATCCGTTCCCGGAAATAAGGATCCCCCGGCCGGCCCGGCTTGCCCACGCCCAGCGCGGCCAGAAGCATTTCCGGGTCGGCGGGCGGATTTACCCCTTCCAGTTTTTCCTCGATGTGTACCGTACCTCCCGCGGGCAGGTTGCCGGCCGGGATCACCCGGCTGCCCAGGATCAGCTTGCAGTCCCGCAGGTCCAGGCCGGTCTTGTTCACCAGATCCCCTTTGATGCTGTTCCCCTCCAGGTAGAGCCGTCCTGCGATGCTTCCCAGGTCCCGCCGCAGCCTCAGGGCGTAAACCTGCCGCAGGGAATTGTACTGAACGTTACCGAAGTTAACCGTGGTGGTATCTTTATTCTGTTGTACCAGGACCGCTGTCCGATTGGTGCTGCCCGAGCTAGGACCGGCCAGCATGCCTGGGGCGGCCTGGACGGTGAGATCCCCGCCCCGGGTGGTTACCACGGAAGCCCCCGCCCGCACCTCGGCCATTTCCGGTGAAAGAATTTCCACCGCGGCCAGGGTCTGGGTCAGGTAACCCTGGATGCGGCCGGCGGGGGCCAGCAGGTAAAAACAGCCGGCGGCCACCAGCGCCCCCGCCGGCACCAGCGCCCAGGCCCAATCACGGCGGTCGGCCCGGCGCAGCAGGAAGTAAAGCAGCGGCCCCACGGCGGTTGCGTATACCAGCCACAACAGGGCCAGCACCGGCACCGGCGGCCCTGCCAGCCGGGGTATATAGGCACTGGCAGCCACCAGGGAGGCCACCGCCGGGTTCCCGGTCGGGTAAGGGCCCTGCGGGAGGAGGACCTTTATACCCGGTCCCGGGATGGTGCTGTTCAGCAGGGCGGACCACACATCCCGGGCTTCGCCGCCCAGGTCCCCCGGAGCAGCGCCGCAGTAAAGCACTTCCCCCCGGCCCAGGGGCCGCCGGGCCAGCACCGGAACACCGTTTTCCACGGCCAGGGCCTTGCCGGCTACCAGCCGGCCGGCAGCCACCAGCAGGGGCCCGCCAGAGCGCAGGCCCTCCAGCTTGCCGGCCACCACCTGCCTGCTGCTGACCTGCACCGGGCTGACATCGGTAAAACTACCCCCTTCACCGGCTCCCGCGCCGCCCAGCAGTACCAGCGAGCCGCCCAGATACACCCATTCCTTCAGGGCTTTGACCTGTTCCTGGCTTAAACGGGAAACGCCGGCAGGTCCGATCATGATAATGTCCGCCGCGCTCAGGAGCAGGCTGTCCCCGGGCAGTTCGCCGGGGGAGAGGTATTTCAATGTGGCCAGGGAGCCGACTCCCTGGGAAAGCCAGTCCTGCAGGCCGCCCCCGGTCACATCTTCACCCAGGGCCAGGATCACCATACGGCCGTCGTCCACCGCCACCCCTTCCACCCAGGATTCGGCCAGTACCTGCCCGCCGGAAACCAGCCGCACCACCGGCTTCACGGAGGCCAGTTCCCCCGGGATCACCAGGCGATACTGCCCGCTGGCACCAGCCGGCACGTCCACATCTGTGGCCACCCGGGCCAGATCGGGACGGCGCCTTTCCGGCCGTTCCTCGTCCTGCTCCACCGTAATGGTTCCCGCAAACCCTGGCCCGGGGTTGTCCACGGTTATTACCAGTTCCAGGTGCTGGTTTACCTTATACAGGCCGCCCAGGCCGGGGCGCACCTTCATTTTCACCGGGGCCGCGGCAAGGGAAGGCAGCGTCCCCGCCAGCAGGGCCGTGGCCAGGACGGCCAGAATAAAGACGTTGCTGAAAAACCGCATTTTCCCTATCTCAATAATTTGCTTCTAGCTCGTTAAATCTCTTGCTCTCTTAGATTTTCATTTTTATGATGAAGTCCAAGAAGGCAGACTAAGCCTTCATCTTCATCATCAGTAGACGTAGTTGTTGTGGATAATGTGGGCAACGCGAAGCGTTGTCCAAGCGAGTGTGGAGTTGTGGGTAACCCCGAAGGGGTTATCCACAAATCCACACGAGCGGCATTATCCACAACAACAGGTCTCCGGCTTTAAATCTTAAGTCTTGAGTAGTAACCTCACCACTTCTTGCCCTCGGCTACCCTATCATGTCTCCCGGGGTCTATGCCCTGTTTCATTCCTTCGTTCGGCCTTTTGAGGGCGGTGGGATATGCCTAGTACTCTCATGCAGGGTCTATGCCCTTATGGAGGTGATTAAGGCTTCCCCCACCCAAGACTTTTTACCTCGTGTTTGGGTTTTTATTTTTAAGCTGCTTGCTGTAATTGGGCGCGGCGATAGTCACCTAATACTTTGTCAGGGTCGTAGTTTTCTTTCTTCCTGGCCAGGCCGTACATTACCCGCAGTAATTTTACGGCTATGGCTATTAAGGCCTGCTTCTTTTTTA
>NZ_PVXL01000079.1 GCF_002995805.1 Neomoorella stamsii
TTCTTTTGCACCTCATTCATTCGGTTTCTCGCCTCCTGGTTGGTTTGTTTGTTTTGGTCTATTATTTTTTTACCAGGAGGCTTTTTTATTGGCAACACCTACCTTACATCATTACAGGAATGCTCTCCTTTATTTTTATGAAGGAGAGGGGTAAAAAAGTAATAAAAAGAGCTGGCCGGCTACCAGGCCTTTACCAGCTCCACATCCTTAAAGAAGTATTTAATAATCTCCTGGGGTGATTTGCCCTGTTCAGCCAGGGCTTTGGCCCCCCATTGACTCATGCCGACGCCGTGGCCGTAGCCCTCGCCCTTAAAGGTCACCCGGCCGTTACCGGTGGTTATACCTGTGAGCAGGGTTGAACGCAGGCGGTCACTGCCCAAGGCGAGGCGCAGGGCCGGGGCATCGACAGTTAACTTCCCGACCTTTAACTGGGTAGCCCGGCCTGAAGGGCCTTTGGCGGCAATACTTACAGCCGTAATAGTTCCCGGGTCCTGGCCGGTAACTTTTCTTACTGCCGCAGCCACCTCGGCGGTATTGAAGGTGGCCGTCCAGCTTTTATTCTCCGGCGTGGTTATGGCCATCCCCGGGTCGGGAACACTCTGGATGTAAGGTGCCGGTTCCCGCCGGAAATTTAATCCCTCCACTGCTGAAGCAGCCGTCCGGGGGCCGCCGGAAGCATGAAACCAGGCATTGATGTAGTTCCCTTTATACTTGATAACCTGGCCGCGGGTCATCTCTACCGCCCGGCGGACATTATCGTTGACCCTGGCAGGGTTGTAGGCCTGGAACTCTTCCACGCTGGTGGAGGCATCGGTACCGTGGGCCTTGACCCCGCCTTCCTGGATCTTTTTCATGGTAAAGGTCCGGGCGAGTATTGCCTGGGCCGCCAGGGCGTTAAGGGGCCAGCTTGGCTCCATTTCCGCTGCTACTACGGCGGGCAGGTATTCTTCTATTTTTAGCCTTTTAACCTCGCCGGTCTGGTTAACATAGAGGGAGAGGGTGGGTTCCTGGACTGCCGGTCGCCTTGCCGGGGCCCGGCAACCTGCTAAAACCTGGCTTAAGAACAACAGCCCTACCATACTTGCTATCACTTTACGCCTTAACGCCATGTTTGTCCCTGCCTTTAAGGTTTTACCCAGCACTGACGTTTCAGTTTTACCTTAGTATAAGCAGGAAGCCGGCATGGCTATGCATCCGGTGGTACAGTTGCCGGGGCCGGTTAAGGCTCGCCGGGCCCGGTTTTGCCTTCAGCCAGGACCCGGTAAGTTTCTTTAGCCCGGTCGGCAGCTATACTTTCCGGTGTGGCCAGGATCTCTACCGTCTGCCAGCGGTTGCCCAGCTTTAAGGTTAAAATGTCACCGGGTTTTACATCTGTACCGGCCTTGGCTGGCCGGCGGTTAACCTCTACCCCGCCACCATCACATACTTCCTTGGCCAGGGTCCGCCTCTTAATTAACCGGGAAACCTTTAAAAACTTATCCAGGCGCATAATGTACCTCCAAATAGAAAATCAGGCGTATTGCCTGATTTTCCCTTTTACCTACTTATTTGGCTACAGCTTCCCTCAAAGCCTTGCCGGCTTTGAAAACCGGTACCCGCGTGGCTGCGATTTCGATTTCCTCACCGGTCCGGGGGTTACGCCCTATCCGGGCGGCCCTTTCCTTGATCTCAAAGGTACCAAAGCCTACAAGCTGCACCTTATCGCCCTGGGCCAGGGCTTCTTCGATACTGGCTAACACGGCGCTGACTACCTTTTCGGCGTCTTTTTTGGTCAGGTCAGTTTTTTCAGCCACGCTGGCCACTAAATCCATTTTGTTCACTTATGATCCCTCCTGCCTATCAGTTGCCCTTGTTCACTTTTATTCGCTATAATCCAACAATCTCCTGCATTACCTCTTATCTTCCTGGAATTTTTTTCGCTTCTTCCCACAAAGCATCCATCTCCGCCAGGGAAAGACCTTTTATATCCAGTCCTTTTTGCCGGGCCTTCCTCTCTATATACTGAAAACGCTGCATAAATTTAGCAACGGTAGCCTGTAAAGCAGCTTCTGGCTCCACCCCAAGCCAGCGGGCCAGGTTCACTAAGGCAAAAAGGACATCTCCCACTTCAGCGGCCTGTTCCCGGCGCTCTTCCCCGGCCACAGCTTCTTTTAATTCCTCCAGCTCTTCCTCTACTTTGGCCCAAACTCCGGTCACGTCACTCCAGTCAAAACCCACCCGGGCTGCCTGCTCCTGGACCTTCAGGGCCTTCATGAGGGCGGGCAGCCCCCGGGGCACACTTAATACCGAAGGTTCCCCCTCTCCATTACTTTTCTTTTCGGCTGCCTTGATCTGATCCCAGCGGGCCAGCACCTCCCCGGCTGTATTTAAAATAGCCGTAGCAAAAACATGGGGATGACGGCGACGCATCTTGGCACAGATAGCTTCCAGGCAGTCGGCCAGGGTAAAGTCGCCGTTTTCCTCGGCCAACCGGGCATGGAAAACCACCTGTAGCAGTAAGTCTCCCAACTCCTCACACAGTTTATGCATATCGCCGATATCAATGGCTTCCAGGACTTCATAGGATTCTTCAATAAGGTAACGTTTAAGAGACTGGTGAGTCTGTTCCCGGTCCCAGGGGCAACCTCCCTCGCCGCGTAGCCTGGCCATAATAGCTTTGAGTCCCGCCAGGGTCCGGTCCCGGCCCTCAGGGTAAGGGGGCAGGTAAATACTGGTGAGGTGATCGATCCAGGGCAGGCGGTCGATAGCATAGAGAGGTACCGTTGCCACCCGTTCTTCCCCGGCCAGGCCGGCGCCCCGGACCACCGTTACCGGATATTCATCCGGGTAAAGGCCCATAAGGGTCAACTTGGTGTCGGACGCTATCCTCTGGTTGTAAACCTGGGTGAGTATCAGCCCCAGCCCGGGATCCAGCCCATCTAACGTAAAAGTCAGGGCATCGGTAACAGTTAAGCCCCGGGTGGGGTCAAGGTGCAGGGTGGCATACAGGGCGTCCAGGCAGCTCATGGCCGGTATTACCCGGGTGTCTACCCCGGCTCCGGGGGCAGCTTCCAGGAGCATGGTTACACTCCTTTCGGCTACCAGGGGGTGACCCGGTACGACGTAGGCCAGCTCTTTATCCCTGGCCTCCCCGAGTAAGGTAGCAACAATCCGCCGGTAAAGCTCCTCAAAATCTCCTGCCTGCTCATAATAACTATCAAAGCTCTCCCACTGCAATCCTCGCTCTTTTAAAGCCGCTACTGCCGGGTGCCGGGCCGTCCGCAGGTAGATCTTGTCCACTCCTGGCAGGGCCGCCAGGACCGCCGGCGGCACCTGGGCCGGGTCACCGGGCCCCATGCCGGCGATAATAACCTTGCCTGCCATCTACCTCGCCTCACAGGAAAAGAGTACCGTTTTATTGTACCACAACATCCGGCTAAAAAGAAAGCGGCGCCGGGGCGCCGCTGTTATTGTTCCATTTGTTTGGCCAAGAAGCCTGCCGCCGTCTCGGCCAGCTTCAGCTCCATATCCCCCATTTTCACCCCTGGCTCCCGGGAGCAGATAATTACCGCCCCGATGGGATCACCCTCGGCAATTATGGGAGCAATAACTTCGGCCGTAAATTTATAGGCCTCTCCTTCACCGTCAATGGGGAACAGGTCTTCCGTTGGGGAGTTAATCAGCACAGGTTTACGGTCTTCCATGACCTTTTCTACTGCTGGCCCAATGGGTTTATCCAGGAATTCCTTTTTGGGGGCACCGGCTACCGCAATAATGTTGTCCCGGTCAGCAATACAGGCTATATGCCCGATGGCTTCATGGAGTGAATCTGCATATTCCTTGGCAAAATCTCCCAGTTCACCAATAGGCGAGTATTTTTTTAAAATTACCTCGCCTTCACGGTCAACGAAGATTTCCAGTGGATCACCTTCGCGAATCCGCAAGGTGCGCCTGATTTCCTTGGGTATTACCACACGTCCTAGATCGTCAATACGCCGTACAATGCCTGTTGCTTTCACTGCTGTCTATCCCCCCTTTACCCTTTTTCCGGGTAACCCTTTCAAGGATTAGCTTTCACTGTTAGTATATAATCCATCCAGATGGTTTATTCATTTTTTCCCTGCCTTTTCTATAACTGGTACCATGGATAAAATCCGGCTCCCGGGCAAAAACTAAGTTTTTAATTACCCTAAAAATTGTGGACCAGTTACTAATTTCGCCCCCTGCCAACAATGGGTCCGTAATGTTGACTTTTCAGTACGCTGGCTGATATTTTCTAAAAAAATAGCAGGAAATAAAACTGTCAGGGGGAAATTAATAAAACCGGGGGGTAATAAACATGGTTGCCGGCAGAGGTTATCAGCTTAACACCATATTACAAAGAATAGCCAGCCTGAAAAAGTCCGGAGATTTCCAGGCAGCCCTGGCGGAAGTCCAGGCCGCCCTGGAGCGCTGGCCCGACGAACCGGCCCTGCTGGCCAGCCTGGCCAGCCTCTACCTGCGCCTGGGCCAGGAGCAAGAGGCTGGTTACCTGGCCGATAGGATCCTGCAACTCCAGCCCCGGGACCCCCGCGCCCTAGCCATCAAAGGGCAGGTAGCCACCCACCAGAAAGATTATCCCGCCGCCCTGGCCTGCTGGCAGGCAGCTTTCGACCTGGAACCATCCCCCTATCTTGCTACCCGCCTGGCCCAGGCCTATATCTATACCGGTCAACTGGAAAAGGCAGTGGCTTTCTGCCGCCAGCAGCTGGCCCTTGACCCTGAACAGCTAGAGCTCTGGAAAAAACTCGGCCTGGCCCTGGAAAAAATGGGCGATACGGCCGCTGCTGCTCAGGCCTACAGGGAAGTAACTGTCCGTAACCCCAATGATACGTTTGCTCAGGCACGTTATGTCAAGTTATCGGCTACCGGCCAGGACGGAAATAGTGTCCTCAGCGAAGTTAATGCTTTCCTCCGGGTGGGGCGGCGGGCCCAGAATCCTCACCTGCACGGGGTTAAGGGTAACGAACTCTACCAGCAGGGTCGTTATGCCGAAGCCGCCGTCGCTTACCACCAGGCCCTGGAACTGGCCCCCGGCGATCCCTTTTTCCTGGCCCAGCTGGGCTTCTGCCTCTACCGCCTGCGCCAGGACGAGGAAGCCCTGAACCTCCTCCAGCAAGCCCTGGAGAAACGACCAGCCGATGTTCATGTGCGCCAGACCCTAATGAACATTTACCGCCGGCTGGGCCGCCAGGAAGAAGGGGCGAGCTTTTTCAGGGCGGTAGCCAGTGCCCACTCTGAAGCCCGCCACCTCTGGGGCCTGGCGAAGAAACTGGAGCGGGAGGGGAAAAAAGATTAGCCGGGTACAATCTTATCATTCAGGAAGCAGATTTTAACGGAACTTTTTTCAGGGAGGGATTGGGTTTGCCTGGCGAAGGTCGCCTGCCTGCTATCAGCCAGCTTGTCCAGGTTCCTTTAGTACGCACGGTAATCCAGATGAAGGATACCCGCGACCCGGAGCTGCGGCAACAGCTCATCGAGAGCTTTGTCCTCACCGGCGAGGCCGAACTGGCCCTGGGCGCCGTTTTAAGTGCCATCGCCCGCGGCGAGGGTCAGGGTTTTTTCATCCAGGGCCATTACGGTGCGGGTAAATCCCATCTCCTGGCCATCCTGGAGCTGATCCTTACGCGGGAAGAAACCCGCCGCGCCCTGGCCGGTAAAGCCGGGGCCGCCGGCGCCTGGTACGAGAACATCGCCTCCCTGGTGGCGGTGATAGGGCAAAACCGCTACCTGGTGGCCGCCATCTCCCTGGTGGAGCACAGTCACCACGAAGAACTGGAAGACATTGTCCTGGCCGCCCTGGACGATGTCCTGCAAACCGGTGTGGGGAAGGGCCTGGGTCGCAAGACGCGGGAAGACTATGTAAACCAAATCCGGGAGCTGTTGACCGAGCGCTACCCCGAGGCACTGGAAGCCTATCTGTCCGGGGAAAAAATCGACCGGAAGGAACTCTTTCAACCAGACAACCTGGCTCTATTAACCTCCCTGCTGCGCCGCCTGGACCTTCCCTACCGTTTGGGCTACCGGCGCCAGGAAGCCTTTGCCGAACTGGAGTCTCTGGTTACGGCCCATCACCTGGCCGGCGTGGTTATCCTTATCGATGAGCTGTCAGAGTTCCTACGCTCCAAGCCCGACAGCCGCAGCTTTAACGAAGATATCCGCTTTCTCCAGTTCCTGGGCGAAATATCCGGCCGCCTGCCCCTGTGGGTGGTGGCGACCCTCCAGGAGCAGATCGAGGCCACCGGTGCCATACCTCCGGAAGCCTTCAATAAAATCAAGGATCGCTACCCCGTCCGCCTGCAGCTAACGGGAGAGCATATCCGGGAAATTATCAGCCGCCGGCTCATCAGGCAGAGACCGGAAGCGCAGGATCACGTTCACCGGCTTTACGCCGATCTAACAGCTGCCTTCGGCCAGTTGCCCTTTAGCCAGGAGGAGTTTTGCCGGCTGTACCCCGTCCATCCCCAGACCGTTACTTTCCTGGAAAGCTTGCGCCCCCTCTTTTCCCGGCATCGCGGTGTAGTGGACTTTATCCACGCGCGCCTGGCCGGCGACCCTGACCGGCAGATTCCCGCCCTGCTGGAGGCCCCGGCCGATACCCTGCTGGCCCCGGACCTGATCTTCGACCATTTCCGCGACCGCATCCAGGCTCGGCCGGAGACAAACCTCTACGTCCGCCAGGTCTTTCACTACTTCCAGCAGGAAATAGCCCGGCTGCTGCCGGAGGGCCGGGATCAGCATATAGGCTTAAGGCTGGTGAAGCTCCTCATCCTGGCCGCCCTTGGGGCCACGGCTAGGCCCCTGACGGTGCGCCAGCTTGCCCACCTGCTGTTGCAGCCCATCACCCGGCTGGAATCCGCTTTAAACTACGAGTATATCGGCGATCTCTTAAAACGCCTGTATCAGGACGGCGCCTATCTTGGTTACCAGCAAGGTGCCACTCCCCTGGAGGACGCTTTCTACATTGACCTCCAGGCTGACGTCCAGCTCCTGGTCCGCCGCCGCCTGGATTACATCAAAAAGAGCCTTTTCCCTGGAGACGGGCGCGTTTTCACCGGCCTCTGCCGGTGGCTGACCGACAACCGCCTGCCCCTGGCAAATCTCGTCACCACCCCCCGCACCCCGGTTGACGTCTTCTGGCAGCAGACGCGACGGGAGGGCTTGCTGATTTTTACCGACCTGACCGATTTAAGTCCCGCCGTCCTAGAGGAACTGGCCCGCCAGGCCCTGACCACGGCCACCGATTTTATCCTGGTCCTGGGCCAGGCCGAAGCCGGCAATAAACAACTGTCGCACCTCCAGGAAACCCTCCTGCCGGCTCTTGCCGGACCGGCGAGCAGGGCTTTCCTCTTCTGGCTGCCGGCCGCCGTCGCCGACGACTGGGAATTCCTGACGAGCGCCCTGGCCTGCCAGGTCTTGATGGCCGAGTACGAGGCCGACTCCTCCCCGACAGGAGAAAGGGTACGTTCCTACCTGGCGGCGGGAATGGAAGAGCTGAAAAGCAGGGTGCAGGATGTTTTCCGTCGCGCCTACACCGGTGGCCGTTTAATAACCGGTGACGGCGAAGAACTACCCTGGCCCACCAATCCGGCCTACGAAGCCTTTAAATCCCTGCTGGAAAAACTGGCCGCCGCCGTCCTCTCCCGGCGCTATCCCGAACATGCTAAAATTGCTCCCCGCGGCGGGGTACTGCTGGCTCCGCTGTTGCAGCGGGTCATAGGCGAATTCCTGGCACCCGGGGAGGTAAAAGGCAGGGTAGATGCCGGCCTGAAAATGGCCCTGGATAATTTCCTCCAGCCCCTAGGACTGGCGAAAAAGGCGAAGGATGGTTATATTCTCCAGGTGGCTTCCTCCCGCAACCCGCTGGTGGCCGCCTGCCTGGAGAGCCTCAAAGGCGGACCGGTCGGCCTCGCGGAGCTGGGCCTACGGCTACGCAAAGGCCCCTTCGGGCTGAGCGAAATCGCCTTCCAACTACTTATCCTGGCCCTGCTCCACAGCGGCCTGGTAGCCGCTTATAGCCACGGCCGCCGCTTAAATTTAAAGCAAATAGGCCCATATAATTTTTACAAAATCGAAGAACTGGGCCTAGTAGAAGTCCTGCCGGAGGCCTTCCAGGCCGTCCTGGCCGGGGTCAAATTACTGCCGGTTTCCCTGCGTCAGGGCCCTTTAACCCATGGCCGGCAGCAAGAGCTCTGGGACTACCTGGTTCAGTTCCAGAAAGACATGAGCACCCGGCTAAATAGCCTGGGCCAGCTCCTGGAGACAGTGGCCAGCTACCCGGCCCTGGCGGCCCTGCCCCTGGCTGCCGCCCGGGCCGACCTCAACCGGGTGGCCTCCCTGGTAGCGGAAATAAAGGTTTCCTATAGTCCCCGGGAGGGCCTGGAACGTTTCCTGGTCGCCTACCAGGCCGACCCCCTATGGGAAGTAGCCCTGGAGCGCACCCGGAAGCTACAGCATTTCCTGGAACAGAACTTAAACCATTTCCTCTTCATTCACGGTTACCTGACGTCTACCCAGCTGGTCCTGCCCGATACACCCGCTTATCAGGACTTACGCCGGCAAAAGGCCAGGTTGATAGAATTACTCAATAGCCCTGACGTCTTCTACCAGGAAGAAGTTTACCAGCAACTGGCTACCGCCTTTACCCTTTTCCAGCGGGCTTATACCGATGCCTATCTGGCCGAGCACCGGCGGCTGCGGTCACTGGAGCGCTTCCAGCCCTATCATGCCCTGCGGGAAGGGGAAGCCTACCGGTTTTTAACCTTGTTAAGCCAGCTAAAGCAGGTAGCTGCCCCGGACGCTCTAAGCCTGGTCAACCAGCTCCTGGCCGCAGCCCTGGCCCGGCAGTGCCCGGTTAACCCGGAAGGGCAACTGGCCCTCCAGCCGGCCTGCTCCTGCGGTCTGGCCCTGGGGGAAAAGGACGAGTTGCCGCCCCCGGCCGCCATTCAAGCCGCTGCTCTGGAGGGCATCCGGGCTTACCTTCTGGCCCTGCAGGATCCCCTCTACCAGGAGAAGATCCGGGGCTTTCTGGCTGGGCTGGAAAGTGTTGGTAAGGGACAGGAAGCAACCTGCTTGCGCCGGCTCCTGGCGGTAGACCCCCAGGACCCGGAACTCCTCGCCAAACTAAAGCCGGTCGTCAACCGCAATACCATTGGTCTCATTAACCAGGCTCTGGCCGGCCAGGTGCTGGTGGTCGAGCGCAACCTGGACGACCTCTACGACCTCCTGGCCAACCGGGTCCTAAAGCCGGAACAACTCCTGGATCTGGTGCGGCAGTGGCTGGCAGGCCGGGAGGGGGAGCAACCGGACCCTGCTACGCACATCCGGGTGATTGCCGCCAGCCGCCGGGAAATAGACGGAGTCCTGGTCGCCGAAACCGGTGTTCCTTATCAGTCCCGGGAGAACCTTTTGTACGACTGGTTCGCCGCCGGTTACCAGGAACTGCTGCCCTTGTGGCATCGACATGGCGAAGCCGGCCTGGCCCTGGCGGTAACGACCGCCTGGTGGCTACCAGGCCACCACCTGGAGCCGGAACTCGTGGCCCGGCTGTGTTCCTTGCCGGGGTTGGCGCCGCCAGCCACGACGAGCCTCCAGGAGCTGGCGCAGCAGGTCTTCGAACTCCGCGCCGGCCCGCCAGAGCTGGCCGGGGTCCTTTTAAACGCCGCCCGCCGGGCCCTGGCGGAGGAAGACCGGCTTGCTGCTTACTGGCAGGCCCTGGCGCCGGGGGGAAACCCTTCCGGCCCCGAGCTGCTGGCCATTATCGGGCGGGAAACCCTCTTCCCGGCCATCCTGCGCCGTGCTGCCGGCGCCTACCTGGAGTGGCTGTCCTACCAGGACGGCAGCGAACTGGCCACAGCCCTGCAATTGCTGGAGGGAATTACGCCGGGTGTCCCCCTTCAACCTTGGGAAGGGCCGGAACCGGCCGCTTACCTGGAAGCCTGCCGGTTGGCCACCCATTTGCTCCATTCCCTCGCAACCTTAACGGCAGCTACGCCGGAAAGCTTCGATGCCCCTGCCTGGGAAAAAATTTATACCACCCACCTGGGCGGTATGGAAAGCCTGTATTACCATTTACAACATCAACTGGCTACATTAAACCTGATGGAAGCCTTTCCCCTCGCCCGCCTGGAAACTGAGCTCCACCAGATACTGGCCAGGTACAGCCAGGCCTTCCAGGAATTTTATAACCAGGCCGGCAGTGTCCCCGGTATGACGCTAGAACAACTGCCGGTAAAGCTGGAACGCTATAGACAGCGCTGGCGGCCCCGAGCCCTTTACTTCATCTGGCTCGACGGCCTGCGCCGGGACGCCAGTGAAGTCATGTTAGCTGAGCTGGAGCAGGCCGGCCTGATCCAGCAGGAAATAGCCCGGGGTCTCCTCTGGGCCCACCTGCCAACCGTGACTGCCACCCAGCTGGCCCGGCTCCAGGAAGCCGGGTACAATCTCCGCTTCCTGGACGCCTCCGGCCCGGACCAAGACCTGGCTGCCCTGGCCCGAAAAGGCAATCGCCTGGCCCCTGGGCAGGAAGAGGTAGCCTTACGGTTAAACCTGGTGGACGATAAAGTCCACGCCTCTACGGACGACTACGCCACCTTCCTGGCCGAACTAGCCCTGGGCTTCCGACGCCGGCTCATACCGCTACTGGTGGCCCTACCGGAACAATCCCTCATCCTCCTGGCCGGCGATCACGGTTACGCCATCAATCATAATTTCCGCTCTGGGGATAAACATAAAAAGCCGCGCTACCAGCACGGCGAGTGTTCTCCCCAGGAAGTCCTGGTCCCCTGGCTGCTCCTGTGGAAGGTGGCTAACCGGCCCCCGGGGAGGTCATAGACGTTACTAACGCCCCTCCGCCTTCAGGTATTCACCCCGTGCTATACCTTCCTCCCCGGGCTCGCTACCGACATAGACCCGGGTGGGATAGGCCAGGCGGATGCCGTTGTCCCGGCAGGCCTGCCAGATTTTCTCCCGCAGAGCCCTTTCCACCGTCCAGAGGGAACCGGGTTTAGTCAGGGCGGTAATGGTAAACTGGCCGCCTTTATCCGATTTATCAATATCTGTAACGCCGTAGATCTGGGGCGGCTCCACCGGGCCTTCCGGCCCCTGAATAAATTCCTGGTAGTATTCCTTCTCCACTTCCCGGCAAGCCTGTTCTAAAACCTCCCGGATCTTACGTGGGTCTTCTTCAAAGGGAAAGGTGGCCGTGACAATGGCCCGCAGCTCTTCCCGGTTATAGTTGCGCACCGTCTTGATCTCGCTGTTAGCAATATAGAATTTCTTGCCGCTCCATTCCCGGATGGTGGTCAGGCGCAGGCCCAGTTCCTCCACCTTACCGGTCACCTGGCCGTTAATTTCCACAAAATCGCCGACGTGAAACTGGTCCTCAAAGATAATAAAGAAACCGGTAATGATGTCCTTCACCAGGCTCTGGGCACCAAAGCCTATGGCCAGGCCCAGCACCCCGGCGCCGGCAATAATGGGGGTAATATCGACAAACTGCTCCAGGGCCAGCATGACGGCCACAGCATAAATAAGATAACGTAATGCCGAAGCTAACAGGGTTTCCAGGGTTTTATCTTTGTAGGGGTCCCTCCTGGCCACCCGGAAAAGTCGATGGATAAACCTGGAAACCAGGTTGAGAACTACCAGGGCGGCCAGCATAATAACTGCCGCCCAGAACAGCTTTTCCAGGAACAAAAGCAATCGTGGCTGCAAGCCCTGCCATAACCAGGTTATATTACCAGTCAGCATATAATAACCCCCTTTAGCCTGCCGCTTCAGCGACCAGGTATTTAATCCTGGTGAGGACATCTTCCAGCAAAGCCAGCAACCCTTGCTGGTCCAGGCCCACCGTCCGCACCCTGATGGTCAAACCGCCGGCAGAAGAAAAGGAGAGCTTGCGGGGAAAATACTGGGTCAGCTGCAGCAGCCTTTCGCCCCGCAGGGCGTGATGCTGGCCAAAACTCAATTCTACTTCCCTGCCCTTCTGGTGCACACTGGTTACGCCAACTTCCTGGGCCAGGAGGCGCACCCGGGTCAGGCTCAAAAGATTTTGCGTCTCTACCGGTGGCCGGCCATAGCGGTCTTCTATTTCGCTGGCAATATCTTCGACCTCGTTTAAATCCCGGGCCGCCATCAGGCGGTGGTAGATTTCCATCTTCAAGGCAGCATCGGGGATATACTCGTCGCTCAAGAAAGTATCCACCGTTAATTCTACGGGGGCCGCCGGGGATGCTGCCACCGGCCTCATTTCCGGCAGGGCTTCGCCCCGCTGGCGTTTTAATTTTTGCACGGCTTCCTCCAGGAGCTGGCAGTAGAGGTCAAAGCCTACGGCCAGCATGTGCCCATGTTGTTCGGGTCCCAGGAGGTTCCCTGCGCCCCGGATCTGCAGGTCCCTGAGGGCAATTTTATACCCCGAGCCAAAGGCCGTAAATTCCCGGATGGCAGCCAGGCGCTTTTCGGCCACTTCACCCAGGACTTTGTCCGGCCGGTAGGTGAAATAGGCATAGGCCAGGCGGTTGGTCCGGCCAACCCGGCCGCGGAGCTGGTAAAGCTGGGCCAGGCCGAAACTATCGCTCTCGTCAACAATGAGGGTGTTGACATTGGGGATATCGAGGCCGTTTTCCACAATGGTGGTACAGACCAGCACATCGTAACGGCCTTCGATAAAGTCCAGCATGACCTTTTCCAGTTCCCTTTCCTCCATCTGGCCGTGGCCTACCCCCACCCGGGCTTCCGGTACCAGCTGCTGGACGTGATAGGCGAAGCGGTCAATATCTGCCACCCGGTTGTGAACAAAGTAAACCTGGCCGCCGCGGTCCAGTTCCCTGCGGATGGCCTCCCGTACCAGCTCCGGGCTGTACTCCACCACATAGGTCTGGACGGGAAAGCGGTCTTCCGGCGGCGTTTCAATCAGGCTCATGTTGCGGACGCCGGCCAGGGCCATGTGCAGGGTGCGGGGAATGGGGGTGGCCGTCATGGTCAGGACATCAACGCTGTAACGCATTTTCTTTAACTTTTCTTTATGAGCCACGCCAAAGCGCTGTTCCTCATCAATGATGACCAGGCCCAGGTCCTTGAAGGAGACATCACCGGACAACAGGCGGTGGGTGCCAATGACAATATCCACTTCGCCCCTTTTCAAAGCCTTAACAACCCGCTTTTGCTCCCCTGGAGAACAAAAACGACTTAGGACGGCTATCTTTACCGGGAAAGGCGCAAAGCGCGCCTTAAAGGTATTATAATGCTGCTGGGCGAGGATGGTTGTAGGCACCAGGACGGCCACCTGCTTGCCGTCCATGACAGCTTTAAAGGCTGAACGCATGGCCACCTCCGTCTTGCCATAACCGACATCGCCGCAGAGGAGGCGGTCCATGGGCCGTGGTTTTTCCATATCCGCCTTGACTTCAGCGATGGCCTTGAGCTGGTCCGGCGTCTCTGTGTAGGGAAAGGCTTCTTCAAATTCCCGCTGCCAGGGCGTATCGGGCGAAAAGGCATACCCGGGGATGGCCTCCCGTTTGGCATAGAGTTCCAGCAATTCCTCAGCCATGGCCTGGACAGCTTCCTGGACCCGGCTCTTGACCTTATGCCATTCATTGCCTCCCAGGCGGTACAGGCGGGGCACATGACCTTCAGCCCCGACGTACTTTTGTACCAGGGAAACCTGATCAATGGGTACATAGAGGCGGTCCTGGCCGGCGTACTGGATGAGGAGGTAGTCCTTTTTGACCCCTCCTACCTCCAGTTGCTTCAGGCCCAGGTACCGGCCAATACCGTGGTGGACATGGACGACGTAATCACCTTCCCGGAGATCGTTAAAAGAGGTGATTTTGCTGCCTTCCCTGGCCACCTTAAGCCGGCGCGGCCTTTTAACCCCGCCATAAATTTCCGCGTCCCCCAGGACGGCCAGCCGCATTTCGGGCCAGGAAAAGCCCTGGCGCAGGCGTCCCGGCACAATGAGTACCTGCCCGCCCTCGGGAACGGCAGCCACTTCATTCAGGGCCTGGCAGGCTATACCCTGGTCAGCCAGGGCCTGGCGCAAGCCGGCCACCCGGTCCGGATCGGCTGCCATAAGAATGGTACGGTAGCCATCCCGTCGCCAGCGGCTGAGTTCGTCAACAAGCAAATTCATCCGGCCTTGGAAGGCCGGGATGGACTGGGCCCCGACGCCGATGGCTTGCCGGGGACTGGTCCCCGGTGCCCGCCGGGGTAACAAGGAAAAATAGAGGCGCTGGTAGCGACTGAAAAGACGCTCCAGTTCGCCCGTTTCCAGGTAGGCCTGCCCCTGGGAGGGTAAAGCCAGGCCGCCGGCTAACATTTCGGTAAAAATCCCTAAGCGTTGCTGTTCCCGCCGGCGCATTTCTTCCTGCAAACGCGCCGGGTCATCAAGGACCACCAGGGGCGGGTGCGGGAAGTAATCGAAAAGGGTAGCCAGGCGCGGGTAAAAAAGGGCCTGGAGCTGGTCAATACCTTCCGGCCAGTCTCCCACCTCCAGCCGGGCCATTAGATTCTGGACCCTTTCTTTTAACTCCCGGGCTGCCTGGGGCTGGCGGTTGCGCAAGGCAGTATAGGTCTGGGAAAATTCGGCCTGCAAAGCCTCCAGCCCGGCCTTGATGTCCTGGGGCGGGAGAACCTCCCGGGCCGGCCCCAGGGTTACGGCCCGCGTCTCCGCCACCGAACGCTGGGTATCCGGGTCGAAGTAACGGAGAGAATCAATTTCATCGCCAAATAATTCTAAACGTACCGGTTCCCGGGCACCCAGGGGATAGATGTCAATAATGCCCCCCCGGGCGGCCAGCTGGCCGGGGGCTTCCACTACTTCCTCTCGCCGGTAACCGAAGGCAATTAATCTCTCCAGAAGAGCCTCGCGATCAATTACCTGGCCGATTTCCAGGGTCAGGAGGGCCTGCTTTAAAATCTCCGGCGGCGGCAGTTTCTGGAGCAAAGCTTCCACCGGAACCACCAGGAGCCGTATCCGCCCGCTGACCATGTCCGTCAGGGCTTTAAGGCGCTGGCCCGCCAGTTCCGGGCTGTGGGCGTATACCTCCACCGGCAGGAGTTCCGCCGCCGGCAGATAGCCGGTGCCTGACCCCGGCCAGAAGGAATCAATGTCAGCTACCAGGCGCCCGGCCTCATCGCATCCGGCTGTAACTACCAGGATAGGGTGGTAATCGAGGAGCATGGCTGCCAGCCACAACCCCTTTAAACCCTCTGGCAGGCCGTAGATCTGTTGCTCCGCCAGGCCCTGGTTGAAGCCCTTTACTATGCTGTGAAATTGAGAACTATCTCTGACAATTTGCAATATACCATAATTATGCATTTATACTGCACTCCAACCAGTAAGCAAGCTTTTGTTGATTAAGAAAAGGCCCTTTTTCCAGGGCCTCATCTCCGCATAACACTCCTCATCCACTATTTATTATATTCTGCCCCTGGGAAAGAAGTCAAGTTTTATAATTTAAATAAGGAATGCAGGGTCAAAATCACCTGGTTCCAGACCAGGTGAGCCAGGAAACCAATAGCCAGGGCTACGTCGGCCCGGCCGGAACGAGCGTAAGCTAAAGATGCCAGCAGGCCAAAAAAGGAATGACCTGCCACGGCCGCCAGGGCCGGTTTTAATTTCGGGGGCCTCTTTGCTGGAGGTGCACTGGCCAGTTCCCAGGCTGCTTCAGCGAGACCAAACACGCTGTGAACACCGGCCAGGGAAGTCCCTGTCAAAAGGGCCAGGCCTGTCTTCAGGGTCTCTTCCCCAAGGGGTCCTAATAAAGTAAGGATGGCTCTATTATTAAACCCCAACCCCAGGAGCACGTAGTTAACCACCCACGCTACCAGGGCTGCCATAAGGCCTACCAGCAAGGTTTGAAGAAAAATCATGGCTTAACCCCTGCAGGAGTCTCCCTGGGAGTTAGCGTTCCCTCCAGCTATTAAAACGGTTCATGGCCTCCTCGAGTCCCCCTCCTTCCAGGAGGAAACGGAGGGCCCGGGCCGCCTTCAGGAGGACCGGGCCCACCAGGGCCCAGTCGCCTTCACTGAAGGGCCGTAACACGTAGTCAACTACATTTTCCCCCTCTTGCGGCCGGCCAATACCTATTTTTAACCTTGGTATGGCCGTTGTCCCCAGGGCGGTGATAATCGACTGCAAACCGCGGTGACCGCCGGAACTGCCCGCCGGCCTGATACGCATCCGCCCCGGCGCCAGGTCCAGGTCATCGTGAACAATCACCATTTCGGCCGGGGCGATCCCGTACCAGCGCGCCAGGGGGGCAACGGCCTGGCCGCTATTATTCATAAAGGTCTGGGGCTTGACCAGGAGGACCCGCCTTTCCCCTGCCATCCCCCGGCCGATGAGCGCCTGGTGACGGCTGGAATTAAACTTGATTTCCATTTCGTCGGCCAAGAGATCAAGGACCATAAAACCCGCATTATGCCGGGTCGTTTCATAACGGGGCCCGGGATTGCCCAGGCCCACCACCATCTGTACCGGCAAATTAGCGCCCCCATCTCCAGTATTTACCTTTACGGGCTTATTCCGCTGCCGGCCTTTCTCCTTCTACTACCGGCGTCGCAGCGCCTTCTTCTACTTCCACGGCCCGGGTAGTTACCACCGTGGCGATTACCGCCTCCGGTTCGGAAAGAATTTTTACTCCCGGCGGCGCTTTAATGTCGGCTACCGCCAGGTGTTCTCCCACGCCAAGGTTACTGACATCAACAGTTATACCCTCCGGCAAGTCGGCGGGCAGGCCCTCGACCTCCACCTCCCGCAGGCCATGCTGGAGGATGCCGCCCTGTTCCACGCCTCTAGCTTCCCCTTCCAGGATGACAGGCACCGTAGCTCTGATTTTTTCATTCAGGGAAATCTGGTAAAGGTCCGCGTGGGTGATTACACCCTTGATGGGGTGACGCTGGACCTCCCTGATTACCGCGGCAAATTCTTTTTCTTTCCCGTTCCCGGTCACTATAACCTTAAGTAAAGCATTTTCCCCTTCCCGGGTGAGAATCCGTTCCAGTTCTTTAAGGGGAATGGCCAGAGGTATATTACCGGCTTTTTTCCCATAAATAACCCCGGGTAATTTCCCCTGCCGGCGTAAGCGCCGGGCCAACTGTTTACCAGTGTCAGGCCGCACTTCTACTACCAGTGTCTGGACTTGCATCAATCCCAACTCCTTTCACTATATTTAAGTTTAGCCTACCTGGAAACAGCATAAACCCCTTCCCGGCTGAATAAGCATGTTATAAGCCGGGAGGTGAGCAAGGATGTTTTATACCAGCAAGAAGCTCATGGGGATGCCCGTAGTCAGCCTGGCCGACGGCCACCAGCTGGGGCGCATCAAACGCCTCTTAATTGACCAGCAAAGAATGGCCATTGCTGCTTTCACCGTAGACCGTAAAGGATGGTTTAAGGAACAGCCTGTAATCCCTTACAGCCATGTCAAAAGCGTCGGTAACCATGCCGTCACCGTAGACCAGGCCAGTGCCGTGGTAAAATTAAGTTCCCTGCCAGAACTGGAGGCCCTGGCCAAACATCCCCTCCCCCTGCTTGGTGCCAGGGTTATTACGGAGGAAGGTACCGTCCTGGGTACCGTAGATGACTTTCGCTTCGACCCCCAGGACGGCAAGATTTATTACCTGGATATTAAAAGCGGCCTCCTCCATGGAACCAGGAGCCTGGAAACTACTCAAATCATCACCTGCGGCCGGGACGCCCTGATAGCCAGGGCAGGGGCTGAAGAATCCCTGCAGAAACCCGGGGGCCTGTTAAACGTCAAATGGCAGGAAACCATCGCCAGCGCCGGCAAAGCCCTCGAGGGCGCTGGCGGGATTACCCACAGGGCAACTGAGGCCTTCAACCGTTACCGGCAACGCTTGCCCTTTGGCCGCAAAAAAAATGACGACCCGCCCCCGGGGGATATGAACTAGTCGAAAAGTTTACTGACGGACAGGTCCTTGTGGATGCGAATAATGGCTTCGCCCAGGAGGGGAGCTACTGAAAGGCGACGTAACCGGGTTATTTCCTTGCTTTCCGGTACGGGAATGGTGTTACAGACGACTACTTCCTGTAGCGGCGCTGCCGCCAGGCGTTCCCGGGCTGGCCCGGAAAGTACCGGGTGGGTACAGCAGGCGTAGACGGCCCTGGCGCCATGCTCCAGTAGAGCCCTGGCCCCGAGACAAATGGTCCCCGCCGTATCGATGAGGTCATCAATCATGATGACCGTTTTATTTTTAACATCACCGATGAGATTCATAATCTCAGCCACATTGGGCGCCGGGCGCCGCTTGTCGATGATGGCAATTTCCGCCCCGATGCGTTCGGCAAAATTACGCGCCCGGGTTACTCCCCCCAGGTCCGGGGAGACTACTACAGCCCGGTCAAAGCCCTTGCTGTTGAAATAATCGGCCAGTATAGGCACTGCCGTCAGGTGGTCCACCGGGATATCGAAGAAACCCTGGATGGCCGCCGCATGGAGATCCATGGTCAATACCCGGTCAGCTCCGGCAGCGGTAATCAAGTTGGCTACCAGCTTGGCTGAGATAGGTTCTCGGGCCCGGGTCTTGCGTTCCTGGCGGGCATAGCCATAATAGGGTACCACGGCGGTAATGCGCCAGGCCGAAGCCCGCCGTAAAGCGTCAATCAAGATTAAAAGCTCCATCAGGTTGTCATTGACTGGCTCACATGTAGGCTGGATGACAAAAACATCTTCCCCTCGTACGCTTTCATCGATGGCAATATTGATTTCACCATCGCTGAAGCGTTTAACCTTGGCCGCCCCCAGGGGTACGCCCAGGTAGGCGCCAATCTCCCGGGCCAGCTCCGGGTTGGCATTGCCGGTAACGATTTTTAAACGTGCGCTTTCTGTTTCCATTTTCTTTTTTAATAACCTCCAGGTTCCAGGGAAAAAGGTTTAACTCTGTGTTTACTTCGCTTTTTTTATTATTTTTCCTGCCTTTTTTCGTCATCTTTTTTACCCCTGGTGGGTAAATTAACCTGCCTTTCCCGGGCCAGGGCTAGGGCCCCGGCCGGTACATCCTTGGTAATGGTGGACCCGGCACCCACCAGGGCCCCGGCCCCTACCCTGACGGGGGCGACCAGGTTGGTATTGCTGCCAATAAAGGCCCCGTCTTCAATAATGGTCGGCCACTTTTGCCGGCCGTCGTAATTACAGGTGATGGTGCCGGCACCTATATTTACCCCCGTTCCCACGGTGGCATCGCCCAGGTAGGTCAGGTGCGGCACCTTGGAACCCCGGCCAATCCGCGAAGCCTTGATTTCCACAAAGTCTCCCACCTTAACGCCTGCTTCCAGGACCGTCCCCGGCCGTAAATAAGCAAAGGGGCCTACCTGGCAGTCAGGGCCAATGGTGCTCCCCAGGACTACGGCGTGGATTACGGTACTGCCATCACCCACCCGGCTGTCCCGGATGGTAGTCCCGGGGCCCAGGCAACACCCGGCACCAATAATAGTATGTCCCTCAAGGAAAGTGCCCGGGTATATAATGGTATCCTTTCCAATTGTCACCGTGACATCTATATAAGTCGCTTCCGGGTCAATGATTGTTACCCCGTCAAGCATAAGGGCCGTATTGACCCGGCGCCGCCAAACGGCTCCGGCTGCAGCCAGCTGGGCACGGTCATTGACCCCCAGCACCTCCTCAGTGTCCCTCGCAACCAGCGTCTGGACCAGGAGCTCCTGGCTTACGGCCATGGCCACAACGTCGGTAAGGTAATATTCACCCTGGTCGTTATCGGGTTTTAACCGGCCCAGGGCCGGCCAGAGAAAGGCAGCAGCAAAACAATAAATACCGGTATTGATTTCATTAATTGCCTTCTCTGCCGGGGTGGCATCCCTCTCTTCGACTATACCCTTTACCTGCCCCTGCCCGTCGCGGATAATGCGGCCGTATCCGGTGGGATCGGCAACTCTGGCCGACAGGATTGTAACAGCAGCTCCCGTGGCCTGGTGGTGCTGTAAAAGCCCGCTTAAAGTGGCCGGCCTGATCAGGGGGGTATCACCGCAAAGGACCAGAACAGTAGTAGCTTCCCCGGCGGCTTCCCGGGCCTGGGCCAGGGCATGACCGGTACCCAGTTGCTGCTCCTGGAGGGCGTATTTCTGCTCCGGGCCCAGGGCGGCTCTGACTTCCTCAGCCCCGTGACCAATGACAATGATATTATCTTCGATGCCAGCCTGCCTGGTTGCCGCTAGGACGTGTTCTAAGAGGCTGCGCCCGGCTACCCGGTGCAGTACCTTGGGCAGCCGGGAATACATCCGTTTCCCCTGGCCGGCGGCCAGGATAACGGCTACTGTTTCGGCCATAGGATCTCCTCCAAATCAGGGTTCTGCTAAAAATGGTGTTGCCTAAAATTTCATTGTTTCGTGGTGGGGGACGTTAGCCCTCTATGAAGGACTCCTTCGGCCCACTACCCAGAACCCGCCGGGCGAGTTCCAGGTCGCTCTCTTTATCGACATCGATACCGATTTCGGGGTACGGGGAGATTATCCCTACCCCCCGGGCTCCCAGCAGGCGGGAGAAATGCTTTTCTGCTTCGGCAATGGTCAGGCGGTGGGTTAAGAACTTAACTATAAATTTAAGGCCTATCAGCCGGCTCAATGCCAGGGGGCTTTTGCGCAATCTTACCAGTTTCTGGCCCTGGCGGGCGCAGGTAAGTAAGGCCGAAGTCTTAATTAAAACCATGTTACCGCCGGTGAAGGTACCGTCGCGCAGGCGTACATAGGTACGTTTAACGCCGGGGTAGCTGGCCTCATTGCATTCCCGGCTGACGATAGGGTAATAAAAATCGGCCGGTCGTTCCCGGCAACGGTCCAGGAAATCCCTGACTGCCTCGGGTTTCAGGAGGGGAATGTCGGCGGTAACCAGGAGCAGCCATTCGGACGCCGGCAAGGCTGCCGCCCCGTTCAAGGCGCTGTCTACCGTCGTCCTCCCGGACGGCACCAGGGTAATATCACGGGGAAGGGCTGAGGCCAGTTCCGCCGGGCCTGCTACAACCATTCTCCGGATACGGCTCGAAGCCAGGAGGGCTTCCACCACCCAGGCAATCATGGGCCGGGAACCAACAGATAACAGGCCCCGGCCTTCTTTATCCCCAGCGAGGATAACAGCATCTACCTCCACCCTTAACCCCTCCCTTATGCCTTTTTACCGCTGCTGGAACGCATTTCTTCCCTGATGGCCTCCATCATCCGGTTCTCGGCATTTTCAATGTGTTCTTGGGCGAGGCGCTGGGCCAGTTCTACATTGCGGGCGGTAATGGCCTCCACTAGTTGTTTATGTTCCTCCAGGGTTTCCCGCATCCGGCCCGGCGTTCCCAGGGAAGTTGTACGAAAACGCTGGATTTGTTCCCGCAGGTTATTAATAATTTGCACCAGGCGGTCATTGCGGCTGGCCCGGTACAGGACATCATGGAACTGGGTGTCAACTTCAATCAGGGTCTCCAGGTCGTCGGCTGCCACACAATCGGCCACTTTTATTAACAGGCGCTCCAGCTCGTCTAACTCTTCTTCCGTAATGCGTTCGCAGGCCAGGGCGGCCGCCAGGGACTCCAGGGCGGAGCGAATCTCAAAAACATCGGCAATATCTTTGGTAGAAAGGTCAGCTACATAAGCTCCCTTGCGCGGGATCATGACGACAAAACCTTCCAGCTCCAGCTTGCGAATTGCTTCCCTGACGGGAGTCCGGCTGACACCCATTTCTTCCGCCAGCTGGACTTCCATGAGCCTTTCGCCGGCCTTCAACTGGCCGTTGATAATGGCTTCCCGTAGAGCTTCAAAAACTATTTCCCGTAAGGGCTTGTAGTTTTCCAGCTTCCCACTGAGCAGATTCTTCATTGTACCACCTTTCCCATTGCCATTTACCAAATATAACCTGCCCCCTCCTGATATGGAAGGGCCTTGTCAAGCCCCTCCGAAATTTTTTTGCGAAACCTGTTTTAGAGACAGAAATATCCACCCACTGCTTAAGGCAGCAATCAAAGTTGGACGTCTACGGATTTTAACTCT
>NZ_PVXL01000080.1 GCF_002995805.1 Neomoorella stamsii
GCCTTTACCCCAGTTGCTCCCACAGTTCCGGGTGGGGAGAGGGGATAACGACGGCATCCACCAGTTCCCCTTCTTCTTTGAGGGGCGGGGTGGCGGCGTTTACGGCGGCCTGGACAGCGCCGACGCTACCGGTCAGGATGACCACCCCTTTACCCCCCAGCCCGTAGGCCGGACGGATGTCCAGGAGCTCGACAATGGCCGCCTTGGCGGCGGTGTCGGCGGCTTTGATGGCGGCCGTGACGCTGAAAGTCTCGAGGACTCCCATGGCACTTTTAGGGGTTGCTGTGGCTACCCCGCTCAGGGCCGGCAGGACCCCAGGATGGAGGTTGCCCAGGATTAAGCTATTGACGACCGTTACCCCGCCGGTAGCGACGCCATGTTCTACGGCGCTCGTTACGGCGCTGATCTCGCCAGTTAAGATAATTAAGCTTTTACCGGGGCAGGTAGTGCGTATTTTCAGGTCTACCGGCGCGGCCTTAAGACAGCTGTCGGCTACCATTAATCCCCGCGCCAGGCTCTTAAGTTCGATAAGTCCGACGGCGATACCCATCAGTCACCACCTCCATTATTGAGATGTTAGAAGTGAGAGGTGACATTAGCCCCATTATGGGTTGGCGCCTCCCTGGATGACGATGTTGTTATTGATAGCGGTAATGATACCGTTGATGCTGGCATGGAGGTTGGCGCCCGGGGTATCGTCCTTGATACGTGCTAAAAGGTCCCCCGCTGAAACCCGGTCACCTATCTTTACTACCGGCTCCGGCGCGACCCCGGCGCTCTGCTTTAAGGGCAGGTGGACCTGGTTAACTGTGATGTTTTCTTCCCGAAAAGTCACCGTACGTTCGTAATACTCTCTTAAGCCGAGGCGGCTGATAAGGCTTTTAGTTGGTACCTGCCGTCCTTCCCGGAAAGGGGAAGGAATACCCGTTGGATAGGGGCCAGCCCGGAAACCCTTCTGCTGCAGTTCGGCCTTGATTTTCCTGTTGACCTGCCGCGGGGAGAGGTTGAAGGGGCAGGCGTAAAGGTCGCAGAGGCCGCACTCGCTGCAGAGAAGGGCCCTGGGCAGGGTTATATCAACAAGGCCATAGGTAACCGCGCGCATGGCCCGGTGGGGTTCCAGGGGATGCCCTAAAAGGTGCCGTGGGCAGAAGTCCGTGCACTGCTGGCACTGGCAGCAAACCTTGAGGGCAAGTTTTAGCTCCTTGTTTAGATCCCGCCGATAAGCGGCAGCCAGGGGATGATCCAGGAGCAGGACAATAATGCCCTTGGTAGTTTTGGTAACCGGCGCATTAATGCTTGTAACCTTACCCATGCATGGGCCGCCGGTGATAAGCAGGTATTGGTCCACGGCCGGGCCGCCGGCCAGGGCCAGGAGTTCCCGCACCGTGACGCCGACCGGTACCCTGGCAGTGATGGGCTGCCGGACGGCGCCGGTGACGGTAACGTACTTATGGGTTACAGGGTTTCCTTTCAGAGCCTGGTGGATATTATATAAAGTCTCGACGTTTAGAACTACCGCTCCCGCCTGTAATGGTAACCCTCCCGGCGGGATTGTTTTGCCGGTGACGCTATAGGTCAATAAGTGCTCGTCCCCCATGGGGTAGACGTCGGGCAGGAGGTGGAGCTTTAACCCCGGGTAAGTGCTTATCTCTCCTGCCAGGGCGGTACGGGCCTCCCGGTATTTTTCTTTGAGGGCTATAATCCCTGTTCGGGCGCCGGTGGCCTGAACTACTGCGGCCAAGGCGGCCAGGAGTTCCGCCGGGTAGCGGGTCATCAGTTCCTGGTCGACTTTAAGTAAGGGTTCGCACTCGGCCCCGTTAATGATAATGGTCTGTATAGGTGTTCCGGTCTTCAGTTTAAAGGCGGTGGGGAAACCGCCCCCGCCAGCGCCGACCACGCCGGCAGATGCTATTTTATTTATGATGGCGTTTAGTTCGCTGCCAGGCATTTCCTTCAAAGCGGCATCCACTCCGCTCTGGTTCCTGATTTCATAATTAAGCTGCATTTAATTATTAGTCTACCGTTCGCAGCGCCCCGACGATGACCGTCCGCTGTTCCCGGGTGTAGGTGCGAGGGGTGCAGATGCCTTCACCTGTGGGGCTGGCGATGGTGTGGCTGAAGTGTCCTTCGCCGCCGATGTTTAAGCCAGCAGCCGAGGAAGCGTTGACCACGGTGATGTCGGTGCGGAGCCTGCGGGCGTATACGGTGATGCGGCCTGCGTCCTGGCTGTGGATGATGGCTGTATGTTTGAAGCCGTGTTCCACCCGGGCGGCCAGTTCCAGGGCGGCATCAAAGTCCGGCACCCGTACCAGGGGTAGGACGGGCAGCAGCTGTTCTTCCTGCACCAGGGGATGCTCCGGAGGACATTCCATGAGGGCGATCCTGGTACTGTCAGGGGCGTCGATGCCGGCTTGCTTTAGAATAACAGTGGCGTCCCGGCCGATGAGGTCGGGGTGGAAGTGCTTGCCGTCGGGCAGGATGGTGCGCATGAGTTTTTCTTTATCGGTTTCATCCTGTACAAGATAGGCACCGTGGTTTTGCAAATGGAAGATGAGCTCAGCGGCTATTGCTTCCACGGCGATGATGACCTTTTCGGCTATGCAGAGGACGGTGTTGTCAAAGGCGGCGCCGTCGACAATACACCTGGCGGCGTAGTCCAGGTCCTTGACGGTTTCGTCGACGACTACGGGGGGATTGCCGGGCCCGGCGGCGATGGCTTTTTTGCCGTTTCTTAAGGCGCGGTTGACTACTTCGGGACCGCCGGTGGCCACGACCAGGTCCACCGCGGGATGGCTCAAAACCAGGTCCAGGTTTTCCAGGCTGACTTTATCGCCAACGACTAATAAATCCTCCGGCCCGCCGGCTTCTTGGATGGCGGCGTTGAAAAGGCGCACCAGGTACTGGGTGGTCTTGAGCCCTTTGGGATGGGGCAGGAAGATGATGCTGTTGCCGGCGGCGACCATGCTGATGGCGTGGTTGATGACACAGGAGCCGGGATGGGTGGCCGGCTCGATGGAGGCGATGAGGCCGAAGGGCGCTCGCTCAATCAGGATGAGGCCGTTGTCGCCGCTGATGGCTTCGGTCTTTATGTCTTCTAACCCCGGAGTTAAGCGGGCGGCGTAGAGCTTTTTCTGGATCTTGTCTTCTATCCGGCCGTAGCCGGTTTCTTCGTGGGCCAGCCGGGCGATTGTTGCTACGTTTTCAATGGCCGCCCGGCGGATGGCGGCAACGATCTCGCCCCTGGTTTTGAGGCTTAACTTTACCAGTTCTTGCTGCGCTCTTTTGGCAGCATGGATGGCGGCATTTAAATCCCTGTATATGCCTTTGTCACCGCGGGAGGTAGTGGCCACGGCCTGGTCGGCCCGCATCTGGCAGGCACCGCTACACGCTGTTGCCGCGGTAGCTATTGTCCCATTGTGGGACTGCTGCTGGATGTTTTTCAAAACTTCGGCCACAATGCTGGCGATAGTGGTTTCGTCGATCATTTCTGCTCACCGCTCAGGCTGGTAATATCCTGCTGAGATCTGTGTGGGGCCGCGGGATTACATGGACGGCTACTATCTCGCCGTGTCGCCCGGCGGCTGCGGCCCCGGCTTCGGTGGCGGCCTTGACAGCACCGACATCACCGCTGACCATGACGGTTACCAGGCCGGAGCCGATCTTCTCCATACCGGCCAGCTCGACGCCGGCGGCTTTGAGCATGGCATCTGCCGCTTCGATGGCCGCGACCAGTCCTTTGGTTTCGATGAGCCCCAGGGCGCCGTCTTTCATGTTAATCTACCCCCTTGGCAGAGGCGTCTTTTTTCCCGGGCAGGATGCGGGCGACGTCGCTGTGGGGCCGTGGGATGACGTGGACGGCGATGACTTCCCCGAGCCGGGCGGCGGCAGCACCGCCGGCTTCGGTGGCGGCCTTGACGGCACCGACTTCGCCGCTGACCATGACGGTTACCAGGCCAGAGCCGATCTTCTCCATTCCCACCAGTTCGACGCCGGCGGCTTTGAGCATGGCATCTGCCGCTTCGATGGCGGCGACTAAGCCTTTGGTTTCGATGAGGCCTAAAGCGCTCATGGGTTGACTCTTCCTCCTTTAATTTCTAAGGTTCTCCTGGGTTTTTACTTGGAGAGTTTCTTAGGTTAAATACCGCGCTAGTTCTTCATGGGGCCGGGCGATGATCCGGCTGGCAAAAACGGTGCTGACGTTAGCAACCTGTGCCTTTGCGGCTTCAATGGCTGCCGTGACGGCGCTGACTTCACCGCTGATTTTTAATACTACTAGGCCGCTGCCTTTGGTCGATTCGTAGCCGCGGATGGTGACTGCAGCCGTCTTGGCGGCCGTGTCCGCGGCGGCAACGGCGGTGGCCAGGCCGCGAACTTCAATTATACCCAGGGCTTGCTTGTTCATATTTTGCCTCCGAAATTAACTTGCAATGGTTGTAATTAATTTAACTTAAGGGAAGACGGGGCTCCCCTGCTCCTCCTTTACTGTCGCCTATCCCCAAGTGAGGCCAGGACGCGCCGGGTAACATTGGTGATAATCTCCTGCAGTTCTTCTTCCGTTATGCCGGTTGCGGCCGGGGCTTCGCGGGTAGAGACGCTGCAGGCGCCACAATCAACACAGCCGGGGTTGGGTGAAGTAACTCCTGACCTGGCCCGGATTTCCATAAGCTTATAGACCTGTTCCGCCGAGAGAACATTTTCATTTCCCAGCAACCTGGCGGTAAGGCTGATTTTGGCGAATAACTCCAGTGACTCCATTTTATAATAAGCATTATATACGTCCGTACCGACAGTCAGGGCTCCGTGGTTGGCAAGTAGCAGGGCATCATGACTACCAATATATTCCTTCACCGCAGCCGGCACTTCATCAGTAGAGGGCGTCCCGTAGGCAACCAAGGGTATACTCCCCAGGTTGATAATAATTTCCGGCAGCACACAACGATCCAGGGGAATACCGGCCACGGCGAATCCGGTAGCCGTCGGCGGATGAGCATGAACCACCGCCCGTACATCCGGCCGCTGGCGGTATATTTCCAGGTGCATTTTCAATTCCGATGAAGGTTTTAACTGCCCGCTCAATTGTTCTCCCTGCATATTGACTTTAACCAGCATCTCCGGGGTCATAAAACCCTTACTGACGCCGGTAGGTGTCGCCAATACTTCTTTTTCATTCAGGCGGATGCTGATATTACCATCATTGGAAGCCACGAAACCGTGCTGGTAAATCCGCCGCCCTACTTCGCAGATATCCTGGCGTAATTGAAATTCCGAAGGCACCATGTTTGCCCCCCAGCATGTTTTCTAAATCTAAAAGATACCTCGGGGGCACTGCTACAATCCTCAGTCCCCCGTTAACAGCTATATTTCCTCGTCAAATTCCCCCAGTTCTAGCGGATACCTGCCATACTCCCGTACCAGTTGTACCAGGTAATCATAATTCTCCGGCGGTACATTAGCAGCTACGGAATGGTCAGAAGAAATGATATAGCCCCCGCCTTTGGCAGCGTTCAGTTTACGCAGGACCTCCCTCCGGATCGCATCTTTATCCCCTTCGGCTAAAACCCGGACGTCAATATTACCGTTAAATGCCAGCCGGCCCTTGTACTGGCGCTTTAATTCCACCACATCCAGGCCAGCTTTAGCTTCCAGGGGGTTATAGCAGTCCACACCCGCGTCGATCAGGTCCTCGTAAATAGCACGAGCATTGCCGCAGCCGTGGTAAATGATCTTCGCCCCCATGGCGTGGAATTCAGTGCACAGCTTTTCCACTGCCGGGTAAAACATCTTCCGCCACAGATCCGGGGAAAAGAACATGCCCTTGTCGTAAGCCACGTCGCCCCAGATGTACATGCCCTTTAAATTAAACATTTCAATCTGCTTCTTACCAATGGCCAGCATATGCTCCGTCAGGCGGTCGATAAAGGCCTGGGTTTCATCGGGATAGAGCACCAGGTCCATCAAAGCTCCTTCCGTACCACGGCAGCGCCAGAGGGCTTCAAAGGGTTCGCAGACGCTACCAAAAATGAAATAGTCGTCTTTATAGCGCTCTACTGTCTCGGCAAAACTGGGCAATACGAGGTAGGTGTCACCGGTATTGATGATATCGTCCCGCTCGTCATAATAACGGCGGGGATCGAGGGGATCATCGAACTCAAACTTCTCATATTCAGCTGCTGACTTGATACCAAATTCGAGGAACATGGGCATGGGAGCTTCAACCTGTCTTTTGATAATTGAACCCCAACCGGTTTCGTAAATCATATACTCATCATTTTTTTCAATAAAACGGCTACGTATAACACGGGGATCCATGTTAGGGCTGACTACAAGGATATCAAGGTCGTAGTAATCGTATATAAAAATGTCCTCGCTATTTCTTTTTTGCCATTCTTGTAAGAAAAGGCTCCAGAAGAAATCAGTGATAGGCACCCGATCCGGTTCTTCATGGTTTAAGGCTTTAAGTACCCGTTCAGTTTTAACCTCACCCTTAGTTTTGCTCATGGTAGTAGAAACCTCCTATCCTCTTCCCTTACTATAGTCTTGTTAATCAATACTTCCCGTACAGGGGCCCAAAGTTACGACAGGCCCTGTAATCCGCACCTTCCAGGTCCTCTGTGCCAAAGGCACTCCAAGCGCTGGGCCGGAAGATCCTTTCCGGCGGGACATTATGCATGCAGACAGGTATTCGCAAAATGGAGGCGAGGGTTATTAAATCTGCCCCGATGTGGCCATAGCTGAAGGCGCCATGATTGGCTCCCCAGTTATTCATTACCGAGTAGACATCGGTAAAGGCACCCTTACCAGTCAGCCTTGGGGCGAACCATGTCGTGGGCCAGCTGGGATCGGTCCTGTCGTCCAGGATCCGGTGCATATCTTCCGGTAATTCCACAGTGTAACCCTCCGCTATCTGTAGTACGGGTCCCAGCCCCTTAATAATATTCACCCGCGAAAGGGTTATGGGCATCCCGCCCATGGTAACAAATTTTGAGGAGAAGCCGCCCCCTCGAAAATACTCCCGGACAGCGGGCCACCAGGTGGTTGCCTCCAGGCATGCTTTAACATCTTCGGGTGTTATCTCCCAGAAGGGTTTCATGGCCGGCCGGCCGTCTTTAAGCATCCTCCCCGAACCATCCAGGGCCGCAGCACCGGAGTTGATCAGGTGGATAATGCCCCCGGCGGCAATCCCTTCCAGTTCTTTGCCAGTTACTCTCTTGACGGCCGCCGGGCTCCAGAAGGTTCTAACATCGGCAAAGACCTGGGCGGTGTTGGTCAGTAAATAGCCGAACAGCATGGCCACACCATTGAGGCTATCGTTTTCCGTGGCCATAATATAAGGCCGCCTGATGCCGTTCCAGTCAAAAGAGGAATTTAAAATGGCTTCCATAAAATCGCCGTTGGGGAAATGGTCGGTCCATTGCCGCTGCCCCTGGAAGCCGGCAGCCAGGGCATTATGGCCTTCGGCTTCTTCTTTATATCCCATCTCGGCCAGCCGGGGATTGCCAACCATTAGATCCCGGCATATTAAGGCCATCTTAACAGAAGTACTCCACTCCCTATCCTTTTGCTCCCGGCCGGCTTGCTTGTCAGGCGGGTTGCGATCCGCACCTTCTTTACAGTTCTCCTTCACCCATTGCATCGCCTGGGCATACTCTTCCTGGTCGTAAATTACCTCTTCAATCCTCCGGGTTATTTCCGACATATCGACGTATTCACATCTCATCCCGAGATAACTCTCAAAGAAATGAGGATCGACTATAGATCCAGCAATGCCCATGGATACATTGCCGATTGACAGGTATGATTTACCCCGCATTAAGGCGACCGCCAGGCCGGCCCTGGCGAACTGCAGTATTTTTTGGGCTACATCATCAGGAATATTCTCATCGCCAGCATCTTGGACATCGCGGCCGTAGATGCCAAAAGCCGGCAGTCCTTTCTGGCTGTGCCCCGCCAGTGCGGCCGCGAGATAGACGGCCCCCGGACGCTCCGTACCGTTAAACCCCCAGATAGCTTTGGGTATAAAAGGGTCCATATCGATGGTTTCGGAGCCGTAACACCAGCAAGGAGTTACGCTTATCGTCAGGCCGACGCCTTCGCGGGCGAACTTCTCCGCGCAGCGGGCCGCCTCGGCCACGCCGCCAATAGTGGTATCGGCTATCACGCACTCCACCGGTGACCCATCAGGATACTTTATATTGTTCTCCAGTAACTTTTGCACCTTTCTAGCCATGCCCATGGTGGTTTCTTCCAGGGATTCCCGCACTCCGTTACGGCGCCCGTCAATGATAGGCCGGATACCGATTTTGGGTAATCTCGCATTCAATAATAGGGCATCTTTCATTTGCTTCACCTTCATCCCCAATTTTTATGATGAAATAAGCTGTGGACCTATCTTTGTGATAACAGGCAGGGTAACATTTAATTAATCCTGATGGAATACTTCCTCCATAACCGCCCACCATTCCCCTTCCCCCCGCGTCTCGAGGGGTTCTTGACAGGGTTTGCATACCTCCCACCATTTCTGGGTAGTGGGATCGGCAGCCATTTTGGCCATATCAGCTTCGTAGTCATCGCCAATATATTCATAGTAACTAAACAGATACCCATCTTTATAGAAAATGCTGTAATTCCTTATATTGCACTCGGTAATCATCCTGGCCACTCCGGGCCATACGGCAGCGTGCAGCTTTTTATATTCCTCCAGTTTTTCAGGTTTGACCTTAATGACCATGCCATAGCGCTTCATCTTTATCCTCCCTCCCATAATTTGCTATCATTAATAGACACATTCCCTTGCTGCTTCGCCATAGGCAAGAAGGTTTTCCTTTGGCGCGTCGAAGAAGTGGTCGGCAGGCATCATAATGTACCCGCCGCCTTTACCATAAATCTCAAAAAGCCTGTGAACTTCTTCTTTGACCTGCTCCGGCGTGCCGTTGGTGAGGATGTTATACTGGTCTAGACCGCCTATAAGGGCCACTTTGCCGTGCATAGCTTCATATAGCTCGGGGCCCTCGATATTGCCTCCCACACCCTTGGGTGCCAGAGTTTCCGAACAGTCAGTATTAGTGGCGATTATGAGATCAAAGAGGCCGAGCATACCGCCACAAGTATGGTATGAAGCTATATGCCCCACATCGTGGAGGGCATCATGTATCTTCCTGTCATAGGGCAGGCAGAATTCCTCGAACATCTTCGGCGAAATAACCGTAGAAGAGGAAGCTCCACCGCCGGTTTCAATGAGATCGAATTTGGCGCCCCGCAGGGATTCATATATAAACTGCAGTTTCTTTTCCAGGAGTATATCCAAAAATTCATGTACCCAGGCAGGATCATCCATAGCCGCATAAATCATGGGTGCCGTGTCATATAGGACACAAGCGTGCTGCCAGCAACCGGCCTGGTCGCCCCAGACAAAACCCTTCAAAATTCCCTTATCACCAATACGATCATATTCTTTCCGGATGGCTTCTTTATCAAGTTTAGGGACAGGCATATACTTTAAAAGATAAATATCCTCGGGTTTTTTAATCATAAATTCCGTAATCCATACCGTATAGTGGTTGCCTTCCGTTTTATACGTCAGGACACCTTTGGGGGTGTAGATGGTATGGTGGACAATCATCCGGTCGGGGTCGTCGTTGACGATCTCAACTTCGTCATACCACTCATCAGAATACCTTTTGGACTCTACTTTGCCCGGCAGCCAGAACTGCCCCATAGCTTCAAAATACTGAATTACTGCATCCAGGCCACACTCCTGAAAGGCATCAAGGGCGTCAATCCCTCCCATGTATTTTTCCAGATGATAGGGCTGCCACTGGTGCACCGTGGCCGGCAAGCGGTCGGGCACTCCTTTAGCCAGGGCGGTAAGCAATCTTTCCCGGGAAGTCATTTGCGCCATTTCTCATACCACCCTTGTTACTCCGGATTTAGTTGTAATTTTCTTTTGTATTTTTTATTTAGGGGGAGTTATAACGTTTAAGGTTTATAACTCCCCCTTTTTTTCTTATGAACTACCACTGCGCCGGCATAAACTTGTCTACATCATCTTTGGTAATGATATGCTTGGGCAAGTAGCGAACAGGCTCTACATCCTTACCATTGAACCAGTCGGCTGCCGCTTTGACTGCCGCGGCGCCGTCACCTTCGGCCGTCTGGTAAGTGATGGCCTGGATTTTACCTTCTTTCACCAGGTCCATGCCTACCTTGCTGTTACCGGCGGCAACGACAATAATATCTTGCCTGTTGGCCTTCTTGATGGCTTCCGCAGTACCGATTGCCTGGGCAGAATCGTCGGCAAGAATTATACCCTTAAGTTTGGAGCCGAACCTGGTAATCCAGTCTGATACCACCTGCATGGTTTTTTCAGCTTCGAAACCGGGGGCCTGTTTATCTAAAAGCTCCATCTTAGGGGCGATCTTCTTTAACTCGGTTATCGGGGCGTACGTCCTGGCAAAGAAGGGTGAACCGCCGGGGTTATGCTGAATAATTGCATAACCGCCTTCATTATGCATCAACTCTGCAAATTTTTGTGCCAGCATTCTGAATTGACCCCAGTCATCCGGGCCGGTCCAGGCAATGACGTATTTCATAGCTTCACTCTCGGGATGGGTGTTGGTAGCAATAACAGGAATGCCCGCCTGATTGATCTTCCTGAAAAGCTGCACTGACATTTTGGCGTCAACAGGGATCATCAATATCATATCCGGCCGGGCACCTATAGCCTGATCCACCATCTGGGCCTGGACGTCGGCATTAAAATTCGGTGACATAACTTTTAATTCCATCCCGTAAGCATCCGCCACTTTTTTGGCGCCTCTAATGTAAGCGGTAGTCCAGGGATGATCCCCGTGTACTATTAAAATAACTTTTTTCCCTTTGGCACCGTCTTTAGGTGACTTGGGAATATTAACTTTGCTAACTCCCCAGCCGGAATATTCCATGTCATACCAGTGCATGGCATCGTCTTCAGGAAGTTTAGCGGGATCGGCCGGTCGTGGCGGGACTTCCTTTTTCTCCAAAGGTGGGAGAAGAAGCTGGCCGTCATCGGCCTTCAGCCCGGCAACTATACTATCAGCTTTGAGGGATTCTTCCAGGTTAGAGCTTTTCTTTTCAGCCTGGCCGCTCTGTCCACTTTTAGATGGTTCCTGGGCCTGCTTGCCGCCACAGCCAGCTATAAATAACGCGGCTATTAAAACCACTAGTAGTATAGCGCTTATTTTTTTAATCATTTTTAGCTTTGAACCTCCTGTCTTGCTTATAATTTGCTTGCTTATAATTTGCTCCCGAAATTTTATTGTTGAGAAAGTAGTACCCTTGTAATTGCTTACTTCTACAAATACCTCCTTTTCCTTTATTCAGTTTAAAGTCTCCAACTTTACCGCTTTACCTCCCCTTCCTTTTCCTTTTTTTAAGCTCACCTCCTTTAACAATTCCGGTCTTTGTCCTTTAACCTTATTCGCCTGGTACAAAGCATAGGCTTCATATAGGACCACTACCGCCAGAACCAAACCGCTCGCTAAAATTTGTATTTCATAGCCTGCACCAAGGTTAGTAAGGCCGTTATAGAGGATAGTCAGGGTTAAAACAGCTACGGCACTGCCCAGTATACTACCTTTGCCGCCGGCCATGGAGGTACCACCGATAATAGTTGCCGCTACTACGATCATCAGGGAACTCGTACCGATGGTGGGTGTAGCCGAACTAAGGCTCATGGCAAAGAGTGCGCCCCCCAGGGCCGCAGTGATACCGGAAATTATAAAAGCCACAATAACGTATCCTTCCGTGTTAAGCCCAGCCAGCCAGGCAGTTTCCCTGTTGGCACCTACCATGTAAAAACCCCGGCCGTATTTGGTACGTACCAGAAGGACTTCAAATAAAAGCACGAAAATAATAGTAATCAATACCCGCGGTGGTAAAAATGGAATGATGGGTGTTTCCAGCCAGTCTGCTATGGTAAAATCAGTAGCGTTTAAGGCATAACCTTTACCGTATAAAAAGATAATTCCCTGCACCGTGGTCATGGTCCCAAGTGTAACTATGAACGAATCAATCTTGGCCCGCGCTACCAGGAAACCGTTGGCCAGGCCCACCAGCGCTCCTGCTAACACTGCAATGAGGAGGCTTCCGCCCCAACCCAGTGATGGTTGAAACCCGATAACAAACATAGCGCCTAAAGTAAGGGTGGTACCAACTGATAGGTCAAGCTCCTTGCAAATCATCACGATGGTGAACCCTACGGCCACCATGGCATTTAAACTCATACCCTTAAGGATATTGGTGATGTTATAAGGGGTCAAAAAGTTGGGTACGAATATGGCCATTGCTATAAAAACCAGTCCGCAGAGGAAATATATTCTATAGTTATTGATTACCTGGTAAACTTTTTTGTTCATGTCATCCATCTGCCTTCCCTAATTTTCGCAGTGAATAGGTATTAACCCAGACAACCAGGATAAAAACCATACCCTGGACAATCGTCTGAGAAAAGGTATCTACTCCCAATAAGGTCAGGATATTATTCAGAAGGCCGATAACCACTACTCCCCCCAGGACTCCTATCATGTTCCCTTTACCACCGGCCAGGCTTACCCCCCCCAGAACAATAGCTGTGACTGCCCGGAAGTCATAGCCGGCACCGTTGTAATAGGCCCCTATTTTTACCAGTGAAGTCAAAAGAATCCCACCAATGGAAGCGGCCATGGCCGATAATATAAATGCCAGCCCTACCATCCAGGTTACATTTACTCCTGTCATCCTCGCCACTTCGTAGGAAGAACCGATAAGTTTTAGCTGCACGCCAAACTTTGTTTTAGCAAGCAATATCTGCCCGATAATTACCATCACCAGAAAGACGACTATGGTAATTGGTATCGAACCCCCTATATTAATCCTCGCCAGGTTCACAAAGGCTGTTGCCAACTTTTCGCCGGCCTTTAAATCCGGATAAATTTGTTCACCCCGGTAAAGCCATCTCACTACCCCATTAATTACAAAAGCAACCGCCAGCGTCCAGATAATCGGGTTGGCTCTAAGTTTACCAACAACAAAGGCATTTATCAGGCCTATCATAAGACCTGTTACAAATCCCGCCGCCAGACTAACTACAAGACCATAACGCAACATGTCAACGGCGATCATTCCCGAAAGGGCAATAATCCCGGGTACTGACATGTCTGCAAAATGCCCGCTGTAGGTTACAAAAGTAACGCCCACGGCAACAATACCCAGTAATGCCACTGCATGGACAACATTCGCTAGATTTTCAAGGGTTAAAAACTTGCTGGAAATTAAAGTTCCCAGGCAGAGAAGTACAAAAATCATAACATAAACACCGAACTTTTCTATCCAGACAGTTATTTCTGCAGGATGCTTTTTGGGCTCAATTCTTTCGCTTTTAACTAGCATGGGCTATTTCCCCTTCACTGTTGATAGCCAATAGTACTGCTTCTTCCGTACAGTCCTTACCCGGTATTTCCCCCATGAGATGGCCCTTACGCATTATTAATATCCGGTCGGATAATCGCACTAATTCCGGCAGATCAGACGAGATGAGAATCATGGCTACCCCCTGGGCAGCTAGTTTTTCTATGGCCGTGTGTATAGTCACTTTAGCTCCTATGTCCACACCTCGCGTAGGTTCATCGAGGATCAACACCCGGGGTCCGGTGGCCAGCCACTTACCTAATAAAACCTTTTGTTGATTCCCACCCGATAGATTACCTACGTACCGGGATGGATCCGGAGGTGAAATGTGCAGATCTTCTATTAATTTTTTTACTATACCCTTTCCTGCTTGCCTCTGGTAAATTAAACCTTTGCTTTGCTTGGGAATTAAGGGAGCCAACAGGTTTTCCTCTACCGTGAGGCGCAAGGCAAGGCCCTCGGTTTTACGGTCTTCAGTTAGATAGGCGATACCATGCTGGAGTGCCCGGGCCATATTTTTGACTTTAATTCTCCTGCCCGCTAGGATGATTTCTCCTGCATCCACAGGGTCGACCCCGCCAATGGCTCGCCCCAGCTCGGTACGCCCAGCCCCGGCCAGGCCGGCAATTCCCACAATCTCCCCCGCCCTGACGCAAAAGGATATGTCATGGAAAAAGCCATACCTGCTTAAGTTTTTAACCTCCAGGATTATCTGGCCGGTGGTTCTGTCCGCCGCCCTCTTCACTTGACTGATAGACCGGCCTACCATCATTTCGATTAATTTTTCCGGTGTAACGTCCGTTATATTCAGGGTCCCCACTTTCCGGCCATCACGCATTACACTTACTCGATCTGCAACCTGGAAAATTTCATTTAAATGATGGCTGATGTAAACGATGGCCAGCCCCTGCTGCTTTAGTTTGCCTATTATTTTAAACAGACGTTCTACCTCTTCGCGCGACAGGGCGGAAGTTGGCTCATCCATAACTAGGATGCGGGGGTTGTTGCCCAGGGCCTTGGCTATCTCCACTAGCTGGGCTTCATGCTGGCTGATTGCTTCCACGGGGGTAAAAGGGTCGAGATAGTCCAATTCTACGCTTTTCAGGCAAGCTCTTGTTTCCTGAATTAAGGCCTTATTGTCAAGAAACCACTTGTTTCTTACCGGCAGCCTCCCCACCAGCACATTTTCAGCAATAGTAAGAGCCCTGGCCAGGCTTAATTCCTGATAGATCATGGCTATGCCATTAGCTTTGGCAATCGCCGGTGAATGCAGTTTCACCTCCTTTCCATCAATGTAGATCTGACCTGTGTAGTCATTAAAGGAACCGGCCAGCATTTTCATTAAAGTAGATTTGCCCGCCCCATTCTCCCCTACGAGGGCATGAACTTCGCCAGGGTAAACTTCAAAATCAACGTTGTCTACAGCCAGGGTACCCGGGAATTTTTTGCTGACATTTTTCATTTGCAATGCCGGAATTAAGCCCACCTTTACTTCACCTGCCTGAACTATATTTTCGAGCCTCGTCATACATGGCTACAATGTTGCGCGCTGGCACTTCAGGAAGCAGGTAATCATGGGAGGCAGCAACTATATATCTGCCATCGCTCCCTAATATATCAATAATCCTTCGCGTTTCTGCCCTTACCTCCGCTTCTGTTCCATTTAATAAAATTTCATTTTCGTCGATACCGCCAAAAAAGGCAATATCTTTCCCATATTCTCTCTTTAATACCACCGGATCCATATGCTGGCAGCTTACCTGGATGGGGTTTATGACGTCTAAACCAATTTCTATTAAATCCGGGAATATTTCATGAATGTCCCCGCAGGAATGCAGACCTGCTACCGCCCCGTTTTCATGGGCCTGCTCTATCAGTTTGGCAACATAAGGTTTATAAAACTTGCGCCACATATCAGGGGACATCAATAAAGCGCGCATGGAGCCAAAATCATTACCAAAGAAATAAAAATCAATAACACCCGGATTAGCCTCATAAGTTCTCCTGTTTAGCTCATAATAAAACTCAAAACATTTCCTTATAATGGCCTCGACAACGCCGGGATTTATATACATATTGACAAAGAATTGTTCCATGCCCATAAGTTCTGTAGAATCGTGAAAAAACGGAGCCCATGTTGCGCCAATGAGACAATATCCCCTGGCATCCTCCAGTTCCTCTCTGGTGATGACTACATCCCAGTCATCTGGATCGGGAAACTTGTATTTTTCCACGTCCTGTATAGTCTGTGCATTTTCCAGCGGGTGATTAAGGGCCTGGCCGTAGTGCAAACCGCCCCTTCTAATTCCCCATTCATTCTCCATTGTTCCATCCTCGTATTTTTTAAACGGCAATCCAATATATTTAGGTCTAACGGTTTTAAAGTCCATGCCGAGAATATCATACATTGCCTCTTTCTCCGACTTTGCTCCAAGGAACTCCATTATATTGCGGGTCGTTTCGGGTGCCCCCCCATACCACATGGGTAACCGGTCTGTTTTTTTTCCTTTAATCGCAGCCAGCGCCCGTTCTTTGGAAATCATTATGTCTCTCCTCCCAGGCTTTTTACTCATACAACTTCCAGATTTTTTGTCTTCCAGAAAGGGCTGGTAGAGTGACGAATGACCAGTTCAGGTTTTAAACGATACATCTGTGGAAAACCAGTATTATCCCCTCCAACTCGCTTATAAATTAACTCCGCCGCCTTTTCGCCCATCTCCTGCAGGGGTTGCACCACAGCTGTTAATGGCGGATTAGCCAGCCGGGTTAATTCCATATCGTCAAAACCAACCAGGGCGAAATCGGTGGGTATTTTTAGACCCAGTTCATTAATGGCCAGCATGGCGCCAATGGTCATATAATAATTGGCAACAAAAACAGCCGGTGGTGGATCTGGAAGGCCCATTAATTCTTTCATGAGAGTATAGCCACTTTCAGTAGAAAAATCACCTGTGCGAATTAAACCTTCATCTACCGGCAGGTTATAGTCTTCGAATACCCGTAAGAAACCGCGGTATCTTTCTTCTCCCGTAGTTACCTCCAGGCGGCCGTTAATGAGACCGATGCGCCGGTAGCCCAGGGTTACCAGGTGCTCTACCGCCTGGTAAGCGCCGTTTACATTATCTACCAGCACGCAATCAACCTGCATATCTTTAACCATCCGGTCAACAAGCACCACAGGAGTACCATCTTGCTGGATTTCTCTTAAATGCGAAGCGGTATCGCTGGTGGGGACCACCAGTAACCCATCGACCTGTTTTTCCACCAGCATTCTTACCCGTTCCTTTTCCCTGGCGGGGTTCTCATTGCTATTACAAACAATCAGGCTGTAACCGTAACTATTTAATATATCTTCCACAACCTCGGCCACCTGCATGAAGAAAGGACCGAAGTCAGGAACAACAAAGCCGATGGTTTGGGTTTTCTGGGTTTTAAGGCTTCTGGCAATATGATTGGGGCGGTAACCAAGAGCTTCAATGGCGGCAATTACTTTCTTTTCCGTCTCTTCTTTCACCTTCTCACCATTAAGGACCCGGGATACAGTGGCTGTTGAAACACCGGCCCGGGCGGCTACATCTTTAATGGTTGGCATTACCACGTTTCCTTCCTTTTTAAACGTTACCACTAAAAAAGTATGTATTTATGTAATCGTTTGCTTTTGTATAGATAATATTCGCCATTTATTTTTAGATTCCTCCTGACAGATAAAATTTTTTATGTGAAATTTTCTTTTAAACTGATGCAGAAGAACCCAAAAAGCAGCTCCTTTCTATTAACATATTGACAATTATCATCTTCACCGCCTCACGCCCACCCTTCCTTAACCCTTTTCCCAATCCTTCTCCGGGTAATTTCTTTTGATTTGTCTGCTTTTATTATATTAATACTACTAGTCAGTTATGTTATCGTTTACATATTTAATCTCCTATCTTTTTTATACGACAAAAAAACACTCCCGGAACAAAGTGGGAGTGTTATAGAAAACCGCCAAAAAACGCCAGCTGGTCGGAGGCAGGCAGGCCTGCTAAGGCGCCGTGTTTCTCCAGGGCTTCGATGACCGTTTTGCTCACCCGGCTGCGGCGCTGGAGGTCCTCAAGGGAGGTAAAGGGCCGTTCCTGGCGGGCGCGGACGATGGCCTCGGCTGCCGCCTGGCCTACCCCGGTCAGGGCCGCCAGGGGTGGTAACAGCCTGCCCTTCCCCACCTGGAAACGGCCGGCAGCCGATCTTTGCAAATCAATGCGCTCCATGGTAATGCCCCGGCAATACATTTCCCGGGCTACCTCCAGGATGGTCAGGATGTTCTTCTCCCGGGCTGTAGCCTCGTTGCCCTTCTTCTCCAGGGTTGCGATTTCCTCCTGGATACGGGGCAGGCCGGCAGCTACAATATCGGCATCGAATTCATCGGCGCGGATGCTGAAAAAGGAAGCATAGAAGGCCTCCGGGTAATAGACTTTAAAGTAGGCGATGCGGAAGGCCATGGTTACGTAGGCCACGGCATGGGCCTTGGGAAAGAGATAGCTGATTTTTTTACAGGACTGGATGAACCATTCGGGTACTCCTGCTGCCCGGATGGCCTCTTCATACTCTTTTTTGACGCCCTTGCCTTTACGCACATCCTCCATGGTCCGGAAGGCGATATCGGCCACCACACCATGCTGCATGAGGTAGTTCATAATATCATCACGGGTGGAAATGGCCTCGCTGAGTTTCGCCGTACCGCTTTTAATTAAATCCTGGGCGTTATTTAACCACACATCGGTACCATGGGAGAAACCGCTGATGCGTACCAGCTCGGCAAAGGTCCGGGGCCTGGTTTCCTCCAGCATCTGGCGGACAAAACGGGTGCCAAACTCGGGAATCCCCAGGGTACCTACCTGGGAACCGATGTCTTCCGGCCGGACCCCCAGGGCTTCGACGCCGGCAAAAAGGGACATGGTCCGGGGCTCATCCAGGGGGATCTCCCGGGCGTTGACGCCGGTGAGGTCCTCCAGCATTTTGATCACCGTGGGGTCATCATGGCCCAGGAGGTCCAGCTTCACCAGGCGGTGGCTGATGGCTTCATAGTCAAAATGGGTGGTGATGGTATTGCTGCCGGTGTCGTCGGCCGGGCGCTGCAATGGTGTAAAGAGGTGGATATCCACCCGCCGGGGGACGACCATGAGCCCCCCCGGGTGCTGGCCGGTGGTCCTCTTGACGCCGGTAATCCCCTTGACCAGGCGGTTGATTTCCGCCTGGCGGGCCTTGAGGCCCCGCTCCTCCAGATATTTATGGACAAAACCAAAGGCCGTGCGTTCGGCCAGGGTGGCTATGGTGCCGGCCCGGAAAACATGGTCTTTGCCGAAGATCTCTTCGGCGTACTGGTGCGCCCGGGGCTGGTATTCCCCGGAAAAGTTGAGATCGATGTCCGGTACCTTATCGCCTTTAAAGCCCAGAAAGACTTCAAAGGGGATGTCGTGCCCGTCTTTTAACAACCTGGTACCACAGCGGGGACAATCTTTCGCCGGCAGGTCGGCACCGCAGTTGACGCTGCCGTCAGTAATAAACTCGCTGTAGCGGCAGGCCGGGCAGCGGTAATGGGGCGGCAGGGGGTTTACTTCCGTAATCCCGGCCAGGGTGGCCACCAGGGAAGAACCCACCGATCCCCGTGAGCCTACCAGGTAGCCGTCTTCGTTGGATTTTAATACCAGCTTGTGGGCGATGAGATACAGCACGGCAAAGCCATGGCCGATAATGGATTGCATTTCCTTGTCCAGGCGGGCCTGGACAAGTTCCGGCAGGGGGTTACCGTACCAGTCATGGGCCCGGGTGGTGACGATCCGGGTTAGCTCTTCTTCGGCGCCGGGGATCTCCGGCGGGTAAAATTCGTCGGGGATGGGCTTTAACTCTTCCACCTGGTCCGCAATGAGCCGGGGATTGGTGATTACCACCTGGCGGGCCGTTGCGGCATCCAGATAGCTAAATTCCGCCAGCATTTCTTCCGTCGTCCGGTAGTAGAGGGGGGCCTGGACCTCGTCGGCATAACCCTGGCCGGCCAGGAGGACCTGGCGGTAGATGGCATCCTCCGGGTTTAAGAAATGGACGTCGCCTGTAGCCACCACTGGTTTGTGCAGTTTCTGGCCCAAGGCGATAATTTGCCGGTTCATGTCCATCAGGGCCTGGCGGTCGGCAAGTTTACCTTCACGGATTAAAAAATCATTGTTGGCCAGGGGCTGGATTTCGAGGAAATCATAAAAGGAGGCAATCTCTTCCAGGCGGGCGACGCCAGCCCCGGCCACGTAATGCCTGATTAGTTCCCCGGCCTCACAGGCCGTACCTAAAAGGAGCCCCTCACGGTACTGCTGGATCAAATGGCGCGGCAACCTGGGTTTGCGGTAAAAATAATCCAGATGGGCCCGGGAAACCAGGCGGTATAGATTTTCTAATCCCTGCTTGTTTTTCACCAGCAAGATGATATGATAGGTCTGCTGGTGGTCGGGGGGCTGTTCGTCCTGGTCAAAGAGGTAGCCTTCCAGGCCGTAGATGATCTTAACGCCGTATTTACTCCCGGCCTCGGCGGCAGCCGGGAAGGCCTGGAGGACACCATGGTCGGTGATGGCTACCGCTCCATGGCCCCACCTGGCCGCCTGTTTTACCACCGCGGCTACCTCGGTTACGCCGTCCATGGCGCTCATCTTGGTATGGAGGTGCAGCTCCACCCTTTTTTCTGGCGCCGTATCCCGGCGCTCGGGGCGTTCCCCCCGGGCGATGGCGTCGGCAATTATCACCAGTTCCTGGCTATAACGGTCGTACTGGACCGGTCCTTGCACCTGCACCCATTCTCCATCTGCCAGGCCGTTCTCCACCAGGGGACCGGCGTCGGCAAAAGCTTTAACGCTGATGGAGTCGGTATAATCAGTGAGATTAAAACTTACCAGCCAGCGCCCGGATTTCAGCTGCCGCGCCGTAAAATCCAGGACTTCCCCCTGGACGGCAACCTGCTTTTCCTCCTCCTGGATTTCCTTCAAGGGCAGTAAAGGAGCCGTAATCTTTTTCCCCAGGAGGAAGCTGTTGTCCATATTTTGCTGGCTGTTCCCTTTTTTCTCCTGGCCGTCCTTTTTAGCCGGGCCGTCTTCCTTTCCCCCGTTGGCCGTTTCTTCCCTGACCCGGACTAAACGCTCCTCCTGGAGCCGGCGGGAAGCGGCCGCCAGTTCTTTCTGGTAGTCCCGGTCGGTGACCAGTTCCACCTGCACCTGGTAGCCATACTGCTGCAAGACTTCCTGCAAAACCCTGTCACCCCGGCAGGACCGTAGGGCCTCCACGGCCAGTGGTACCGGGAGGATTAACTGCAGGACCCCGGCCTCCGGTTCCAGCCGCGCCCCGGCCAGCCAGGCCGAGGTACCATTACCCAGGCGCCGGGCCACCTCCTCCAGGATGGCGGCCTTCTGTTCCCGGCAGAAGGTTGCCAGGTCGGCAGGGGGTGAAGGTTCCATGATTTTTAATATAAATTCAAAGCCGGGAAACTGCCGCGCCAGGAACTGCCGGTAGGCTTCAATGTCCTCCGGTCCCAGGGTGCAGGGAGGGCAGAGGGAAAGGTAGCACCTGCCGCTCTTGCGATCAACTACAACTTTACGCACGGCCCCCTGCCGGAGTAATTCCTGCCACAGGTTTTCCCTGCCAGCCATGGCCATCAACCCTTACCCCAATCGTTACCGGTACTTTTCCATTTCCCGGGCCAGCATTTCTTTTACCCGGGGCACCAGGCCTTCCCGGGGCAGGGCTGCTTCCTGCCCTTCATGCCGCCATTTCACATCCACCGTACCCTGGCTAAGGGTTTTTTTACCTATAGTCAAGCGTAATGGATAGCCTATAAGGTCAGCTTCGACAAATTTCATGCCGGCCCGTTCGTCGCGATCATCAAGCACCACCTCAACACCGGCAGCCAGCAGCTCCTGGTAGAGACCTTCGGCCGCTTCCCGCTGGCCGCTGTCCTTTAAAGAGGCCGGGATAATGACCACTTCAAAGGGAGCAACGCTCAGGGGCCAGATAATGCCGTGCTCATCATGGTGCTGCTCGACGACGGCGGCCATGGTGCGGCTGACGCCGATGCCGTAGCAGCCCATGACAATGGGATGCTCCTGGCCCTGCTCGTCGGTATAGGTGGCGCCCAGGGGCTGGCTGTACTTGGTCCCCAGCTGGAACACCTGCCCGACTTCTATCCCGCGGGCCTGGCTTAAGGGGGCGCCGCACTGGGGACAGGGTTCTCCCGCCTCCACCTGGCGGAGGTCGGCAAAGGCATCCGCTTTAAAGTCGCGGCCGGGGTTGACGCCTGTCAGATGGTAGCCTTCCCGGTTGGCGCCGGCTACAGCGTTGACCAGGTAAGGAATCTCCAGGTCGGCGTAAATGGGCACACCACTTAAGCCCACCGGCCCAACATAGCCTACCGGCGCGCCACAAACAGCCATCACTTTCTCCGGGTCAGCCAGGACGAGATGCCGGCAGCCCAGGTAATTCTGGAGTTTTACTTCATTGAGTTCCCGGTCACCCCGGACCAGGGCGGCAACCAGCTGCCCATCGGCCTCATAAAAAATGGTTTTAATCAGCCTATCCGGGGTGATCCCCAGGAAGGCACTCACTTCCGCTACCGTTTTCTGCCCGGGGGTAGCCACTTCTTTAAGGGGCTGCGGTGTTTCCGCTACCGGTTTGGGCAGCGCCCTGGCCGCGGCAATTTCGACGTTGGCCGCATAGTCGCACTTCTGGCAGTATACCAGCAGCGCCTCCCCGGTAGACGCCAGGGCCATAAATTCATGGCTGTAGTTGCCGCCAATGGCGCCGGTGTCAGCCTGGACCGGCCGGAAATCCAGGCCGCAGCGGCGAAAGACATTGCTGTAGGCCTGGTACATTTTGGCATAACTCTGGTTTAGACCTTCCTGGTCCCGGTCAAAGGAGTAGAGGTCCTTCATGATAAATTCCCGCCCCCGCAGAAGCCCGAAACGGGGCCGCCGTTCATCGCGGTATTTATTTTGAATCTGGTACAGGAGCAGGGGTAATTGTTTATAAGAGTTAACCTCGCTCCGTACGAGGGCGGTGATAATCTCCTCGTGGGTGGGACCCAGGCAAAACTGGCGCTGGTGCCGGTCCCGGAGGCGGAACATTTCCTCTCCGTAAACCTCCCAGCGGCCGCTTTCCTGCCAGAGTTCGGCCGGTTGGATAATGGGCAGGACAACCTCCTGGCCGCCGGCCCGGTCCATTTCTTCCCGGATGATCCGCTCCAGTTTGGCTAGTACCCGCCGTCCCAGGGGTAAATAGGTATAGATCCCGGCTGCGGCCTTGCGTATGAAGCCGGCCCGCAGCAACAGCTGATGGCTGACGATCTCGGCCTCGGCCGGTGTTTCCCTTAAAGTCGGTGCCAGTAATTCACTCGTGCGCATTCTCTTCCTCCCCTTCTTCTGCTGCCAGGCGCCTGGCTTCTTCAATAAGGGCCCGGGCCATATCTTCTTCCTTGACCTTGCGGACGGGACGACCGTGGCGAAAAAGAAGGCCAAAGCCAGGACCTCCGGCAATACCGACATCGGCCTGGCGGGCTTCGCCGGGTCCGTTGACGGCACAGCCCATGACGGCTACCTTCAGGGGCCTGGCTACATCCTGAAGGTCCTGCTGCACCCGGGCTGCCACCCCTTCCACATCTACCTGGCAGCGGCCGCAGGTGGGGCAGGAAATAAGCTCGATGCCCCGCCGGCGCAGGCCCAGGGAACGCAAGATGGCAAAACCGGCCGCAACCTCCTGTACCGGGTCGCCGGTTAAAGATACCCGGATGGTGTCGCCTATCCCTTCGTTAAGTAAAATGCCGATCCCCACGGCTGATTTGACGGCTCCCTCCAGGCCCCGGCCGGCTTCCGTCACCCCCAGGTGCAGGGGATAATCAACCTCCGCGGCCAGCCGGCGGTAGGCCTCGAGCATCAATGGTACCTCCGCAGCTTTCAGGGAAATTTTTATGTCATAGAAATCCAGGTCTTCCAGCAGGCGGACATGTTTCAAGGCGCTGGCCACCATGGCCGCGGCCGTTACGCCGCCGTAGGCGGCCATGGCCTCCTCTTCCAGAGAGCCGGCATTGACGCCGATGCGGATGGGTACCCGCCGGGCAGCCGCTTCCTTTACTACAGCCTTAACCCGTCCGGGCCCGCCGATATTCCCCGGATTCAAGCGCAGGCCGTCCACCCCGGCTTCCAGGGCGGCCAGGGCCAGGCGGTAGTCGAAGTGAATGTCGGCGATGATGGGGATATCCACCTGGGCTTTGATCCTGGCCAGGGCTGCTGCCGCTTCTTGATCCGGTACTGCCAGGCGGACTATTTCGCAGCCGGCCCGGGACAGCCTCTGGATCTGGACGACAGTAGCGGCGATATCCCGGGTATCGGTATTGGTCATGGACTGAACGGAAATGGGCGCCCCCCCGCCCACGGCCACCTTACCCACCCGGATCTGCCGCGTCGGCCGGCGCGTAATACTCATTCAGTTCACCTCAGCTAAAGATGCGAATTATATCATGGTAAGTTATTAAAATAAGCAGGCCCATGAGAAGGGCAAAGCCAATCAGGTGGATTAGATTTTCTTTTTCCGGGTTGATGGGCCGGCCCCGCACCGCCTCCAGGCTTAAGAATACCAGCCGGCTGCCATCCAGAGCGGGAATGGGCAGCAAGTTGATGAGCCCCAGGTCCAGGCTCAAGACCGCCATGAAGTTCAGGACGTTGGCCAGGCCGAAGGTAGCCGCCTGGCCCACCAGCTGGATAATGCCCACGGGTCCAACGACCTCCGGGGCTGCCTGACCGGTAAACATCTGTACCAGGCTTAAGATAATGAGCCTGGTGATTTCAAGGGCCTGCCTCAGTCCCAAGATGATCGAGGTCCACAAACCCTGCCTCTCCCAGGTAGGGCCGATGCCAATCATGCCGTACCCTGTTTGGGGATCCCTGGCGGTGGTCAGGCTGACCCGCTGCTGCCGGCCGTCCCGTTCGATTACCAGGGTAATTTTTTCATCCGGGTGCTGGTAGATCAGGTGAACCATGTCCCGCCAGTTATTGACCGGTGTATTGTCAACCATCAGGATTTTATCCCCCGGCCGCAAACCCGCCTGGGCTGCCGGCATCCCCGGTTCGACGCGGCCGATAACATTAATATCCGCCGGTATGCCCAGGACCATGAACACGAAAATAAAAATAAGGATAGCCAGGAGGAAATTCATGCCCGAACCGGCGGCAATGACCCCCATGCGCTTGAGTAACGGCTGCCGGTTAAAACCCCGCGGGTCGTCGAGATCCGGGCCTTCCATCCCAGCCATACGGTTAAAGCCGCCCAGGGGAAAGGCGCGTAAAGAGTAAACCGTCTCCCCCTTCTTTACCTGCCAGAAGGCCGGCCCCATACCGATGGCGAATTCTTCTACCTTGATGCCGGCTTTTTTGGCCGCCAGGAAGTGCCCGCCTTCGTGGACCACAATTAAAATGCTGAATATAACCAGGGCCAGGATAATAGTCACTGGGCCTCAACTCCTTTGCAAAACCCTTCAGCTACTTCTCCTGCCCGCCGCCGCGCCCAGGCGTCGGCGGCAAGAATCTGCTCCAGATCAGGTGTCGTTACCGGCCGGTGTTCCTCCAGGACCCTGGCTATGACCTGGCTGATAGCCGTCAGCGGTATTCTCCTTGCCAGGAAATACTGGACGGCCACTTCATCGGCGGCACTCAAAACTGCCGGGTAAGTCCCCCCGGCCCGGCCGGCGCGGCAGGCCAGCTCCAGGCAGGGGAAGCGTTCCAGGTCCGGCCGGCTGAAATCAAGGTGTCCCAGGGCCGCCAGGTCCAATACCTGGCTATCTAAATCCCAGCGTTCCGGCCAGGTCAGGGCGTACTGGATGGGCAGGCGCATATCGGCCGGCCCCAGGTGGGCAAAAAGGGCACCGTCACTGTAGCGTACCAGGGCATGGACGACGCTCTGGGGGTGGATCAAAACTTCAATCTGGTCGTAATCCAGGTTGAAAAGGTGTCTGGCTTCAATTACTTCCAGGCCTTTGTTCATCAGGGTGGCGGAATCGACGGTTATCTTCGGCCCCATGACCCAGGTGGGGTGATTTAAAGCCTGTTCCGGGGTAACGGCAGCCATTTCGGCCAGGGTTTTCTCGCGCAAGGGTCCACCGGAAGCCGTAATAATCACCTGTACCACCCGGCCGCCCTGGCGCAGGCACTGGAAAATGGCGGAGTGCTCGCTATCCACCGGGATAATTTGACGGTCCAGGGAACGGGCCCGGTCCATGACCACCTGGCCGGCAGCTACCAGGAGCTCTTTATTGGCCAGGGCAATATCCTTGCCGGCCTCCAGGGCGGCAAGAATTGCCGGCAGGCTGCGGATCCCTACCATAGCGGCTACTACCAGCTCCACCCCGGCCAGGCAGACGGCTGCCAGGAGGCCTTCCTCTCCGGCCAGGACCTGGACCTTTAAACCGCTAACCTTGGCGGCCAGTTCCCTGGCCCCTTCCGGATCCAGGAGAACGGCCAGGCGGGGACGAAACCGCTTTACCTGCTCGGCCAGGAGTTCTACATTCCTGGCGCCTGCCAGGGCGGCAACCCTGAATTGCCCGGGATGGGCGGCCACAACCTCCAGGGTCTGGCGGCCGATGGAGCCAGTTGAACCTAAAATTGCTATTTCTTTCGCCATTTATTTAGTTACCCCCTGCCGGGAACGATAAAATGCCTTTAAGACTACCAGCGTCAGGGGCCCAATGACCAGACCCGCAATACCCAGGAGCTTTAAACCGGCGTAAAGGGCAATCAGGGTCGTTAACGGGTACAGCCCCAGGCTGACGGCCACCAGCTTGGGCTGCAGTACCTGGCGCAGGATAATGATAAAGGCATACAGGATTAACAGGGCCAGTCCCAGGCCGTAATGGCCCCGGATAAATTCTACAATGATCCAGGGAATGAAAACCGTCCCCGGCCCGACAATGGGCAACAAATCGGCCAGGCCGATTAAAAAGGCCAGGGTGAGGGCATAATCAACTTTTAAAATTAAAAGACCGATAATACTCTGGGTCATCTGCAGGCTGACCAGTAAAATTTCCGCCCGCAGGTAACCGATGATGGCCTGGCCCAGGGAGCTAAATACATGGCTCATCCGTTCCCGCCAGGGCGGTGATACTACCTGGACCAGGGTGCGGAGGATAAATTCTTTATCCCGGCTGAAAAAGTAAGTGGCCACCAGGGTAATGATCAGCGAAATAAAGAGTTCCGGCAGGGAACTGATAAAAGCTATCAGCCACTGAACCGTCAGCCCCAGGAGATTCTTTAGCCAGACCACCGCATTATCCAGAAAGGACTGTAGGGTACTCAAGACTTCAACCGGCAAATTACCGGCAAAATAAAAACTCTGGAGGAGGGAAAAATACTCCTGGAAGATGGCCCCCAGGGCCCTGGCCTGGGCCGGCAAGGTTAAGGCCAGGCTTTCCAGTTCGATAATTAAATTGGTCACCAGGTAAAAGATGGCTATGCTGAGGATGGCCAGGATAAGCAAGAGGGTTACAATTACCGCCCAGCCCCGGCCTATTGTAAGCCTTCTTTCAATAAAATTAACAACCGGATCGATGATTGCGGCCAGCAGCACTGCCAGGGCAAAGGGCAGGACCACCGGTACGAGGGCTTTAATGATTTCTCCCGTGGCCGGGAATATGTAATAAAAAAGCAATAGGAAAAGGAGGGCAGCCATCAAGGCTACCAGCAAAGTTTGAAAGGTTTGTTTAAACCGATCGTCAAAGTTAGCCAAAGATTTCACTCCATTTTTGGTAAAAAGAAAACCAGATAATAGTATACCACCGGAGCCACCAGGAGCAAACTGTCAAAACGGTCTAAAATCCCCCCGTGACCCGGTAAAAGCCAGCCGCTGTCCTTAACCCCGGCCTGGCGCTTAAAGCCGGACTCGACTAAATCGCCAGCCTGGGCGGCAATGGCTGTGAGAATTGCCAGCCCTGCCAGCGACCAGCTGTTTAAAGCCGGTAAAAGGAGGGGGCCCAAAACTTTCGCCACCACTACAGTTACCAGCAGGCCACCGATGGCCCCGGCCCAGGTTTTACCGGGGCTGAGCTTGGGCCAGGGGTGGCGGCGGCCGAAGATACGGCCGCAAAAATAAGCGCCAGTATCGTTGGCCCAGGTCAAGAGGAAGGTCAGGATGAGGGCCCCGGTACCACCGGGTAAAAGGCGAAGCAAAGGCAGGTAAGCCATCAGCCCCCCTACATACCAGCTCCCCAGGAGGGTCATGGCTACATCGGCCGCTGCCAGGCGAGGAAACAAAGCCAGGAAAATTAAGAGCATCCCCACCGTCAGTCCAGTACCCAGCCAGGCTACCATACCCTTATTAAGATATGCCAGCAGGACGAACATCAGGCCACCTGTAATACCGGCCGGGACCAGCGGTTTTAGCTTCAGGCGGGCGGCCAGGTGATAAAACTCCACCAGGCCGGTAAAAGCCAGCAGGATTACCAGCAGGAGAAACCACCAGCCACCCAGGTAAGCGGCTCCCAGTAATAAGGGGATGCCTACCAGGGCAACTAAAATTCTGGTGCCAAGCACAGTCAACACCACCACGGGTCAAATTTTCAGGCCGCCGAAACGCCTCTCCCGCTGCTGGTAAGCCAGCAGGGCCTGGCGTAAATTTTCCCGCCGAAAATCCGGCCAGTAGACATCAGTAACCCATAATTCGGTATAGGCCAGCTGCCAGAGTAAAAAGTTGCTAAGACGCATTTCCCCGGAAGGGCGAATTAAGAGATCGGGGTCCGGGAGGTCGCCGGTATAAAGGGCGCCTTTGAGCACCGCTTCATCTATATCCTCCGGCCGCAGTTTACCGGCCAATACCTCGCGGGCAATGTGCCGGCAGGCATCCACCAGCTCGGCCCGGCCGCCATAGTTGAGGGCCAGGTTGAGGATGAGCCGGTTGTTGCCGGCCGTTTCCCGCCGGGCCCTGGCCAGTTCTTGCTGGGCCGGTAACGGCAAGGCTTCCAGGCGGCCAATAGCCCGCACCTGCACCCCTTCTTTCTTTAACTCGGGTAGCTCCCGGCGCAGGTATTCAACCAGCAGGTTCATTAAAGCTTCCACTTCTTCCTGGGGTCTTTTCCAGTTTTCTGTGGAAAAGGCATAAACCGTGAGTATGGCAATGCCCCAGTCAACGCAGGCCCGGACAATATCGCGTAAAGATTCGACTCCCGCCCGGTGGCCGGCCACCCGGGGCAGGCCCCTCTTTCTGGCCCAGCGACCATTGCCGTCCATGATAATAGCTACATGGCGCGGCAGTTTGCCCGGTTCGAATTCCCTATCTTCCGTTGCTCTGGGCGGCCCGTGGCCGAGCCATCTGGTCAGGAAACCAGGCACCAGTTTCCCCCCTAATGCTATATGCCTATAAAACAAACCCCCTCGGGGAGGGGGATTGTCGCCATCCTACTCTTCGACGATGGCCTCATTTGGACAGGCTTCCCGGCAGGTACCACAATCAGTGCAGAGTTCCGGGTCAATAACATAGGTGTCTTCTCCTTCGGAGATGGCGCCCTGGGGGCACTCATCTGCACAAACGCCACAAGACAGGCACTCTTCCGTTATCCGATGGGGCATAGGTCCTTCCACCTCCTTTCACTGGTGGTGCGTATCTACATAAGCCAGGACCAGGTCAACCTGGCCGGCTCCCACCAGGCGTAAACGCACGACGCGGCCCTTTTCCTCCTCACCCGGTACAGGGCGAAGGGGGCCGGTAAAGGAGTAATTGTGCACCTGCCATCCGCTAGCTGCCAGCAGCCTTCTGGCTTCAACCAGGGTTAAGCCCAGACAGTCAGGTACGACCAAAGCTAGACCTCCATAATTTCAGCTTCTTTACTGGCCAGGATCTTATCAATGGTCTGGATGTAATTATCGGTTAGCTTCTGAACCTTTTCCTGGGCCCGCTTGACCTCATCTTCCGAAGCAGCTTTATTTTTCTCCTGGGCTTTTAACTTGTCGTTGGCATCCCGGCGGGCATTGCGGACCAGTACCCGGAATTCCTCGGCCTTCTTGCGGACCACTTTGACCAGCTCGGTACGCCGCTCTTCCGTTAGCTGGGGAATGACAATGCGAATAACGGTGCCGTCGCTGGCCGGCGTCAACCCCAGGTCCGACTTTAAAATGGCCTTTTCCATTTCCGGCAGGATATTGCGATCCCAGGGTTGGATGACCAGGAGCCTGGCTTCCGGGGCGGAAACCGTGGCCAGCTGGTTAATGGGGGTAGGTGTACCATAATAGTTAACGGTAACCTTCTCCAGCAGGGCCGGGTTAGCCCGTCCCGCCCGGATAGAAGCCAGCTCCCGGCGCAAGTTCTCGACTGCCTTTTGCATCCTGCCTTCGGCTTCTTTTAAAATTTCATCGAGCATCACTCTAACCTCCCGACAAAGGTACCGATGGGTTCACCCATGATTACCTTCAGGATATTGCCTTTTTCTTTTATCCCAAAGACAATAATAGGAATGCGGTTATCCATACACAAAGAAGTGGCAGTCGCATCCATTACTCCCAGACCACCATTCAATACTTCCAGGTAATCGAGATCCTTCAACCTCCTGGCATCGGGATTTATCTCGGGGTCGGAATCATAAACGCCATCAACCCGTTTGGCCATTAAGATGACATCGGCTTCTATCTCGGCCGCCCGCAGGGCTGCGGTAGTATCCGTGGAAAAATAAGGGTTGCCTGTACCGGCAGCAAAGATCACCACCCGGCCCTTTTCCAGGTGGCGGATGGCCCGGCGGCGGATATAAGGCTCGGCTATCTGGCGCATTTCAATGGCCGTCTGCACCCTGGTATCCACGCCCTGACTCTCCAGGGCATCCTGCAGGGCCAGGGCGTTGATTACCGTCGCCAGCATACCCATGTAATCGGCCGTGGCGCGGTCCATACCCCTGGCACTACCCTTGACCCCCCGCCAGATATTGCCACCACCGACGACAATGGCCACGTCAACCCCCAGATCCCGTACTTCTTTTATTTGCGCGGCTATAGAAGTAAGGACTTCCTGGTCGATGCCAAAACCCTGGGTACCGGCCAAGGCTTCCCCACTAACCTTTAGAACTACCCGTTTAAACTTGGGTTGCCCCATACCTGGCACATACCTCCGTAACTCCTGAATACTTTCTACACGTTAGCCAAAATTCCTCTTTACCCGTGGAAAAAAAGAGCACCGCGGTGCTCTTTTTTCAGCCATTTATTCCTCCGCCTTGATACCTTCGCCCACTTCATAACGGACAAAACGCCGGACAACAATCTTTTCACCCAGCTTGGCTACGGCCTCGTTAATAAGATCCTGGACGGTCCGGTCCATATCTTTAATAAAAGGTTGCTCCAGGAGGCAATTATCCTGGAAGAATTTTTCCAGGCGACCGGCAACAATCTTGTCAATTACTTTTTCCGGCTTGCCTTCATTTAAAGCCTGGGCCGTTAAGATTTCCTTTTCTTTAGCCAGGACTTCTTCTGGTACATCTTCCCGGGCTACATACTCGGGCCGGGAAGCAGCTACCTGCATGGCCAGGTTGTGAACCAGGTCCTGAAAGGCTTCCGTCTTGGCCACAAAGTCGGTCTCGCAGTTGACTTCAATTAAAACGCCTATCCGGCCACCACCATGGATGTAGGCATGGACCAGGCCTTCGCTGGCTATTTTACCGGCCCGTTTGGCCGCGGTGGCCAGGCCTTTCTTGCGTAAATATTCAATGGCTTGCTCCATGTCGCCGCCAGACTCTTCCAGGGCCTTTTTGCAATCCATCATTCCTGCTCCGGTCCGGTTCCGCAGCTCTTTGACGTCAGCAGCCGAAATCATAACTTCACTCCTCCGCAGGTTACTTCTCTGTTTAGTACTACTACACTATGTAAGCGCAGGTAAAAACCTGCGCTCAGGTTAATATTATTCCCCCACGACTTCTTCCGGTTGATCCTGGCCCTGCAGGCCTTCAATAACGGCATCAGCCATTTTACTGGTTAGCAAACGGACGGCCCGGATGGCATCGTCATTACCAGGAATAACATAATCCACCTCATCGGGATCGCAGTTGGTATCGACAATGGCCACAATGGGAATACCCAGGCGCCGCCCTTCCGCCACGGCAATCCGCTCTTTGCGGGGGTCGATGATGAAGAGGGCATCGGGCAGATTCTTCATTTCCTTAATGCCGCCCAGGTAACGCTCCAGTTTTTCCTTCTCGCCACGTAGACGGGCTACTTCTTTTTTGGGCAGTACTTCAAAAGTGCCTTCTTTCTCCATCCGTTCCAGCTCTTTCAAGCGCTCGATCCGCCGGCGGATGGTCTGGAAGTTGGTCAGGGTCCCTCCCAGCCAGCGCACGTTGACATAAAACATACCACAGCGCTCGGCTTCTTCCCTGACGGCTTCCTGGGCCTGCTTTTTGGTGCCCACAAAAAGGATTTTGCCCCCATCGCGGGCCAGGTCCCGGACGAAATTATAGGCTTCTTCAATCTTTTTGACGGTACGCTGGAGGTCAATGATATAAATCCCGTTGCGCTCCGTAAAAATATACGGGGCCATTTTAGGATTCCAGCGCCGGGTCTGGTGGCCGAAATGAACACCGGCCTCCAGCAACTGCTTCATGGAAATAATCACTGAACTGCACCTCCTGTAGTTTTAACCCGCCGCTACCTTCATCAGGTCAGGAGGACCTTTTACCCGGCACTTCTCCTGCCCTCCGGCGCGTGTGGAATTAAGCACCAGAGGTTAGTATAGCATAAACCCCTGGAGCCCGGCAAGTCATACTCTCAAGTTAACGGCGAAGCTTTTCTAACTCCTCCAGCAGGTGATCGTTGAGGATGCGGATATAGGTCCCCTTCATCCCCAGGGACTTGGACTCGATGACGCCGGCGCTTTCGAATTTTCGCAGGGCGTTGACGATAACGGAACGGGTTATACCCGCCCGGTCGGCGATCTTACTGGCTACCAGGATACCTTCGTCGCCGTCCAGCTCGGCGAAGATATGCTCCACGGCCTCCAGTTCGGAGTAAGACAGGGTCGCAAGGGCAACATGGACGGCTGCGCGTTTGCGGGCTTCTTCTTCAATTTTGTCGGCTTTGGAACGCAGGATCTCCATACCTACTACGGTGGCGCCATATTCGGCCAGGACCAGGTCTTCGTCATCAAAGCGAACGTTAAACTTGGAGAGAACCAGGGTACCCAGGCGCTGGCCGCCGCCAACAATGGGCACGACTGTGGTCAGTTTGTTGTTAAAGACACATTTTTTATCCAGGTCAAAAACGCAGGCATTGCCTACCTGGCAAAAGTTGGCCTGGGTTTCGTCAATACGCAGGAGCTGTTCATTGTACTGTTCCGGGAAACGTTCCGATTGGAAGACAATATCTTCCATAATGTCACAGGTGAAACCTTCAACAAAGGCATACCCCAGGACGCGGGCATGGCGGCCAACAATATAGGTGTTGGCTCCCAGGACATCGCGCATCACATTGGCCATTTCTTGAAAGTCCACCGGATTACCGGCCGCCCGCTGCAGCAGGCGGTTGATTTTCCTTGATCTTTCTAATAAAGTTTCCATATACCATCTTCCTTTCCTTAGAGTATATAACTTTGTAAATCGGCATGTTGCATAATGTCGCCCAGCTGTTGCCGGACATAAGTTGCATCGATAACAACCTTGCGTTCCTCCACTTCTGGCGCCCGGAAAAGGAGATCTTGCAAAACCTTTTCCAGGATAGTGTGTAGCCGGCGTGCGCCGATATCTTCGCCCTGATTATTTACAGTATAAGCAATATCGGCAATTTCCGCAATAGCATCGGCTGAAAATTGTAATTCTATACCTTCTACTGCCATCAAAGCTGTATACTGGCGCAAGAGGGAATTCTTGGGTTCGGTTAAAATACGTTGAAAATCGTCCCGGTTTAAGCTTTTCAGTTCTACCCTAATAGGAAACCGACCCTGGAGCTCGGGGATGAGATCTGAGGGTTTGGCCACATGGAAGGCCCCGGCGGCAATAAAGAGAATATGGTCGGTTTTCACCGGGCCGTATTTGGTCTGAACCGTGGTGCCTTCCACAATGGGCAAAATATCGCGCTGGACTCCTTCCCGGGAAACGTCAGGGCCAGCCCCTTTTTCCCGCCCGGCTATCTTATCGATCTCATCCAGGAAGATAATACCATCCTGTTCCACCCGCTGGACGGCTATGGCTGCCACTTCATCCATATCAATCAGTTTATCGGCCTCTTGCTGGGTGAGAATCCGCCGGGCTTCCGCCACCGTTACCAGGCGCTTGCGCTTGCGCCGGGGAAGCATATTGCCCAGCATATCCTGGAGGTTCATCCCCAGCTCTTCCAGCCCCAGGCCGCCCATAACAATCCCTGGGACGGCACTATCCTCTACTTCCACCTCCACCATCATGTCTTCCAATTCCTGGCGCTTTAATTTTTCCCTGAGGATGGCCCGCTGTTCGGCTGTATTCTCGTCTTCGGCCGCCATCCCTTCCTCGCCGGCCGGTCCCCCACCAAAGAGAACCTCCCACGGGGAGCGGCTGCCCCTTTCCTTCCCGGCCCGGGGGGCAATCAGGTCCAGCAAGCGCTTTTCCGCCAGTTTGGCTGCTTTTGCTTCCACTTCAGCCCGCTTTTCTATTTTAACCATTCTCACGGCATTTTCTACCAATTCCCGGATCATGGATTCCACATCACGGCCGACATAACCCACTTCGGTGAAGCGGGTGGCTTCTACCTTTAAGAAAGGCGCCCCTACCAGGCGCGCCAGGCGCCGGGCAATCTCGGTTTTGCCGACACCGGTAGGGCCAATCATAATGATATTTTTGGGCAGGACCTCATCGCGTAAGTCGGGACCCAGTTTCTGCCGGCGGTAGCGGTTCCTCAGGGCGATGGCCACGCATTTTTTCGCTTCTTCCTGGCCGACGATATAGCGGTCTAACTCGGCTACTATCTGCCGGGGTGTAAGGTTCAAGCTTTTCCCCTCCCCTTGGGCTTTAGAGTTCTTCTACCACAATATTATTGTTGGTATAGATGCAGATAGAAGCGGCAATCTCCATGGCTTCCCGGGCGATGGCGCCGGCCTCCAGGCCGGTATACTTTATTAAGGCCCGGGCAGCCGCCAGGGCATAGGGACCACCGGAGCCAATGGCTACAATCCCATCATCGGGTTCAACTATTTCGCCGTTACCGGAGATTACCAGGAGATGCTCCCGGTCGGCTACCACCAGCAGGGCTTCCAGGCGCCGTAAAAACCTGTCCGTGCGCCATTCTTTTCCCAGCTCTACGGCGGCCCGCTGGAGGTTGCCGTGGTATTCCTCCAGCTTGGCCTCAAACTTTTCAAAGAGGGTAAAGGCGTCGGCCACACTGCCGGCAAAGCCGGCCAGGACTTTATTCTGGTATAAACGGCGTACTTTACGGGCCTTATGCTTCATAATGGTATGGCCGAAGGTCACCTGGCCGTCGCCGGCCACTGCCACCTTGCCTTTATGGCGGACGGCTATCACCGTTGTGCCTTGCACGGGTTCTACCCCTCACTTCTTCTAGCCCTGGGGTGGGCCTGCTGGTATACTTCTCGTAACCTGGCCTGGCTGAGATGGGTATAGATCTGGGTGGTGGAAAGGTTAACATGGCCCAGGAGTTCCTGGACTACCCTGAGGTCTGCCCCCCGCTCCAGCATATGGGTGGCAAAACAGTGGCGCAGGGTGTGGGGAGAGATACCACTGCTTAAAGCCGCCTTCTCCACATAGTGGTTCAACCGCTCCCGCACGCCCCGGACTGTCAGCCACCCCCCGCGGTGGTTGAGGTACAGGGCTTTTGCTTCCGGCGGGTTGCGGCGGGCGGCCAGCTCCGGCCGGCCCCGGGCCAGGTAATCCCGCAGGGCTTTAACGGCCTGGCTACCCAGGGGGACAACCCTTTCCCGCCGGCCCTTGCCCAGGACCCGGGCGTAACCGGCCTCCAGGTCAAGATTTTCCAGCTCCAGGCCGACCAGCTCGCTCACCCTTATGCCAGAGGTATACAGGGTTTCCAGCATGGACCGATCCCGTAACCCTAACGGGGTAGTAGGCGGTATGGCCAGCAATTTTTCTACCTCGGCATAGCTTAAAAAACGGGGTAAACGCTTTTCCCGGCGCGGTCCTGCCAGCAGGGCCGCCGGGCTGCTTTCCACCTTTCCCTCCCGGAGCAAGAAGCGGTAAAAGGACCGCAAAGCAGCCAGCTTACGATTCATGCTGCTCTTTTCCCGGCCCAGCTGGTTGAGCCAGCCTAAAAAACGGCGCACCAGCCAGGTATCAACGTCTGCTGGCCCGGCCCCCGGGCCCTGGCGCTCGTACACGAAGGTAGCAAATTGCTCGATATCGGCCCGGTAGGCGGTAACGGTACAGGGAGAGGCTTGCTTTTCGCCTTCCAGGTATAAGATAAACCCTTCCAGCCCTTCTTGAAAGGCAGTTCCGATCATACCCTCACCCCCGAACCCTATATATGCTAACATATTCACTTGTAAAGTGCAAGTCAATTGCCGGAAAATTCACCGAGGCTGGACCAAATTTGTAAAGCCCGCTCCGCTAAAGCCCGGTTGCGCACTTCCCGGCCCTTGACCCGGCGCTCCAGGGGCGGCAGCAGGCCAAAATTAATATGCATGGGCTGCAGGGGGTCGTGGGTGGGATCGGTAATATACTGGAGGAGGGCACCGTGGGCTGTAGCCGGCGGCAGGGTCAGGGGTTCCTGGCCCTTGATTAAACGCGCTGCGTTGATCCCCGCCACCAGGCCGCTGGCGGCGGACTCAATGTAACCTTCCACGCCGGTTAGCTGGCCGGCCAGGAAAACCTGCGGGTGTTCCTTTAACTGCAGGGTAGGTTTAAGCACCGTGGGCGAATTAATATATGTGTTGCGGTGCATGACGCCAAAACGGACAAACTCCGCCTCTTCCAGGCCGGGGATGAGGCGAAAGACCCGTTCCTGTTCTCCCCACTTGAGGCTCGTCTGGAAACCCACCAGGTTATACAAGGTACCGGCCAGGTTATCCCGGCGCAACTGCACCACGGCATAGGGCTCCTTCCCGGTAGCCGGGTCTATGAGCCCCACCGGGCGCATGGGGCCAAAGCGCAGGGTATCCGGTCCCCGCCTGCCCATGACTTCCACCGGCATGCACCCTTCAAAAACTACCTCGGGCTCAAATTCATGCCGGGGGTGGCGTTCAGCCGTAATTAAGGCCTCGTAAAAGCGCCGGTACTCCTCTTCATTCAAAGGGCAGTTGAGGTAGTCTTCCTCCCCCCGCCCGTAGCGGGAAGCCTTAAAAATACGTTTGTAATTTAAAGATTCGGCCGTAACAATGGGCGCCGCCGCGTCGTAAAAGTATAAATACTCGGCGCCGGTAAAACCTTTCAGGCTTTCGGCCAGGGCCGGCGAAGTTAACGGCCCGGTGGCAATGATCACCGGCCCCTGCACAGGTATGGCCCGGGCTTCTTCCCGGATAATAGTGATCCTGTCTTCAGCCTCCAGGGCCGCAGTCACCCGGGCAGCAAACTCCTCCCGGTCTACCGCTAGGGCCTTGCCGGCCGGCACGCGGCATTCCTCAGCTACGGCCATAATGAGGGAACGGGCCCGGCGCATCTCCGCCTTTAACAGGCCGGCCGCATTCTCCAGGGTATCGGCTCTTAAAGAATTGGAGCAGACCAGCTCGGCCAGGTAACCGGTACGGTGGGCCGGCGTCATCTTGCCCGGCCGCATCTCCCACAGCTCAACTTTAACTCCCCGCCGGGCCGCCTGCCAGGCGGCCTCGCTACCGGCCAGGCCACCGCCAATGATGATCAGCTTTTCCGGCAACTTATCGCCTCCGTAAACAAACTATTTAGCCTGCTGGTTCTTTTCTTCATAGCCGCATTCCTTGCTGGGGCAAAGCAGGCGTACCCCCTGGCGGGAAGCCTTTTCCACCAGGCGGGTCCCGCAACGGGGGCAGTTCTGGTTGGTAGGTTTATCCCAGGAAACATAATTGCACTCCGGATAGTTCTGGCAGCCGTAAAATTTACGGCCTTTCTTCGTCCGCCGGGCCACAATTTCTCCCCCGCACTGAGGACAATTAACGCCAATGGTCTCCAGCAAGGGTTTGGTAAAACGGCACTCCGGGAAGCCGGGACAGGCCAGAAATTTGCCAAAGCGGCCCGTCTTGACAACCAAGTTACGGCCGCAGAGATCACATTTTTCTTCACTAACTTCTTCCGGCAGCTCGACAGTGCCGATCTCCCTTTCGGCCCGTTCCAGCACCCGGGTGAAGGGCTCGTAAAATTCGGCTACTACCTGGCGCCAGGATAATTTCCCGGCTTCAATCTCGTCCAGCTGCTGCTCCATCTGGGCCGTGAATTCCACGTCAATAATATCAGGAAAATGCTCCTTCAGGAGGTCCACCACCACCCGGCCCAGTTCCGTGGGGATAAACTGTTTTTGCTCCCTGACCACATAACCGCGCTCCAGGATGGTCTCAATGGTCGGGGCATAGGTACTGGGCCGGCCGATTCCCAGCTCTTCCATCGTTTTTACCAGGGTGGCCTCGGTATAACGCGGCGGTGGTTGGGTAAAGTGCTGTTTGGGTTCCAGGGATTGGAGTTCCAGGGTCTGGCCGGTTGCCAGGGCGGGCAGCCTTTGTTCCTGCTCCTTACCTTCACCGTCGCTGCCTTCCTGGTAAACCCGCAAGTAACCCGGAAACTTGACTACCGAACCGGTAGCCCGGAAAAGGCAGGGCCCGGCGCTAATATCCACCGTTATGGTATCCATTATGGCAGCCTGCATCTGGCTGGCCACAAAGCGCTCCCAGATTAGATTATAGAGGCGGAACTGGTCCCGGGTAAGGACATTTTTCAAGGCCTCCGGTTCCCGCCAGACGGAAGTGGGCCGGATGGCTTCGTGGGCATCCTGGATGTCCTTACGGCCTTTAAACTGCCTTAAGCCTTCCGGGACATAATCGGGGCCAAAGCGTTCCATGAGAAAGTCCCGGGCTTCGAGTTGGGCCACGCTGGCAATACGGGTGGAATCGGTACGGATGTAGGTTATCAGGCCGACAGGACCTTCACTGCCGCCCAGGTCAATACCTTCATAGAGCTGCTGGGCCACCTGCATGGTCCGCCTGGCCGTAAAATTTAGTTTGCGATAAGCCTCCTGCTGCAGGGTGCTGGTGGTGAAGGGGGCCGCCGGGTTTTTGCGCCGTTCCCGCTGCTTGACCTCAGTTACGACATAGGTAATCCCCTCCAGGGCTGCCAGGATGGCTTGCATTTCGCCTTCATTTTTAATAGCTGGGTCCTCACCAAGATATTTAAAGAGTTTGGCCGGGAAAGCCTCCCCATCACCGCCAGCCAGCAGCCAGGCCGTCAGGCTCCAGTATTCTTCCGGCTGGAAGGCTTCGATTTCCCGTTCCCGGTCGACAATCAAGCGCACGGCTACCGACTGCACCCGGCCAGCACTTAAACCTTTACGTACCTTACGCCACAGGAGGGGGCTCAAACGGTACCCCACGACACGGTCCAGCACCCGCCGAGCCTGCTGGGCATCAACCCGGTTTTGATCAATCTCCCGGGGCCTTTTTATAGCCTCCTGGACGGCGTTGCGGGTAATCTCGTTAAACTCGATCCGGATCGGCCCGGAAGGCAGCTCAAGGAGATGTTGCAGGTGCCAGGCAATGGCCTCCCCTTCCCGGTCCGGGTCCGTAGCCAGTAAAACGCGCTGGGACTTCTGGGCGGCGACCCGCAGTTCCTTGACAATGTTCCCTTTACCCCGGATGGTAATATAATGAGGCTCGAAACCATGCTCGACGTCGACGCCAAACTGGCTCTTGGGTAAATCGCGGATATGCCCCATGGACGGTTTAATGGTATAGTTCCGCCCCAGGAATTTACCAATGGTCTTGGCCTTGGCCGGCGATTCCACGATAACTAGTGTATGGGCCAAAATTTTCCCCCCTAACAGCGCAGGTAAAAACCTCCCGGTAACCGCCGGATTAATTTTCTTATCTCCAGCTGGAGCAGGGCGGTATTCAGTTCCCCCGGCGGCAGGCCGGTTGTGGTCATAATGGTATCCAGGTGGGTAGGCATGACACTGAGGACGGCCAGTACCTTCTCCTCGGCGGCTGTCAGGGCCACCTCCACCTGGCTTTCTTCCCGGGACAGGGACCACAGGGATTGAGCTTCATATTCGGCCAGAATATCGGCCACCCCGGTCACTACCCTGGCCCCCTGTTTAATTAATTCATTGGGGCCCTCGCTGTAGCGGCTGGTGACTGGCCCCGGGACGGCAAAGACGTCGCGATTCTGCTCCAGGGCCAGGTCGGCTGTAATCAGGGCTCCGCTTTTGGCTGCGGCCTCGACGACCACTGTACCGCTCGCCAGGCCGCTGATAATCCGGTTGCGGGCCGGGAAATGGCCGGCATCCGGCGGCGTGCCCGGGGGAAACTCGGAAAGGATGGCCCCGTGGTCCATTACCTGGTGGTAAAGCTCCCGGTGTTCCGGAGGATAAATAACGTCTACCCCACAGCCCAGGATGCCCCAGGTGAGACCGTTCCCCCGGATGGCTCCCCGGTGGGCGGCAGCATCTATGCCCCTGGCCAGGCCGCTGACAACCCCGGCGCCGGCGGCGGCAAGACCAGCAGCGAGCTCAGTGGCCACCTTAAGACCATAGGCCGTCGCCCGGCGGGTACCGACAATGGCTATTTTCAGGCCTTCCCCCGGCAGCTGGCTGCCCCGCCAGTAGAGGACGGGTGGCGGGTCATAAATACGTTTGAGCTCCAGGGGGTAGGTATCTTCCTCCAGGACCAGCACTCCGATACCGGTTTTCTCTAGTTTAGCCATAATCTTTTCCGGTGTTACCTGGCGGCGCCAGTTAATCAAGGAGGTTGCTGTCTTACCCAGACCTTCCACAGCCAGAAGCTCTCTTTCCGGTGCCTGCCAGACGGCCCGGGGACTCCCGAAAAATTTAACCAGCTGGAGGACCCGGCGAGCTCCCAGACCCGGCGCCTGCTGGAGGGCTACCCAGAATGGTTTTTCTTCCATGGTTTCTCCCCTGCTGTATTGTTGTAAAAGTAACCTTTCGCGGTCTGGGCGAAATTTCCTGCCAGTAAGGGACAAAAGTTACCGGGTTTCCTAAAAGCATATCTATTCTTTGCCGGTTCGTCAAGTTTAGAGTAAAAAAGTCCCCTGGAGGGACTAATACAGCTCTGAAGGTATTCTGGCCCGGAGGCAGGTTCTTCATACTAGCCCAGGCTCCGGCGTAACATGTTTAGTAAATCCTCTGGGGTCGCCTGGCGGGCCGTCCAGGCCAGGCTGCTGGTGTTTGTTGCTGCCAGGTCTGCCATCCGTTCCAGTTCCCTTTCCGGAAATTTTCCCAGCGGCGGTAATAGTTGCCGGATCAGGCCCTGGACATCCTCCAGGGAAGCCATTCCCAGGGCCTCCAGGAGATTGTTAACCTTAACCGGTTCTGCCGGTTGGATAAATTCCAGGTAGGCCGCCAGCAAATAGCCATTGGCGCGGCCGTGGGGTATGTCATGACTGTAGGTTAAAGGATAACCCAGGGTATGGAGGATGGTCGTCCGGGTCTGGGCAATGACCATACCCCCCAGGGTGGAGGCATACATGAGATCCCGCCTGGTCGCCGGAAGTATGCTTCCAGCCAGCAGGGCCTCCTTTTGCCCGGCAAAGAGGCGCACAGCTTCCACGGCCAGGGTATCGCTTAAAGGGGTGGAACGCCTGGACAGGTAACCCTCGATGGCATGGGTCAGGGTATCCAGGGCGGTATCTATGGTAACAGCAAGGGGTAAGGAATAGGTATAGCGGGGGTCCACCCAGGCCGCCAGGGGAAAGCAGCGGTCGTCGCTGAAACCCTTTTTTATTTCCTTAGCCGGTAACGTAAAGACCGCATGCTGGGTAACCTCGCTACCGGTACCGGCGGTAGTTGGTACAGCTACCAGGGGTAGGGGCGGCTCCGGCAGGTCGGCCTCGTAAAGCCGGGCTGCCACTGCCCTGTTGGGTACCAGCAGGGCTACGGCCTTGGCCGTGTCCAAGGGGGACCCGCCACCAATGCCAATGACCAGGTCAACCCTTTCCTGGCGGGCCAGGTCAACAGCTTTAGCTACTGTCTCCAGGGTTGGGTTGACCGGTACCTCGTTGAAAACAACCAAGCTTAAGCCCAGCCTTTTAGCCAGGACTTCAAAATCAGCCAGGGCACCGCTGGTAACGGCACTTTGGCGCCCGGTAACTACCAGGGCCCGCCGGCCCAGCCGGCCGAGGAAATCGCCATATTCGTTTAAAACCCCTTCGCCAAAAAAAACCTGGGTAGGCAGGTAAAAACGGAAGGTCATTTTAATCGCCTCCACAAATCCCTTCACCCCAAATTTTCTCGGGTTTAACCCTTTTAATGAATGGGCGCCCAGGGAAGAAAGCCCTGGGCGTCGTGGATGAAAACTGGTGATTATAGTTCGAGCCCTGCATAATGCGTCTTTAAAACAACCTAGCGATCAAAATAAATATTTTTACCGGTAGCGGCGATGGGGATACCGGCAATAACGTCGGCATCCATGAGACCCATTTTCCGGGCCACGACACCAATACGGTACATGATGCGGTTATCGGCATTGAGCATCCCCGCCATCTTGGCGGCCGAACCCAGGGCTATCCCCAGGTCCATTAACCGCCAAGCGCAGATTGGCCCGGCAAACTCGGGGCCATTGTGCAACTGTTCCAGGTCGGCACAGCGGGGAACACCGCAGGCGCCGCAGTCCAGGCCGGTTTTAGCAGCGTTTTTCAACCCTACCAGGAGAACGGCATCGGAACGGCGGACATTCTCTCCATCGCGGTCAAAGTTTTTCTTCCCGCTCTCCTGGCCATAGCGGGCCATAGCCGTGGCCAGCTCTTCCAGGGTTTCCCCCTGGAGGATTTTTAGTTCAATAAAGTCTTTCCCGCCGGCCTTGGGTGCCGTCCGGGCGGCAATGGCCATTAGCTCGGCAATCAAACCCATGGCTTGAAATTCAGGCATGGTGGTTCGCCTCCTTTTTTATGTTCGGGCGGGCAGGTAAATTCCGGCTTCACAGCTTCACACCAGATAACATGCCCTGCCTTAAATAACTTTATAAATAACTCACCCTGTTCCGGCTACTGCTTAATAACGGCCTACCGCTTTACTACTGCATTGCCAGTTTCTCCTCCCCCCAGTCCAGGCTGCGGTACTGGATGGCCTCGGCCAGGTGGGCGGCAGTTATTAACTCCGACCCTTCCAGGTCGGCAATGGTCCGGGCTACCTTGAGCAAGCGGTCATGGGCCCGCATGGAGAGGCCCAGTTTGTTGAAGGCATCGCGTAAAAGGGTGCGCGCCTGAGGGGCCAGGCGGCAGAACTGGTGCACCTGGCGGGAAGACATGGCTGCATTGCAGGTAATCCCTGTCCCCTTAAACCTCTCCAGCTGCCTCTGGCGGGCGTCCCTGACCCGCTCCCTCACGGTGGCCGAATTTTCCGGCGTGGTCCCGGTTTCGACTTCATGGTAGGTCAGCCGGGGAACTTCCAAGTGCAGGTCTATCCTGTCCAGCAAAGGCCCGGATAACCTTTTCCGGTACTGGGCCACCTGGTGGGGGGTGCACAGGCATTCCTTGACCGCATCGCCATAATAGCCGCAGGGACAGGGATTCATGCTGCCGATTAAAAGGAAATCGGCGGGATAGGTAATGGCTGCCGCTAACCGGGATACGGTTACCACCCGGTCTTCCAAAGGCTGGCGCAGGGCCTCCAGGACGTCACGGCGGTATTCGGCCATCTCATCCAGGAAAAGAACACCGTGGGTGGCTAGGCTTACCTCCCCGGGTTTGGGGATGCGGCCGCCCCCGATAATACTGGCCGTCGAGGCCGTATGGTGGGGTGTCCGGAAGGGGCGTTCCGTTACCAGTCCCTGGCCGGGAGCCAGCAACCCGGCGGCGCTGTAAATCTTGGTTACGGTAAGGGCTTCTTCATAGGTCAGGGGTGGCAAGATTGATGGCAGGCTCCGGGCCAGCATGGTTTTCCCCGCCCCGGGACTGCCAATGAGCAGGATATTATGGCCGCCAGCAGCTGCTATTTCCAGTCCCCTCTTGGCAGCCGCCTGGCCCTTGATATCAGCCAGGTCCACCCCGTTAAAAACCGGGGGTGGGCTATCCCCTGTTGCCGGTTTAACTTCCGGCAGCTTCTCATCACCGCGCCAGTAAGCCACCACCTGGGCCAGGCTTTCTGCCGCCAGCACCTTTAACCTGGAGGCCAGGGCTGCTTCATTGGCATTGGCCGCCGGGACAATAAAAGTTGCTCCGGGCTGGAACTCCTGCAGGGCCAGGGCCATGGGCAAAACCCCAGGTATGGGCCGCAGGCTACCCTCCAGGGAAAGCTCGCCCACAGCATAGATGACCTCCTCCGGCCCGCTACCAAGTTCTTCCGCAGCCATCAGGATACCCAGGGCAATAGGCAGATCATAGATGGGACCCTCTTTTTTAATATCACCAGGGGCCAAGTTAACGATTATCCGGCGTAAAGGGAAGTCAAAGCCGGAGTTTTTAATTGCCGCCCGTACCCGTTCCCGGGCCTCTTTCACGGAGGGGTCCGGGAGACCCACTATATCACACAGGGGAAGCCCGCTGCTAATATCGACCTCTACCCGTACGCTCTGCCCCTCCAGGCCTACCAGGACGACGGAATTGACAATGGCTAGCATGGTTAACCCCCCGGTGATTTTCTACCCAACTTTTGCTATTCGCCGAAAGAAACAGAGTTCCTGCTAAGATAATGAAAAAAGAAAAGACCCCAATTGCGTTTGTCAATACAAAAGTGATCCACTATGGCAAAGTAAATCTGATCCACTTATGCTAAAGTAAAAGTGATCCACCCTATGTGAAAACGTTGAGGATGAAGGGATGCTGCCTAACCCTTCCCCAGAGAAGGGTTAGGCAGTGCGACCGACGAACAGCCGTTTTAGCCGCCCCTGGCTTTTTGGCGCTGCTTCAGGCGATAGGATTCAGCGTTCATGTTCAAGATGTGGGACTTAAAGGTAACCCGGTCTACCAGGGCTGCCGCCAACATGCGGTCCCCGAAAATTTCCTCCCATTTGGAGAAGTCCAGGTTGGTGTTAATAATTACACTGCCGCGTTCACTCCTTTCGGAAATAACCTGAAAGAGGAATTCAGCACTCTGACGGGGAAGGGCGATATAAGAGAGCTCATCCACGATTAACAGGTTAACCCGGGAGAGTTCTTTGAGCATGCGGCCAAGCCTTTTTTCGTCCTGGGCTTCAGCCATCTTTGTCACCAGGCCGGCGGCAGTAAAGAAGCGGACCGAGTAGCCGTGGACACAGGCTTTAAGGCCCAGGGCGATACTTAAATGGGTTTTCCCGGTGCCAGGGTTACCGATCATGACAATGTTTTCCCGGCGTTTAATAAATTCGCCGGCAGCCAGTTCCCACACCAGGGCTTCTTGTACGTGGGGCAGGGCCTCAAATTTGAATTCCTCCAAGGTTTTCTGGAAAGGGAAGCGGGCGAGTTTAACGCGCCTGGCTATCTGCCTTTTCTTGCGGCTGGCTGCTTCCCGGGCCAGCATGGCGGCCAGGAATTCTTCGTAGCCCCAGCCCTGGTCCGTAGCCTGGCGGATTACAACCGGGTAATCAGCAAAGGTGGGAAGCTTGAGTTCTTTGGCATATAAAGGAATAGCTGCTGCCTGGTTCAATGAACCCCACCCCCCAGGAGGCTGTCGTATGCTTCCAAGTTAACTGCTGCCACCATGGGGAAGGCGGCATCCAGTGGTATCTGAGCACTGCCAGCCCCTTCTTCCTGGCGCAGGTAATAGCGGACTGCCTGGAAACTATCCTGGCCGCTTTTGAGGGCAAGTCTTATGGCCTTCTCCACTTCCTCAATCCCATACTCCATAACCAAGCCCAGGATACGCGCCAGTTCCCGGTCTTCACCCCGGCCTAAGAGGCGCTCTTTGAGCTCATAAAGACCCGGGGGCAAGGAAGCCCGGCGTAAAGGTGCGGCATTGGCTAGGGAACGCGGCTTCTGTACCAGCACCGGTAGGTAGTGTTCCAGTACCAGGCTGGTCTGGTCAGCAAGATAGGTCCGGGGGTGAACGGCCACCTCCTGGGAGTGATAATAGACTTTGACCTGAAAGGGATAACCCTTAACGGTTACTGTTTTGCCCACCAGGTTTACCGGCACCGAGTAGCGGTTCTTTTCAAACTTGATGAGGCTCAAACTATCCACTTCGGCCATCCTGGTCAGGGCGTAATCGAATTCCCGTGCGGGCAGGGGCGTCAGATATTGCTTCTCCCGGGCCAGGGCTTCCTTCACCGGGGCCGGGTGGTAGCGCAGGTGTTTGTCCTGGTACTGGCGGCACCTTTTATCCAGCTCCCCTTGCAGTTCTACGAAGCTGTTAACCCGCGGCACCGGGATCAGGACATTGCGGCGTATATAGCCTACCAGGCCCTCCACCAGCCCCTTTTCATTGCCGCCACCGGGATTGCAAAAGTCGGCGCGAAAGGCGTAATGGCTTTTCAGGGCCATAAAGGCCGGCTGTTCCGCCTTGATGTAGCGGCCCCAGCCATCCTTAACGGCGGTCTTTACGTTATCGTAGATCAACCGCCTGGGGACGCCGCCGAAGAAGTTAAAAGACTGGACATGACCGGCCAGGAAGCAGTCGCTGCGCTGGCTGGGAAAAGCGGCTACATAAGGGGCGCAACTATGGCAGAGGCGGTAACAGAATAGCTGCACCTTAACTTTCCGCCCAGCGACGATCACAGTTGCTTCACCCCAGTCTACCTGGGCCGCCTCGCCGGGGGCAAACTCCAGCGGTATGTAAGCCTTGTTGACTTCTGGCCGCAGTTCCCGCACTAGCTGGCGTACGGTGGAATAGGAACCCCTAAAACCGTGTTCTTCCACCAGGCGCTGGTAAACCCTTTCGGCAGTATGGCGCTGTTTAGGCGGGGCGTCCTTATCTTTAGTGAGCCACTCCCTGACAAGTGCTTCTACCGGCCCGGTCACCGGCCGTTCATACTGTCGGGGTTTCGTTTCCCAGGGCACGTTTTCGCCTTTACAGTAACGTTTGACGGTGTTGCGGGAAATACCGAGCTTCCTGGCTATTGCCCTTTGGGAAAGCTTTTCCACTGCATAGAGGCGTCTAATTTCTTCGTAGAGGTTAATATCAATCACTCCCTTTCTCCCTCCCTGTTACTAAGAATTTTGTTTGTTTCTTAGTATACAGGGGGTAAGTTCAGGAGTGGATCACTTTTACAATATCAAAATTGCCCGCAGTGGATCAGTTTTGTAATGTCATTACTTATGTTTAGGGGGTGAAGATGGATCAGTTTTATATTGTCAAAGCGAGCCTTTTTGGATCAGTTTTATTTTACCGCTCACACCCCATTTAGAGATCTTAATAATTCCTAATTATCGTCGCCGACCAGCGGATAGTGGAACGGGGCTACAGCTACATCTTTGCTGCCCGCATCAAGAGCATGACATAAACGAATTCACCGCCGAGGGGAAAAATACAAGTTACCCGAAAAACTCAGCCGGCGGGCGGAAAAAGACTGCCGACCGGGAAAGGTTAATTGCATAATCCCAAACCCTTTTAGAAAGCAAGGCCAAAATCCAGGCTAGTAACAAACGCGGTGGTAAAAGATACCTCAAAGAAGTAGATTGTGCCGGAACATGGGTGCTGGACGAAAAAACCATTGCCCGGGACAAACAATTTGACGGTTATTTACGGCATCCAGACCAGCGAGAAAGAAATGAGTGCCAAAGACATCCTGGATGCTTACCACAACCTGTGGCGGATTAAAGAATCTTTCCGCGTCATGAAAAGCACCCTGGAAGTCCGGCCAGTTTTTCACTGGACCGAAAGGCGGATTAAGGGACACTTTGTGATTTGCTTCCTTGCCTTTCTACTTAAACGCACCCTGGAATTCAAGCTCCGGCAAGCCGGAGAAAATGCCTCGCCGGCAGAGATCCAGGAAGCGTTAAACTCCCTCTACTTTGCCGAGGTAGAGATCGAAGGAGAAGCCTTCTTCATCAAAACCAGGGTACAGAATTGAGCAAAAAGTTCTTGCGCCTGATGCGAATTGCACCGCCGGGAAATGTAACCCGTGTAGAGGAGTTTGCTGCCCGCTGGCAAGGCTTGCAGTAGTAGCAAAATGCGCACCTTATTTTCTATTTTTCTAGGTTTTATGCGGGTTCCAGGATTTCAACTGATAAAATCAGGAAAATCTTTTCAAACACATTACTACAGACAACAAGGGATTTAGTACGGGAAGGGTAGTTCCCTGGCCCTTTTACCGTCAACTTCGATACATCCCTCAGGACATTCGATTGCACATAAAAAACAGCTCATACAGTCATCCCTATAGGCAATATAGATCTCGCGGTCAAAGCGCTGGAACACATCCATAGGACAGATATCCCAGCACTTGCCGCACCGATTACATTTTTCATAATCAATTCTTGTAACAGCCATAGCTCATGCTCCTTTCGCTAAGACGGAATGCTGCTTTGCACTGGAAAACGAGGATAAATCCGAGCTGGAGGATTAAGGTAAGGTTTAGGGAACTCGTACGCAGAGAGTCGCATCTCGTCAGAAACCTTTTGCACCATCACCCATTTCAACCAATTAATATTGTCGGTATTTGGAAAATCGCGACGGTAAAGAAAACCACGACTCTCTTTCCGGTAGAGCTTACTCCTAAGAATCATTTCCGCTACAGATAGCATGGACTCGACCTCCATGACCTTGACCAATTCATGGCCATCTAGCGCCTTTATTTCATCCCTCAACCCCTTGACACTATTTAATTCTTTAAGCGCCTGCGACAAAGTCGTTTCATCAACTAAGTAGGCCACGTCGCCGCGCAACATAATCTCCTGTATTTTTTTAATGACTGCATCAGGAGTAATTCCCGTAGCCCTACGTAGCGGTTTCTTTATTCTTGTTTCTATTTCCGCTAACTGAGCTAATATTTCTGAGCCGAATTCTACCGGCGGTATATTCTTAGAATATTCTTGTGCGTAACGGGCTGCTCGGTCTCCAGACACTAAACAAAAAGCTAGATTGAGGCCTCCTACTGAAGCAGTGCCTTGTATAGGACTACAAGAGTTATCTCCTACGGCAAAGATTCCCGGTATGTTTGAAGAGCAGGTAATGTCAATATGAACACCGCCACCTTGTACTATGGAACCAAAAAAGGCGGGTATATATTCAATCGGCTGGGAAAAGGGGTTAATGCCGCAACTCTCCATGGCCTTAATACCTTCCGGTATCAACTCTCGGATTAATTTTTGGTCCTGGGGGGAAATGGCAGTTAAATCTAGAAAAATCGGCCCCCGTCCAGCTTCATTTTCCAGACAGAAAGACAGGACAAGCGTAGGCATCAGGGCATTATTACCCAGATGGGGGTCATACCTGGACAAAAACTCTTCACCGCGAGCGTTGATAAAACGCCCTCCGTAGCCAATCATCAAGTTCAGGCCATGCACATCCACCATCTTGGCTGTGGCATTGGAGTTGGCCATGTCTAAATTTCGCAAGACTACTCCTTTATCATAGGCGGCCTTCTGTACTTCCCCGGTTAAGTTCTTGTGTCCAATAAAAAACGATTTGAAACCACAACCTGATGCAGCCAAGATTATCGCCTTGCAACGAAAAAGAACAATTTTATTATTTCTAAAATCTATACCTACTGCGCCGGCAATACGCCCATCACCAACTAGTAAGTCTGTGATCATGACGCGTTCCCATACCTCAACCCCTGCCATCTTAACTTTTTTAGCCATAGTAGTCATCATAGGCAAAGCGTCAATCATACAGATCTTAGTATGTACGTGCCCACGACCCCGCAGCCTTTTAAGATTTCCGGAGGCATCTCGGCGCAAGAGACACCTTCCTGTCAATTCCTGTCCCCAACGGTCCATTTCAGTGACCAGAGGAAAGGTCTCCTCGAGAAGTATCTTAACCCACTCCTGGTCATTCAAGAACTCTCCCCTGGTAACGATCTCCTTCAGCCAAAGGTCACGATCATCTTCGGGCATACAAATATTAATCACACCAGCGGCGAAAACAGTAGAACCACTCCTGCCCACATGCCCTTTATCAACCAACACAACTTTGTTCTCACCCCCGGCTGCGGCCTTGATAGCACTCATACACCCTGCTAAGCCACCACCAACTACCAGTATATCCGCGTCTACCACTTCTGGCTTCGGTTTTTTCGTTCGCGTCTTGTCCACTCAGGTATGACCCCCTTTTACAGTATTATGATTATGAGTTCCTGCCAACTCTATTTTGATTGCATAACTTAACCTACTTACAAATTAAAAACATTTTTCTACCGAGCTATATGAACGTTAACTAATGCCGGTCCATCTATTCCTAAGGCATATTCCAGTACCGAAGCAAGTTCCGAAGGCTTATTCACATAAAAGGCCTCAATGCCGAAGGCTTGAGCGGCCTTCACCAGGTCAACGAAAGGATCATTAAGACTTGTATCAAGATTGTAATCGAATCCGTTAGCAACATTTCTAATCCACCCGAAATTGCGAAGAGCTCTTAACCGGGGTGTTGCTGATATAAATCAGTAATTCCCCTGATCTTTTCCCTCAGTTCCTTAACAGACATGTTTTACCTCCCCCGGTGAATTATTTTAGTCCTACAAGACATCTTGATCGCTGCAGGCTAGTATTAAGCCAACTTTCACCATCCTGCAGTTACCTTTAGAGGTAACTAACCACCAACTCACCAACCTCTGAAGTGCTAAAGCCCATCTTGCCCGCATCCATTCTCTTAAGCCTGCGGCAGGTCTCCATAACTGCTTTCTCCACACGGTCGATAGCCTCTTTTTCCCCCAAAAATGAGAGCATCATCTGAGCTTCGTTTATAGCCGCCAAAGGATTAATAACGCCCTTACCAGTATACTTAGGAGCTGACCCCCCTATAGGTTCGAACATGGAAACCCCCTGGGGATTGATGTTGCCACCGGCAGCTATACCCATGCCACCTTGAATCATGGCGCCCAAATCAGTAATTATATCTCCAAACATGTTGTCGGTTACTATTACCTCAAATTGCTCGGGGTTTTTCACCATCCACATACAAATGGCATCTATATGCGCATAATCCTTAGCGATATCCGGGTATTCTGCGCCAACCTCATAAAAGGTGCGTTCCCAAAGATCATAAGCATAGGTTAATACATTGGTTTTGCCACAAAGGGTGAGTTTCTTGCGTCCATTTTGGCGGCAATATTCATAGGCAAATCGGACGCACCGCTCGACTCCATAGCGAGTGTTAATAGATTCCTGTATACTTACTTCATATGGTGTACCCTTGCGTAATACGCCGCCCGCTCCCGTATAGAAACCCTCGGTGTTTTCACGTATAACTACAAAGTCAATATCTTCCGGCCCTTTATCTTTAAGGGGCGTTTCAACGCCCGAGTAGAGCTTAACAGGACGCAGGTTAATATACTGTTCCAATTCAAAGCGGATTCGCAGGAGGATGCCCCGCTCGAGAATACCAGGTTTTACATTAGGATGACCAATAGCTCCCAGGTAAATAGCATGAAAAGATTTGAGTTCCCCGATGGCACCTTCCGGCAAAGTCTCACCTGTCCGCAAGTACCTTTGCCCTCCGTAGTCAAAGGTGGTAAATTCCATCGCAAAACCATATTTCATACCAGCCGCCTTTAAAACCTTAACGCCTTCACGCACTACCTCCGGCCCAGTGCCGTCACCAGGAATCAAGGCAATCTTGTAATTCCGCATCCACCAAATTCCTCCTACAAATTTTAAAGATTTAGCTACTTATTTAGTTGATTGAGGTCGTAATCTTCCCACCCAGGTACCTCGACCAAAGCGGGAAAGCCTTCCCCAAAGGGCCTGGTAGCATCAATACCGACGGCTGAGAGGAGCCGTTTGGTTAACTGTGCACTTTCCCTTACAACGGGGTCTAGGGGACCCGCAGGTACGTTATCAATAATAAATATGTCATCCTTGGGGCGAACATGGAAGGATAAGGCCCAATTAACATCGTTAAGATCCTGGACGTTTATATCGTCATCCACGACCACAACCCACTTTGGCCGGATAGTATGGGACAGGGCCGCCATAATAACTTGTCTGGCTTCACCAGCATAGCGCTGTTGAATGGCTATAACAACGTAAAAGGAAACGCCACCGCAGGGTGGTATCGCCACCTTTTTAACTGATGGGAACTGTGGTTTAAGAAAATCATAGAAAGAAGCCTCAAAAGGTATCTGTTTCAAGATATGAACCTCGTTTACGGGTTTACCTGTAAGAAGCCCTAAGAATAAAGGATTATCACGGTGGGTTATAGCTGTCACTCGTGCTGTAGGCTTCAGCGAGGCCGGAGTGTAATAGCCAGTATATTCACCAAAAGGACCTTCCATAACTTCTTCCTCGTAATTAATCTTTAACTCCAGAACAACCTCGGCAGTAGCCGGAACCTCGAGGTCAACGGTTTTACATTTTACTAATTCCACGGGTTCGCCTCTCAAGCCGCCAGCCAGGAACCAGTCATTGGTGTTATCAGGGACCTTAAACTGGGTAGTATAGGCCAAAACAGGATCGGTACCGATGACTAGGGCCGCTTCAAATGGTAGGCCCAACTTTTTAGCCTTGGCCAAATTTTTGCCGAAACGATGAAAAGGCTGGGCCAGGAAGGATAGGCGGTCCGGCCCTATCACCTGCCAACGATAGATCCCGATATCAGGCACACCGGTTTCCGGGTCCTTACTAACCGTAATGGCGGCAGTCAAATATCGGCCTCCATCCTTGGGTGTATAAAAAGGGATGGGGAAACGAGAGAGATCTATATTGTCGAGAATTACATTTTCCTGACATTCCCCCTTGTCTTTGAGAACAGGTGCCAAAGGTCTTTTCATTCCGGCCAAAACTTTATCCATAATATGTTCCTCATCGCTTTCAAAAGCTAAAAGAGCCTTACTCCGGGTTGAATACACCGCCCCCACCAGGGGAACATCCGAGCCAATAGGGTTTTCAAAAATAACCGCTGGGCCTTCCTGGCTATAAAGCTTCCTTAAAACCTTGCCTACTTCTAAATATGTGTCAATCGGCTTTTTTACCCGTAACAGGTCATGATGCTCTTCCAATGCCTTAAGGTACTCCCGCAAGTCTTTATAAGGCACTTTGTTTAACCTCCGTTTCTTTACTTTATCGTTTTAAAGATTCTTACTTTCTTCACATAAATAAGTATTTATTTCCTCACATTGCCTTTTTAAAGTTACTGTTAAACTGAAACACCCGCTACCCCCGACTTCTTGCTCGTCAGATACAAACGGGCCACGATGATTAAGATAGCCGCTATGCCGATGGCGCTGTAGACTATATCGGGGAAAATAGCCATAATACCACCAATAATCATCACGACCATCTCCCATACCCTCATCCTGCGCCATAGCCACCGCTCCAGGGCCAGCGCCATCGCCGATACACCAATGGCAGCCGTAGCTGTGTTGAGGATAATATCTTTTACTGCGCCCTCTCCCAATAAACTTGGCCCGTAAACAAAGGAAAAGGCCACCAAGAAAGTGGGCAGACAAATGCGCACCGCGTCCCAACTCAGGTTCCATGGGTTTTCCTTTACCATGCCTGCCGCAGCATAAGCTGCAATGGCTACCGGTGGTGTAATGGCTGAAAAGTTACCGAAATAGAAAATGAAATAATGCGCCGTGAGGGTGCTTACTCCCATACGCTCCATCGCCGGAGCCGCAATGACTGCCAAAACAATATAACAGGCTGCAATCGGCATCCCCATACCAAGGATGATTGAGGCCACCGCCGCTAATAACAGGGCTGGCAAAAGCATACCGCCGGATAACTGCATCATGATTGAAGAAAACTTACCCGCCAAGCCAGTAATTGAAAGGGTGCCGGTTATAATGCCGGCTGCGGCGCAAGTAGCCATGATAATCATAGATTCGTAAGCTGATTTCTCCAGAACGCTTAAAAAACCCTTGCCCAATTCTTTCAACCCGGCCGACCCCTGGCCTTTCGCCAAGGTCACCACTATGTCTAGCACCAGAATTAAAATGATACTATAAAAAGCGGATAGCATAGGCGAGCGTCCGATGCCTAGGAAATAGATTAGGCTCGCAATCGGCAAAAGGTTATACCAACCTGATTTTAGCAGTTGCCAGGCATTTTTTCTCTCTGCAACCTCTGCTTGAATATTCATCCGGATCGTACGTGCTTCAGTGGTCACAAAGAGTGAAAGGTAGTATAAAGCGGCGGGAATAATGGCTGCAAGCATTATCCGGATGTAAGATATACCCGTTAGCTCTGACATAATAAAGGCCGCCGAACCCATGACTGGAGGGGTTATGGTAGCCCCTATAGCCGCTGAGGCGCCAAGGGAACCCGTAAAGAGGGCAGGGTAACCGGCCTTGCGCATCATGGGGAAGATTAAAGCTCCTATGGAGGTCACAGAAGCCACAGGTACTCCAGATATGGTGGCCATAGTCGCGTTGGCGGCGATAAGCGTCCTCGCAGTACCGCTCCGAGACTTGCCGATAAGGGCAAATACAAAGTCGATGAAAAACTGCCCTACCCCGCTCCTGGCCAGGAAGTTGCCGTACAGCACAAACATATAAATAAAAGTAGCGCTAACTCCAAGGGGTAAACCGTAAATCCCCCCCATACCGTCATAGAGGTAGGTCACTACCCGGCTCAATGTAAACCCACGGTGGGCCAAAAGTCCTGGAAAGTAAGGTCCCCAAAGTGTATATAGTATCATCACCAGCCCAAATATGGCTAAAACATTGCCGGTGGTACGCCTGGTAATTTCCAGGACGATTAAAGTTACTGCCAGACCGAAAACGATATCGCCCAACCAAGGGGCTCCAGCCCGCTCCGCCAGAGTGTCCTGCGTAAGCACGAGAAAAACTGCTGCTCCGATGTTAAAGGCGATAAGAATTAAATCCACGCCTAACCAGAATTTCTTCCCTTTCTCTTGTTCAATTGGCGACATAAGGGCAAGAATTAATGTGGCGCCAAAGGCCAAATGGATGGCACGTACAAGATGGGGCTCAAAAACCCAAAAGCTACCGGTAAGAAGTTGAAATAACGACCAGCAGACAGCTATGATTGCAATAATTGTTTTTGAAAAGCCGCTAAACTTACGCCTGGCCAAACGTCATCCCTCCCTAATCTAAATATTTATATAGTACCAGGGCATAAGCCCTGGTACCGGTTTGAGCCACAAATATCCAGCTTATTGCCTGTATTCTTCATATTTAATACCGGCTTCTTTAAAGTACTTGACAGCGCCGGGGTGCCACGGAGCAAAGGGCTTGCTTGCCGCCACGTTTTCATTGAAACCTTTAAGTGCTCCGTGGAAGGCCTTGAACTCATCCTTATGGGTAAGAATAGTCTTGACGATACGGTAAACTATATCCTCAGCAAGGTCAGGTGCGCAACCAATAATAGTGGTATTACCTACGGTGGCGACATTCTTATCAATTCCTTTATAAGTGTTGGCCGGGATAATCTGCTTAAAGAGCGTGGGGTCCTTCTCGGCGATCTTGGCAATAACGTCGTCCGGTACGCTTAAAAGATCGATATTATATTTGGATGCTAGATCCATCACTGCAGCATTGGGAACCGCGCCTGAGAAAACGGCCATGTCAATCTGGTTGTTGCTAAACATCTCTATAGCCTGGGAGGATGGCACGTAGAAAGGCTTGATGTCGTCGTAAGTTATACCGGCAGCCTCTAAGGTTAATCGTGCCCGCACTTCGATGGAAGAACCTTTGGCATTTACAGCACAGCGTTTACCCTTTAAATCTGCAAAGGTCTTAATGCCGCTATCCTTTAGCACCGCAAATTGCAATGGTGTCTCAAAAACCGCCATTACTTGATTAATCTTTATCTTTTTATCGAATGGCTTTAAGCCTTTTACTGCCTGATGTAAGGTATCACTGGGGAAAAATGCAAGGTCGGCGCTTTTACTGTTAATAAGCCTGGCGTTCTCCACACCGCCAGCTGTAGTCTGAACGCTTAAATTGATGGATGGCTCATACTTGGTCATCAGTTCGGCCATACCATTACCCACGGGATAATACGAGCCTTGAATATCAGCCGTAGCTACAATAAGCTGGGTAGCTTTTTTGGGTGCAGCAGGTTGTTTGCTACCCGTTTCTTGTTTAGCGGGAACAGAACCCTTGTTGTCACTGGGTTTATTGGATTGACAGGCTGTTAAAGTCAAAGCCAGAACCGTTATGGTAATCACCAGCAACATTACCCAATTTTTACGAAACATTTTGATTCCTCCTTGGATTTTTTGTTAACACTTTGGTTTGTCTGTATGAAAAAACTGAATGAGGTATCCTTAGAGTCAATTTATACACTCCATCTTTCTGAGACTTCCTGGGGCCGGGAAACGCCTGGTGCCAAAACTTTTGGCAGGATGGAGGATGATCGTAGCCGCTACCCTTCACATGAAAGCGTGGCTGCACTTGCAGGAACTTCTCCTGTTCCCTTTCAAAGCGGGCGCTACAGTAGGGCTCATAAGCGTATTGCCTGCATCAAGCCTTTCCATGCTACCCTTTACAGCTTCGCTAGGCAGTCCACCCGCTTCGAAGCATGGGCGAAAGAATACTACCTACGTAAAAGGCGTGAGGGTAAAAGTCACAGCGTAGCTGTCCGTGCTTTGTCAAACATCTGGGTTCGTATTATTCATGCTATCTGGGTCAAGCGTGAATACTACACCCCGACCAAGTTCTTGAATGCTAGGGCGGTTCATCAAGCTCATGTGGGCTACGGTAGAGGTTTACGATACTTACGGCCTGGACACCATGTCGGCCGGGGCGGTGGTATCCCTGGCTTATGGAATGCTATGAGAAGGGGGTTATCACCTCCCGGGATACCGAACTTCAAGATTTATACTTTGGCTACCTACTTAATTGTATTTGTAAAAACCCTTACCTGTCTTGCGACCAAGATAACCGGCTTTAACCATTTGTTTAAGCAGCAATGCAGGACGATACTTGTCGTCGCCTATCTCTCGATGTAAAGTCTCCATGATAGCCAGGCATACATCTAGACCGATGAGGTCTGCCAGCGCCAGCGGCCCTATGGGATGGTTTGCTCCGGCCGTCATCGCCGTATCAATATCCGAAGCCGTAGCAACACCCTCGCCTAAAAGTAGAATGGCTTCATTTATCATTGGTATCAGCAGCCTGTTAACTATAAAACCCGGAGTTTCCCCTGCTATGACTGGCTTTTTACCTAGCTTTTCTGCCACTTCTCGTACCTTTGCCACTGTTTCTTCCGAAGTTGCCAGCCCTTTTACGATTTCCACCAATTGCATTATTGGTACTGGATTAAAAAAGTGCATACCTATAACCCGATCTGGCCGGCTGGTCGCAAAAGCCATTTCTGTTATGCTCAACGAGGAAGTGTTGGAGGCAAAAATAGTTTGGGGATCGCAGACGTTATCTAACTCTCTAAACAACCTCTTTTTGGCGTCCATATTTTCATAAATTGCTTCAATTACTATCTCAGAAGAACAGGCCTCTTTTAAATCAGTCCCGGGTTTTATCAAACCCATTATACGTTCCACATCGCTCTCGGTAAGCTTACCTTTTTGTTGCAGGCGATTTAGGCTCTGCTTAATACCATTGAAACCTTTACTCACAAGTTCCTCTGTTGTATCCAAAATAAACACTTCGTATCCTGCCTGTGCCAAAACCTGAGCAATGCCGCTTCCCATAGTGCCGGCTCCTACAACCGTAACGCTCGACATAAGTTAAACCCCCTCTTTTTTGCTGTGATAATTAGTGCTTATTAAACCCTCTCTATAACGGTAGCCACACCCATACCGCCGCCTACACAGAGGGTGGCCAGTCCATAACTGCTATGACGCCTTTGCATTTCGTAAATCAAGGTTACTAGTATGCGGGCCCCGCTGGCCCCAATGGGATGCCCTAATGCTATAGCGCCGCCGTTAACATTCACTTTGCTCATATCAAATTCCAATTCTCTAGCAACTGCCAACGACTGGGCGGCAAATGCCTCGTTGGCTTCTATTAAATCCAGATCCTCTATATTGAGCCCTGCTTTTTTAAGTGCCTTTCTGGTAGCTGGTATCGGACCCAGGCCCATAAAAGCCGGTTCTACACCGGCAACAGCCTGGCTCCTTATTGCGGCTAACGGTTTCAATCCCAGACTTTCCGCCTTCCACGCAGAGGTAAGTACCACCGCCGCGGCTCCATCGTTGATCCCCGAAGCGTTCCCCGCCGTGACTGTCCCGTCTTTCTTAAAAGCAGGTTTCAGTTTGCTTAAGGCATCTATCGTAGTTCCAAAACGCGGATGCTCATCTTGCGCAAATATCACGGGCTCACCTTTCTTTGCAGGGATTTCCACTGGTGTTATTTCCTCTTTGAAGCGCCCGCTTTTAATGGCTTCTTCTGCCTTCCGCTGGCTCTCATAAGCAAACTCGTCCTGTTGTTCACGCGTGATACCATATTTTTCAGCCACATTTTCGGCGGTTATGCCCATATGGTAGTCGTTAAATATATCCCATATGCCGTCCCTGATCATTAGGTCAACCAATCTGCCATCTCCCATCCGGTTTCCCCAGCGGGCTCCAAATACTGCATAAGGGGTTTGCGACATGTTCTCCATACCCCCGGCCACGATTATCTCCGCTTCGCCTGATTGAATTATATTTGCAGCCAGGTTAACTGCCCTGAGGCCTGAGCCACATACCTGATTTATGGTGACAGCCGGTATTTCTGCAGGTATTCCAGCCTTAATAGCTGCCTGCCTCGCCGGGTTTTGGCCTTGCCCGGCCTGAAGTACATTTCCTAATATGACTTCGTCTACCTGCTCAGCTTCTATCCCACCCCGCCTGATGGCTTCCGTAATTACAATGGCTCCTAATTCGGTGGCGGATGTGTCTCTCAAGCTACCACCGAAACTACCAATGGCAGTACGGACCGCACTAAGGATTACTATATCATCCATCATAAATACTACCTCCTGATATGGAAGGGCCTTGTCAAGCCCCTCCGAAATTTTTTTGCGAAACCTGTTTTAGAGACAGAAATATCCACCCACTGCTTAAGGCAGCAATCAAAGTTGGACGTCTACGGATTTTAACTCT
>NZ_PVXL01000081.1 GCF_002995805.1 Neomoorella stamsii
AGGACTACCCTTAATCTCTAGTATAAGGAGTTTTTTCTTGCAAGGCCAGGTTATTTCAGGAATTTGGCTGATTTTGGGGCGCAATTGCTCTTGACATGTTTATAATTTTTTTATGCAACGCTAGTGACCCGGCATAAAAAAGATGGCGGCCCCAAAATGGCGGAAACCAGCGGGAGCGGTAAAATCAAAAAGGCAAAAGGAACTGTAATATTTTCCCCGCCGACCCCGAAACGATGCCTGTAGTGCTGGGCGTACTGGTCTCGGGGTTAATAATGACGGCGATCACCATGGGCTTTTCGGGGCGGACTGCCAGTGTAGTTAGCCCTAATTAGGAGTAAAAAAATAAGGGGAAGGGAGAATTTCCGTGATCTTCAATATTGATTTTCCCACGAAGGTGCTTATCGGGGCAGGTGCAGCCGATCAAACCGGTAAGAAATTAAAAGAATATGGCGTTACGAAAGTACTTTGTATTTACGATGAGGGTATTAAGTCGGCTGGTGTTGTAGAAAAAATCGTGCAGAATATCCAGGCGGAAGGAATAAAAGTTGTGGAGTTTAGCGGAGTGGTTTCAGATCCTCCCGATACTGTGGTCAACGAGGCGGGAGAGCTAGGCAATAAAGAGAGGGTAGATGCGGTATTAGGGATAGGCGGCGGAAGCTGCCTGGATACCGCCAAGGCAACTAATATTCTTTTGGGCAATCCAGGCCCGATAAACAAATATGATGGCGTAGGTGTGCAAAATCCTGGAAAACTATTATTTCTCATGCCGACGACTGCCGGTACGGGAAGCGAAGTCAGCCAGATTGCCGCTATTACCGACAGCAACAGTGGAGCAAAAATGGCGATATTCGGCCCCAACTGTACCGCCACTTTAGCCATTGTCGATCCCCTGCTGACATTAAGTTTACCTGCCAAGATAACGGCCGCGACCGGGGTAGATACCTTGGCCCACGCCATGGAAGCTTATACCTCCAGCCTGAATAACCCTATGGCAGATATTCTGGCTGTTGAGGCAATATCCCGGGTGGCCAGGAGCCTGCGCACCGCCGTAAAAGATGGTAGAAATGTGCAGGCTAGATTTGATATGAGCTTTGCCTGTACCCTGGCGGGAATGGCTTTTATGCAGTCCCCACCCCACTTTACCCATGCCATTGGGACGCAATTAGGGGCGAAATATCATTTAGCCCATGGTTTAAGCGTGGCCGTCGTTTTGCCCCTCCTTTTTGAGTATCTTGCCGATGTTTTTCCCGCCAAGCTGAGGGTTATGGGCCAGGCTTTAGGCCTGAACCTCAGGGAGGATCTTTCCGATATCCAGGTAGCCGAAGCCCTTGCCGATGCCGTACGCAGATTGAATAAAGAGGTCGGCCTTCCTACCTTAAAAGAAATTATTCCGGGGGCCGAACTACCGGCCGTTGCTGAAGAGACTTTCAAGTGCCCATGTGCCGTTTTTATGCCTAAGAAGATCACTGTTGAGGAAGTACTAAAAATGCTGGATAACGAATATGCCTTTTAGTTTTAAGCAAGGTTTAAGCAAGGCAGCTGCGCCAGCTCCCTAATTACGCCAAGCGAAGGTGAGGCCATATGTTTAAAGTATACCGCATTAATACCCGAACGGGGTCCGTATTATGCGAGCAGCTCAAAGAAGAGTACAAAACCTATGGGAATCGCGGCCTGGTGGCCAAGGTAATGACAGATGAGGTTAATCCCCAGTGTGATCCTATGGGGCTGGAGAATAAGCTTGTTATTTGTACGGGAATATTAGCCGGAACTGCTTTGACTACCGCCAACAGGCTTTCCGTAGGGGCCAAAAGTCCCCTGACCGGGGGCATCAAGGAAGCCAACGTCGGCGGGAATGTAGGGTTCCTCCTTGCCGGGCACGGCATCAAAATGATAATCGTCGAAGATGTTCCCAGCGACGATAAATGGCGCCTGATTAAAGTTAACGCAGATGGGCAGGTGGAGCTAGTTCCTGCCGATGATTACGTAGGATTAAATAACTATGCCCTGGTCAAGAAGCTTCACGAAAGGTACGGCGAGGATATCGGGGTATTATCGATTGGTACGGCGGGGGAAAGGGGTTATAGGATTGCTTCCCTGCAGGCAACAGACTATTCTACCAAAACCCCCACGAGAGCGGCGGCAAGAGGCGGATTGGGTGCTGTGGCCGGTTCAAAAAAAATTAAAGCCTTGGTGGTGCAAAAACCCAAGGTAAGGGCCCGCTTTCCCTATGTAGACAAGGGAAAATTCGACCAGGCGAATAAAAAATATGTAGAAGCCCTGAAGGCACCGGACAGCGGTGCTAAAGGCTTACATCTTGGCGGAACGGTGCCCCTTTTGGACCTGACGGCCCAACTGGGTATTTTGCCCGTGCGTAATTTTAGCGGCCGTTTCTTTGCTGCAGATAAACTGGAAAAAATAAACTCAAAGAAGTGGCTTGAGAGGGTGACAGCTAACGGCAAGAAGAAAGGCCGTCCTTGCCAGCCCGGATGTCTGATACAGTGTGCCCATGTATATTGTAATGACAAGGGTGAAGTAATAACCTCTGGTTTGGAGTATGAAACTTATGCCCTGTGCGGTCCCAATTGTGACATTGACAATATGGATTTAATAGCGGAGATTGATAGGGCATGTGACGACCTTGGAGTAGACACTATGGAAGTTGGTTGCTCTCTAGCTGTCATAATGGAGGCTGGTAAGATCCCCTGGGGGGATGAAGAGGCGGTTAGAGAGGTGCTCAGACAAATGGTTGAAGGGAAAACCGAGTTAGGCCGGTTGCTCGGGGAAGGGACGGCGCGGCTGGGACAAGCCCTCGGGGTGAAAAGGACACCGGCCGTAAAGGGGCAAGCTATGGCTGGTTATGACCCCAAGAACCTTAAAGGGATTGGAGTCACCTACGCCACCAGCCCAATGGGAGCCGACCACACTGCCGGAAATACCCTGGGACCGGGTGACCATAAAAATAAGGCCGGCCAGGTAGCGCGCTCCCGGGAAGCCCAGATACTAATGGCTGCATGTGATAACTTGATGTGCGTGTTCGGTTTTACCAGCGCGAAGGATCCCGGGGTATTTGCCGAGATGATAGGGGGAGCCCTTGGAGGAGACTGGAATAAAGAAACATTACTAGAATTAGGTAAGAAGACCCTCAAGATGGAAAGGGCCTGGAACAGGGCGGCAGGCTTTACGGAAAAACATGACAGGTTGCCGCAGTATTTTTATGAAGAAGATTATGATATAATGCCGGAAGAAATGCAAGAAGTATTCACCTTCTAGCCCAGGATTTCCCGCCCCCTCTCACGGGTGTCCGGCGGAGGGCCGGACGCGGCATTGTAGAAGTGGTACTTATAACCATACTAAAGGGAAGGGGATGGCCGGGCAGTTCCCTTCCCTTTATAAGGGGGGAACATGATGATCAAAGTACAGGTGAATGGGCAGGAATACGAGTGGGAAGAGGGGCAGACGGTACACGATTTAATTACTTTTTTTAAGGGAACCGGGGAATATGACGACAGGATAGGCGATCTAGCCTTCATGGTTGTGGTCAACGACTGCGTTATACCACCGGAAGAGTATAAGAAAAGACTGGTATATGATGGTGATAATGTTCGCCTTTTATCAAGATTTTTTGGAGGATGAGCGCCCTCCATGGGCCCTTCCCCTGGCGGTCATTCGTTGAAGAACAACCGGCCATAAGGGAGGAAATGAAGCATGAGCAACAAGGAGAAACTTTACCAAGAGAGGCTGCAACGCTATCAGGTGACCCTGGCTGGCGGCAAGCCGGACAAGGTGCCCGTAGTCTTTCCCTTGGGAGAATGGGTCATCAAGTATGCGAATGTTACCTTTCAGGAAGCTTATTACGATGTAGACAAATCTACAGAGATCATTGCCCGGGTGTTGACGGATGTTGACTGCGATACGATGTTTGGTTCCATAACGCCGGGGCCGGGTATATTTAATTCCTTTGGCTGTAAGTTATACCGTTTCCCCGGGATCCACCTGGGAGAAGATTGCGCCTTTCAATATGTAGAAGAGGAGTACATGCCGGCCGAAGAGTATGAAGAATTCATCGCCAATCCTACCCGGTGGGTGGTTACCAAATACCTGCCCCACATTAACGAGGAATTTGCTGAACCCGGATCTTACCGGGCTACAGTGGCCTTGATCAAGAGCGTTACGGCCTTTTCCATGTATAATACCAAAGCGGCAGAGATGGGCCAAAGGTGGGCGCGGGAATTCGGGATCGCACCGCATAGTGCTGGCATGACTAAAGCGCCGTTCGATACCCTGGGCGACACCCTGCGGGGTACGAAAGGGATACTTTTGGACCTCCGCCGCCGACCGGAAAAGGTCCTGGCTGCTTGTGCGGCCCTTGTTCCGCACAGCATTGCCTTTGCTATGATTACGGCCGGGGGGGATACCTCCTTGCCCTGCGGCATACCCCTCCATAAAGGGGCTTACCCCTTCTTGAATCGCGAATACTGGGAGAAATTCTACTGGCCTTCTTTAAAAGCCGTAATAGAAGGTTTATGGGCCAAAGGGAAGCGGGTATGGTTTTTTGCCGAAGGTGATTGGACGCCTTATCTGGACAAGATAGCCGAATTACCGGAGAAGAGCATCGTCTTCTGCCTGGATCTCACCGATGCCAGGAAGGCCAAGGAGATACTCGGCAGCAAGTTCTGCCTTTACGGTGGAGTGCCCACTACCTTATTGACCTACGGCACGCCTCAAGAAGTCAAGGACTGCGTTAAACGCGCCATAGATGAATTGGGTAAAGATGGGGGATTTGTCTTGGCCTCCGGTGGCGTGGTCATGTCCGATGCCAGGCGGGAGAACATTTTCGCCATGCTGGAGGCAGCGCGGGAGTACGGGGTATATTAAAGGCGGGGAGGAAGAGATAATGGCCGAGAAGACATCCTTTGTTCCACAACCCGGTACCTGTGTACCGTGGTCCTTCAAAAGGGAAGAATTGGGCGGGCTTGCAGGCGATGAAGAGATTGTCAGGCAGGAGTGGGAGAAGCTGGATGTCTTGGCTTATGCCTTTATATGGTTCTGGGTACAGAGATGAGGGGAGGTTTACATGAAAGCAGTAGGGTTTGTAGGAAGCCCGCGAAGGGGCGGCAATACAGAGATCCTGGTGGAGCAGGTGTTGGCCGGGGCAGCGGCATCCGGGGCGAAAACGGCAATTTACCACCTCAATGAACTCCATATCCGCGGCTGCCAGGGTTGCAACTACTGCCAGGAACACGGATACTGCCGCCAGGAGGACGATATGACTATATTATACGAGCAACTGAAGGCGGCAGACGGCATCGTACTGGGTTCGCCTATTTATATGGGGTATCTCACGGCCCAGACAAAGTTGTTTCTCGACCGGCTATTTGCCTTGTTTAAAGTGGGAGTGGGCTGCCTCCTGCCCCCGGGAAAGCGGGGTGTCCTGGTCTACTCCCAGGGCAGTGGGGATGACGCTGCCCTGATGGAAAACCTGGCCAGATGGTTTACGACCCTGATGGGGATCGAAATCAAAGGGGTTGTCGGCGGCAACGGCATGAATGAACTCGGGGCGGTTAGGCTTCGGGAGGATTTGCTGGCAGAGGCGTTCCGACTGGGGCAAGAACTGGTTTAGATATTGTCGGCCTTGACGGTCGACAAGAGCCGGCGGCGCTGTGCTAAGTGAGAACGTACACTATTATGAAGGGGGAGGCAGAAAAGTGAATAAAACCCGGTATATCTTTGTGGCGTGTCTCAGCCTGGTATTGATGGTAGCATTAGCGGCTTGTGCGCCAGCTTCAGAGCCCACGCCGGGCCAGGATGGATCGCCCATTACCCTAGTTTTTACCACCCATGATCCCGAAAGTACCTGGTGGGTACAAAATATCATTAAACCGTGGTTGAATGAAATAGAGCAGGCCTCCGGTGGGAGAATTAAAATTGAACCACACTGGGGTGGTGAGTTAGTAGACCTCAGGGATGCCTATGATGCGGTCGTGAAGGGGACTGTCGATATAGCATATTTCAATCCTGGTATGATTCCAGGCCAATTCCCCCTGGACGAGTTCTGTGTGCTCCTTTCACCTGACAAAATCAACTGGCGTCCCAGCATGACTTACTGGGAGCTTATCCAGCAATTTCCCGAGATGCAAGCAGAATACAGTGAAACCCAGTTGCTCGCTGTTGGCAAGTTTTTCCAGCCCTATCTGGGTACTGGCACGAAACCCATTAAATCCTTCGCAGATATGAAAGGTTTGCGGTGGCTATCAGTTAGTGAATGGTCAACCAAGAGACTGGAAGCCTGGGGTGCGGTACCGGCCAATGTGCCTCCTGCGGACTTATATACGTCATTGCAGAGAGGCATATTGGATGGATGTACGACCTCGTTAAATACCCTTTTTGGTAATAAATTAGGGGAGGTGATCAAATACATTACCAAGGTTAGCAACGAGAGTAATAATATAGCTGTGGTGATGAATAAAGACAAATGGAATAGCCTGCCGCCTGATCTTCAAGAGATCCTTAGGAGTCAGGGTTTAAAGTTCATACAAATGTTTGATGAAGCCCAGATAGCTGCCGATAAAGAATTCAGAGAAAAAGCTATCAAAGAATATAATATACAATTTATCGAACTCCCCCAAGAAGAGGTGGAAAAATTTAAAGCCGCCGGCGCAGCTGTATTGGATGATTTAGCTGCCACACTAGATGCTAAAGGCTTACCAGGCACGAAGGTAAAGGAGGCCTTCCTCCAGCTTGAGGAGAAGTATTCTGCACCGGAGTATGAACCGAAATAAATGAATTCAAGATAGGAGCATAAGCACCAGGTGTACCTGGTGCTTATGCTAGAGCTGTGTATTTTCATCTATTTCTCTCTATACCCCCGAGGGGATGGGGAGAAAAAATAAAACCCTCATGAAGGGCTTGAGCATCAAAGCTTGGGAGTTTCTGAGAAAGTACTTATTGATTAGAAGGGGAGAAGAGATGAACGGGCTTAACAAAGCTATTGCTGCTCTGGACAAAGTAGGAATTTTAAGCCGCTGGGTTAATATGTTTGGGGTGGCCGTACTATTTCTTATGGTTATCCTTACCTTCGTCAATGTCATCCTGCGCAAATTCTTCAACAGCCCCATCATAGGTGTGGTGGAAATCACCGAGGTTATGATGCTTGTCGCTATCTTCCTCGGTATAGCTTATACTCAGGACATGGAGGGGCATGTCAGAGTCGATGTAATTACTGCCAGGCTGGCACCAAGGCCGAAGCTGACAATGGAGTCCATCAACGATTTGCTGGCAATAGCAATGTTTGTGATTGTAATTTGGCAAGTAATTGAACGAATGTTAGTTTTTATACAAAGGAATACCATGCACAGCCCATTTCTTCCGATTCCTGCTGCTCCTATTGCGGCAATAGTAATTTTTGGCTGCATACTTCTAACGCTCTTACTCATAAGGGACTTTCTGCTTAAATTAACTGAAGCTTTGCAGCTCGGCTTAAAACTGTACCACTGGGGCCTGATGTTCGGCGTGCCTATACTTTTAGCTGGATCGGCTATATTCTGGATGCAGCCGAACCTCTGGAACATAAGCTTGCCCTTCGTTGGCCTTATCGGTATCGTTGTGTCTCTGATATTATTCTTCATGGGCATGCCTATTGCTTTCGCTCTTTTGCTGGTAAGTTTTGTATTTGTCGCTCATATCAAGGGCACGTTAATTGCCCTGGATATGGTTGGTACAGAAATGTACAGGACAGCATGCTCCTATAGCTGGTCGACTTTGCCATTTTTTGTGCTAATGGGTTTCATCTGCTTATATGCCAAATTTGGCGATGACCTTTTTAGAGCCGCCTACAAGTGGATTGGTCACCTCAGAGGAGGTATGGCGACAGCCACCATTGGCGCCTGTGCTGCTTTTGCCGCTATCGTTGGCGATAGCGTGGCAGCAACGGCCACGATGACGGCAGTGGCGATGCCGGAAATGAAGAAAGTTAACTATGATGATCATCTAACCGCGGGATGTATTGTTAGCGGAGCTGCCCTCGGGCCGATAATTCCCCCAAGTGTAACCTTCATCATTTTCGGTCTTCTCACTGGTGTTTCTATAGGTGAGCTTTTTGTGGCAGGGATTATTCCTGGAATAATTATGGCTCTTTGCTTTATAGCCGTTATCTTTGCATGGTGCCGCATCAATCCTGGAGTGGCGCCAGCCGGAGAAAGATCGGGATGGAAAAGCAGAATTGTGTCGTTAAAAGCGGTAGGCCCGGTTTTGATTCTGTTTTTACTGGTCATCGGTGGTATATATACGGGTTTATTCACCCCTACCGAAGGTGGTGCCATAGGAGCTGTTGTAGCCCTAATCTTGGGTATAATCACCAAGCGGTTTACCCTGGGGAGTTTTGCCCAATCGCTGCTTGAAGCCGGAAAGGTAACGTCAATGGTCTTTTTAATTCTGATCAGCGCTCAAATGTTCGCTCGCTTCGCGGCCTGGTGCAATGTTTCACCAACGCTTACAACGCTTATCACCAATCTTCGCCTATCACCCGCTGGCTTTGTAGTATTTGTGCTTGTTATCTTATCTCTCGCAGGTTGTTTCATCGATGGGTTGGCCTTGATTCTAATTTCAATCCCTATTCTGTACCCGATAGCGGTGTCTTTGGGGATAGATCCAATATGGTTCCTGGTACTTATTGCAATAAGTGTAAATATGGGCAATTTTACCCCGCCGGTAGGCATCAACCTTTTTGTTTTGAAGGGAATGAATAAGGACATACCTGTGAGTGTTATCTATAAAGGCGCGCTTCCTTTCGTTTTAGCAAATATCGTAGCCCTGGCGCTGCTTTTTTTCATACCGGGTTTAATTACCTGGTTACCGGCTGCTTTAAAGTAATAGAAACATGTCGTTTGTTGTTCTTCTACGATACACGTAATTTTTTGCGGAGAGTTCAGTATCAACTTTGTACGGTAGTGCTCATCAGTGCATGGGACGTATTTTCTTTTGCTTCAGGTCTTTCCGGAGCTAATTCAGATTGCCCAGTAAGTGGTGGAACAGCCTGGGGCCTTGAGAGACTCCTGTGCCTATATCTTTCTATCCTCCTGGGGAAGGGGGAGAAAAGGGGTTGAGTTCCAACATTTGGGAGACTTCGAGAAAGTACAGCTTAGATTAAGAGGGAGTCATTATATTCAAAATGTATACTTATGTTAGCAAGCCTATGTTAAAAATTGCTATCCTGTCAATCGCACTTTTAAATATAGGTACCGCCGCAACAGCACCTGCAATGCTAATATTAGATGGAACTATTGTTTTTATGTTCATTTCCTTGTGCTTTTACCGTTATTATTTAACTTTTTCTTTTTGCCCGAACCTGAAAGGAGAGCTTCAAGCCCTGCGAAAGCCAATCTGCCGGCAGTAGTCTACTTATATTTGGTTATCTATATGTTGTTCCAAGCATTGTATTATGGTGTAGTAACTAATTTAGTGATATTTATAGTTGATGAAAGTATGGGAAATGCCATCTCTACAGGTTTTTTACTTACACTCATGACGATAGCTGTTTTTTTGTAAGCGTCAAATACAACCCACCTTGGCGCAATACCCAAGTTTAAGGGATAATCTTCCTCAGAAAACAACCTGAGGAGGATTTTTTATTATGACCAAAGCCGAACGGCAAGCACTATGGGAAACCCG
>NZ_PVXL01000082.1 GCF_002995805.1 Neomoorella stamsii
CCACAACAACTACGTCTACTGATGATGAAGATGAAGGCTTAGTCTGCCTTCTTGGACTTCATCATAAAAATGAAAATCTAAGAGAGCAAGAGATTTAACGAGCTAGAAGCAAATTATTGAGATAGGGGGGATGGCGTAATGGCTGACGGGCAGCACCAGCTCACCATTATCAACCGGGAAAAACTCGTTATCAGCGGTGTCCTCCAGGTCCTTAATTACGATGAAGAAGAAATACTGCTGGAAACAACCATGGGGCTACTGGCTCTAAGGGGAAAAGATTTTAATATCAGCAATTTGAGCTTAGAGACAGGTAATCTCGAGGCCAGTGGTACGGTAAATAATCTTAGCTACAGCGAGGGAAAGGGCGCCAGGGGTAAGGGCTTGCTCCAGCGCCTGCTTAAATGATCCCTGTACTGGAACAGTGGCAGATATTTCTGGCCCTGTGCGGGGCAGGGCTTTTGCTGGCCTTCGGCTTTGATTGCTACCGCGTCGGCCGCTATTTTTGGCGGCCGAAACGGTTGCGCACCCATATGGGTGATGCCCTGTTCTGGTTAATCTTTACTGCTTTAACCTTTACTTTGCTGATGTTCATTAACTGGGGTGAGGTACGGGCCTATGTTTTCCTGGCCCTGGGTCTGGGGACCATCCTGTATGCCGGTTTCTTAAGCCGGGGCATGCGCCGCCGGTTATACACCGGCGGGCGTTTGCTGGCCAGGATGATGGCCGTTGGCCGCCGCTTTTTAAGGCAGACAGTTCTGGTTGTCATTATTCCAGGGAGCATGGTTTTTAGTTGTTTAACGTTCCCTTTTGCAGCTTTAAGACTTTTCCTGCGGCGCCACCACCCCGGCGGTCCTCCCGGCGGGGTGAAAGGTTAATTATTTTTCTCCCACCAGGAGGATTTTTTTCAGGAAGGGCGAATTATAAATTTTGTCCAATAGTTGTCCACAATATGTGCATAAATTGTGGACAAACATGGGGAAGATGGCGTGCAGATTGAAATTCGCGGCGCAGAAAAGCTGAGCTTCCGGGAACGCCAGGTGGTGGCCCTGAAAGAGATGGGCCTCAGCAATGAAGAAGTAGCACGCCGCCTGAACTTGAGTGCCAGCAGCGTGGCTACCCTTTACCACCGGGCCCGGACCAAGGGTTACCAGGTGGTAATTGTCCTGCCCGGCGACTCCTTAAGCATATTTGCAGGTGAAGAAGATGGGTAAGGTAGTGCCATTTCCCAAAAGACGCTGGAACTGGCCGGGTATAGTAGTTAGTGTCCTGGCAATCTACCTTTTATACTCCTTTGCCCATGTAGGCCTGGCCCTGTACCAGACCAACCTCCAGATTAAGGCTTGCCAGGAGCAGAAGGCGGCTTTGCTGGCCGAAGGCAACCGCCTGCGGGAGCAGATTAAAGAGCTCAATAACGATAGTTACATTGAGCGGATGGCCCGGGAAGAACTGGGCCTGGTAAAACCTGGGGAAACAGTAATTATACCGGCGGTACCGGGCCAGGTAAGGCCCTATATTCCTCCTCAGCCGGGCCATGAATTTCGTGATTAAAATTCCTCCAGGTTATTGACAAATTTCTTAACTCTTGCATATAATGGGAGTAGCTTTAAACGAAAACAGGAGGAATAGCATTCGTATGTCCATTGCCGTAGGCACCGTAGTGGAAGGAGTGGTCAGCGGGATCACCAAGTTCGGTGCCTTTGTAGAATTGCCCGGCGGCCTGACGGGGCTAGTCCATATTTCCGAGGTAGCCGACACCTACGTAAAAGATGTCAAGGATTTTATTAAGGAAAAGGACCGGGTAAAGGTTAAGGTCATCAATATTGACGAAAAGGGCAAAATTGGCCTTTCCATAAAGCGGGCTGATCCCAATTATGACGAAAACCGGCGCAGCCACCGCCACAACCGGGCTGCTGCGGCATCTTCCTTTGAGGACAAATTGGCCCGTTTCCTGAAGGAAAGCGACGAGCGTTTACAGGATCTCAAACGGCACACAGAGGCCAAGCGTGGCGGCCGGGGGGCACGCGGTTTTTAGGACTTTATTTTTTTAAAATTATATAAGTCAATTCATCCGGGCACCCTACAGGTGCCCTTTATTGTGCAGGTGAGCCGGAATGACATGCTATGCAGCCCTGGATATTGGTTCTAACTCCGTCCGCCTCCTGGTTGGCGAGGTGCAAGGTGCCTCCGTGCAGCCCCTCCGGGCCGCACTCCGCAGCACCAGGCTGCTGGCCGGGGCAACGGATGGGTGGTTACAAAGGGCAGCCGTAGAGCGGACAGTGGCCGCCGTCGCCGAGCTGGCCGCCCTGGCCCGGGACTACCAGCCCCGGGACCTGGTTTGCGTTGCTACCAGTGCTGCCCGGGAGGCCCGTAATCCGGAACTTTTGCAGGCCGGGGTGGCAGGGGAGGCCGGGTTGGACTTAATTATTATCGATGGGCATACGGAAGCCCGCCTGGCCTACCAGGGCGCCCTGGCAGGCCTTAAGGAACCGGCTTTCAATCCCCTGGTAATCGATATCGGTGGCGGCAGTACGGAACTCAGCTGGCAGGAGGAAGCCGGACTGCAACTGGTGAGCGTTAAGGTTGGTGCCGTGCGGGCTACTGAAACGGCCATGCCAAGGGTGGCTATGGAGACGGTGCTTGCTCCCGTTCTCGCCCGGGCGCGAAAAGCACGGCCGGGACAAATTATTGGTACCGGCGGGACCATAACCACCGTTGCAGCCCTGGAACTGGGCCTGGAGCGCTACCAACCGGAACTGGTTCATGGTATGATCTTAACTGCTGAGCAAGTTAAAAGCTGGCGCCGGGTTCTAACGGCCATGACCCTGGTTGAGAGGCGGCAGCTTCCCGGCCTCCAGCCGGAGCGGGCAGATATAATTGTCGCCGGCGTCACCATCCTGGAAATAATCCTCGCCGGACTGGCCGCAGGCAAGCTGGTGGTTAGCGAGACTGACCTCCTCTGGGGGTTACTGCTGGCCCGGGCTAGAGGGGAGAAACTGGCATGAGACTGGTAGTAGCAGTTACGGGAGCAACGGGGGCAGTATATGCCGTCAGGCTCCTGGAGGCCTTAAAGGAGGCAGGGGTTGAGGTACATTTAATTTTAAGCCACTGGGCCGGGGAAACCCTGCGCCTGGAGACGGGGATGGGAGTTGAAGCTGTCCAGTCCCTCGCCGCCTGTTGTTACCAGGAAAACGACCTGGCGGCCGCTGTGGCCAGCGGTTCATTCCAGCACCAGGGGATGGTGATCATCCCCTGCAGTATGAAAACCCTGGCCGGTATTGCCCATGGCTACGCAGCCAACCTCATTATGCGGGCGGCTGATGTCACCCTGAAGGAAGGGCGCCGGCTCATCCTGGTCCCCCGGGAGACCCCGTTAAACGTCATTCACCTGGAAAATATGTTGTCCCTGGCCCGCCTGGGGGTAGTCATAATGCCACCCATGCCCGCCTTTTACTACCGCCCCAGGACCGTTGACGAAGTGGTCAACCACCTGGTAGGTAGAATCCTCGATCAACTGGGACTGCCTCACGACCTGGTACCGCGCTGGGGAGGAGCCACTAATGAGGAATAGTTACTGGCTTAAGCCTGCGGCAGTTACGCGAGGACCGGGGAGCATGGCCAAAACCAGTAAATTTTGGAGGTAGAGGGAATTGCGGCCGTTAACTTATATGGCCGGCAGGGGCCGCTATCGTATTTTTTGCCGGGTTTTCGCCACCAGGGAGGGCTATATTGCCCACCTCATGGGCGGTACCAGGCCCCATGTAGGTGCCGTGGCCCTGGGTATACCGCGGCCAAGCTTAAAAGGTAACTACTTGAGTGCCACCACTTCGGTATTAACTCTCCTGGGCCATAAGGATGATGAACTGGCCCGGCCAGCGGCAGCCACCCTGGCGGCCGGTTTGAACTCACCGGTGGTGGTAGTTGCCGGGGTGCACATAGATGGAGCTTCTCCTGAAGAGCTGGCCAGCCTTAAGGCAAATACCCGCCGGGCGGTGGTGGGTATCATCAAGGTCTTGCACCGGTAACCTCAAAACCCAGGCTCCTCAAAGTAGTTATATCAGCCACCCCGGTGGCCTTTAAGCCCTGGTGGAGTTGAAATTCCCTGACGGCCAGCTCCGTCATCAAGCCGTAGTCGCCGTCGGTAGGACCAAAAAGGTAAAACCCCTTTTCCCGGAGCCTGGCTTGCAGAGTTACTACTTCCGGTGAACCATACCCGGGTTTCAGGGGACCGGTGGGCTGGGTATAGGGTCCTTTAACGACCACCGGGGTTCCTACAGCCAGCCAGGGGTAGATTTCTTCAATATCTTCGTTGTACATGCGAAAGCAACCTGCCGACGCCGCCCAGCCAATGGACCAGGGGCGGTTGGTGCCGTGGATGCCGTAGTTGCCCCAGGGGACATTGAGGCCCATCCAACGGGTACCAAAGACGCCGCCGGCTTCATAGGCTTTGTCAATTATCTTCCACTCCCCAACGGGCGAAGGGCTGGTATATTTGCCGATGGCTACGGGGTACTGGCGGAAGACCTGGCCCTCTACCAGGATGGTAAGGACCAGGCGGCCGGTATCGACGATAACTTTAAGGTTTTTACCCTCCGGCGGGGCCGTCCCGGAAGCGTTGCTGGAGTTTGAGGCACCCTGGGCCAGGGCCAGCCAGGTTGCCGGGCCCACCTGGCCCCGGGGGGTTAACCCCCGGTCTTTCTGGAAGTTAACGACAGCCCGGTTGGTGGCACCGTCATAAACGCCATTGAGGGGGCCGATATAATAACCAAGCTGCGCCAGGCGCAGCTGGAGGTCGCTGACGTCCAGCCCTCGCAGGGGGGGATCTGTCAACTTCAACAACCGCTCTTCGCCGGAGCAGGGGCAGGGTCCGGGGGCTCCGGCCGCTACCGGCGCCCCCGTTAACATTATAGAGAAAAAGAAGGCCAGGAAAAACAGGAGCCAGGAGAGCCTGCACTGCAATGTCTCTTCCTCACAGTAGTAGATTGTAGAGGAGTCGTTCATTGAGGCATCACCCCCATCAGCAAAGACCCATATGGAAATTAGCGCTCCGTATAGTATTTCCCAGAACCGTTATCCTTTACAGACCCTCCCTCTGGTAAGTTACACCATGGGTTTAGCCGGCCGGGGTTAAGGGTACATTAATCCGGGAAACAAACTAAAGGGCAGGGGAAGTCATTTTATGTGGTTAGCGCTTTTAATGGCCCTTGTTTCAGGTATAGCCATGGCCTTTCAGGGCTCCCTCAATTCAGCCCTGGGTAAAATTATTGGCCTCCTCCAGGCCACCCTGGTTGTCCACCTCACGGCCACCCTGGTAGTGATTATCCTTCTTTTTACCCCTTTAAGCGACGGCAGTTTGAGTAAGCTGATCCACTGCCCCTGGTACCTCTGGCTGGGGGGCCTAATCGGCGTCCTCATTACTTACGGGGTAGTGGCTAGTATCCCCAGGGTAGGTGTAGCCCTGGCCACTACGGTTATTATTGTCGGCCAGGTATCTACCGCCCTGCTAATTGATCACTTTGGCTTATTTGGCCTGGATAAAATGCCCTTTACCTGGTGGAAGGCTGCCGGCTTGGTACTCCTGGCTGCCGGCGCCCGGTTAATGCTGAATTGAGGCCTACCCTGTAGTGGGGAAGCAAAAGGCATGGTCAAGATAATTGCCGAGGCAGATAGTGACGGGGTGCTGAGAGTTTATATCACGGGACCCCATGCACTGAATTAATTGCCGAAGGCACACTTGCAATAAGCCATGGGCTTACTGCTAAAGAATTGCCAGCCACCAATCCATGCCCATCCGACCCTTTCAGAAGCCCTGATGGAAGTAGCCGAGGCTGTGTATGGGATGAATATCCATTCTTATATTGTAGGCTCTCGTAAACTCCCAGAAAAAACCAGAGAAAACCAGGTAATAAACCGATTGAAGCCGAGGGCCAGGAAGTGGTGAGGTTACTACCCAAGACTTAAATATTAAGTCATCGTCTTGTTGTTGTGGACGATGATGGAGGTTTAGTCTGCCCTCTTGGACTTCATCATAAAAAATGAAAATCTAAGAGAGCAGGCGATTTAACGAGCTAGAAGCAAATTATTGAGATAGGGAAGTGATGGCAAAAATACAAGACATATTAGATGAGCGAATTAACGAGGTCGCATCACCAACAAATATAAGCCATAATTGGATGATAGAGGAAAAAGGGGAAACAAAAAAAGAAAAGCAAAGCTAACCCCCAAAGTAAGCGTATTTCAGGGATTTACTGGAAAAGGCGTTGCTCAAGCGCGCGAAATCTTAAGCCACCAGGGGATGACCCAGCACTTCGGCCCAGATGTCCCAGCCATGAGATGAAGCTTCGGCAATCCAAGCATCCAGGTGCAGGTTTATAGCCACCAGGTGGTTGCGCCAGAACCAGGCCTCCTTGCTCCTAACACGGCAGCGTTCCAGCTCATAATTAACCTTTGGCGCGCTTAAAAGAACGCTCGCAGGCGGAACGGTTGGCGTAAACTTTCTTCCAGGTCAAAGAGTTGCGAGGCGTTGGCGTAAAGAGAGGCCGGTCATCATGGGGCTTAGTATAAACGGTACGGCTATAAGGCGAAGGCGAGCAAGGGCCGGGACAATTAATCACCGGTTTAACCCGCTTGCTGCCGGCAGCCAGAGGGTGACGCCACTTAATACGCGAACGCTTTTTATCAAAGACGTTTTAAACCATAAGGTGGCCAGCCGGGCAGCGCGGGATGCCATACTCATTAACCCTCAAACGGCGGTGTATGCTGAAAATGACCACGGTTATGCGGATTAAGATCAATAATAGGTTCCATCTCCCAGGCCTGATGCAGGCGATAGAAGTGATAAACATCATGAGCGGCATCCCACAAAGCCTTAGCCACCTTAAGGTAAGGGAAAAGCTCCCTGAATTGGGCCAGGGCCACCCCCAACAGGACCGAGTCATGGCGACGGGCCTGAGCCAGGAAACAAAAAGAGGCAACTTATAGCGGCTACTGGCAGCGGTTAACTCATAAAGAGTATAACCGTAGAAATAGGTATTCCGGTAGCTGTCCCAACCGAAAGGATGATAGCGTCGGGGTCCGGGTAACTGTGGGGGCAGGAACAGCGGAAGATTCCCTGCTCGCGGCAATGGCATACCTTCACGCAGGCCGGGCTGGTGCCTGTGCGCAAAGGAGAACCATCCCCGGCGACCATTAAAGCCAGAGGGTCAGGAATAAGGCCCAGATCCCTTTGGCTGGCAGGCTGCACTGGTGCTACCTGCCTGTACAGTGGACTTTCAGCACCAAGTCAGCGTCTATGCCAGGCATACAATAAAAAGCCCCGGTAATACCGGGGCTTAGCAAGTATAAATACCGGCTTTATTAGTTTTCCCCAGGAGCGCTGGTAAAGGTCGGGGCATCGGGGTTAAATTGTCCCTCTGGTTTCCTGGTGATAAAGCTCAAAACGACGGTGCTGATCACGGCCATTACCACGGCGGCATAGGTTTCCGTAAAGGCGGGATGTACGGGGAAATGGCCATATTTGGCCTTATAAAAGACCCAGAAGAATCCTGCAATGGCGGTGATAACCATCGCATAGACGGCTCCTTGGGGCGAGGTTTTGCGCCAGTAGATGGCAAACAGGAGGATGACAAAGAGGGAACCCCGGATGGTATAGGCGAAATAAACCATATCCAGGATGCGAGTACTGCCGTACATTAAGAGGGCTAGAAGCAGGCAGGCGATCCCGGCAACACCGGTGCTTATCCGGGAAACCAGCAACAACTGCTTTTCACCGGCCTCCGGGTACCAGAGTCGCTGGTAGAGGTCTTTCGCAAACATCGTCCCGGCAGCCAGGATAATCGGCGCTACAGTCGAGAGGATAGCCGCCATTATAGAGGCCAGAACAATGCCGCCGACTGCCGGGTTCAAGTGCATCATTAGGGTGGGTAAGGCCAGCTTGGCATTGGCAAGCTCCGGGAAACGTACTTTAGCGGCCATGCCCAGCAGGGCGGTGAGAATGCCGAAGGGGGCGACGACAAAAGCAGTAATAAAGGCCCCTTTTTGCGCTACCCGGACGTCCTTTGCCGCCAGGATGGGCTGGATGCCGGCCTGGGCGGTGCAGGCACCGAGGACGGATGCGATAATCCAGGAAGAGATATGAGACCAGCCGATGCCGGTCCAGCTAAAGTAAGGCTGGGCGGGCAGGTGACTTTTGAGGGAGGCCAACCCACCGATGTCGGCCAGGACAAAGACCACGGCCAGGACGGCGCCACCGTACATGGCGATCAGGTGTACTAGATTGGTATAACCGATGGCCGTCATCCCCCCAGCCAGGGTGTAGGCGATAAACCCGATTCCCAGGATGACAACAGCTGTCTCGTAACTGAGACCCAGGACCGAGACGCCCAGGGTGCCGGCGGCGATGACCTGGGCGGTACCGACGGCGATCATGACGAAGATAAGTAAAACGCTGGTAACGACGCGGGCATTGACACCGAGAAATTTTTCCACAATCCCCGGTACGGTTACAGTATCCAGGCTACGGTATAATTTAGCAAAGAATAAAGCCAGGACAATGACGCCGATACCGTTGGCTATGGTATACCAGGCCCCGGAAAGGCCGGCAATAAAACCGTATTCCGAGATACCGGTAGTCGAAGTGCCGCCAAGCCACTCGCCAACCCCGACGACGACCACCATCAGGACACCCAGGCCGGCCCCGTGGAAGGATCTGGCGCTGCTGGTCTTTTTCCGGGCATAAAGGCCGATGGCGATGGTCAGGGCAAAATAGGCTAGGATAATCAGTAATTGCAAGGACATAGAATTGTTGCCCTCCTGTAATAGTGTATAAACAAGGCCTGAGATAGGGACTCAATTATGACAATTACGAAATTACTCTGCTTCCGTTCCTCTAATTAACAGGCCGTTCCCCAGATTTATGAGTGCTGGGAGGCATATATATGCCTCCCGGGTCAAGAATAGCTATGAGTTTAGTCCACCGGCACTTCGATATCAAGAAGGGGTGCATATTGCTGGCAGCCAAATACATCGGAATCTCCCGGGCTGCCGCTGGGCCGCCGCCGGTAGATGGTGAACTTGATGGCATAAGCCGGGTCAAATTCAACGAAATCAGCGATTCTTTCCGGGCTGATAGCATAAAGTTTGCAGATGGTTTCCGGGGTCAGGACCCCGCTTTTTTTGACCAGCTCGTAGTTTTCCTTTTCCCGGAAAATGATATCAAAGGTAATTTTATCGGTACCGGCATTTTTGCTGCGGATGGTTTTGGCTAGGTTGATCAGTTTTACGGTAGCCATTGATATTACCTCCTTACTTCCCTGCTTCCGTCAGGTAGGTGGGGAACAATTCTAACGGGTCATCCAGGGCGACGGTGTGGTTTATGGTCCACATATAGGCGGGTGACGCCGGCAGTACTTCGTCGACGACAAAGGCGACGCCGCCGGCAGTGCCTTTAACCTCTGGCAGGCGGGCATAAAACATCTGCCGGGTGCCGATCATGGTGATTTCCTCAGCCATGGCCTTTGTAGGGGCGACACCCTCGACGACGACGCAGAGTTCATGGGAGCGGATTTCTTTCACCGGTTCCAGGTCACCCATGACTCCGTTCCTGCCAAAAACATGGTAATGGAGTTCATAACCAGTATCGCCGAAGCGTTCCCGGGCCTGGGCCTTCGCCCACTCAATGACCTTGTCGATGTTCTGGATGGTATAGGGGTCGCGGATACCGGCTATTCCGATATAGCGCTCGCCCACCTTACCGGAACCCTCCAGTTTCACCCACCATTCTTTTGAAGGAATAAACTTAGGCCCGGTAATGCGGCAGGTCTTGTCGTCATACTGCTCATAGCGGCAGTTGCTCATATCCAGCATGCCACCCAGGACGTACTCGTAGTAGGGATTGGATCTTTCGTACATGGCGTGACCAGCCACCGAGGCCACGGTGCAGCGCTGGTCCGGGTGCATGGCCGTGACCAGGACTTCCGTTTCGGTAATGGTGCCGATGACTGTCTCCTTACCACCGTAGGGTTCAGCACAGAAGGAGGCACACTCCAGGACCTTGCCCAGGTAGTAGGCCAGGTCCTCCGGGAAACCGGCGCGGATGGCCGGGGCGGCAAAAATAACACAGTCACTGGAGCGGCCGCCGATGATGACGTCGGCACCCATATCCAGGAGTTTAATGTAGGGGTGGACGCCGGCCACGGCGACGATGCGATCAGTCTTCTCCAGCTCTTCCCTGGTCAGGTCGGGGCGGCCGTCCAGGCCCTTGATGGCTTCGCCCTTTTCCATTTTGCGGGCCAGGTAGTCCTTGCTTATTTCGGAGTAGAAGTAACCGATTTTAAATTTGGGAAGGTTGTGTTTCTCGGCAAGCTCTTTAATAATATTGACGTAACGGTCGACGCGGCTGTTGGTACCAGTGTCGCCGGCGGAGCCGATGATCATCGGCACACCCAGCTTGCGGGCGGCGAGCAACATGTGCTCCAGGTCGTGTTTTTGCCATTCCAGCGGGCTGGTGGATGTATCAGCGCCCAGGGGCCCGGGGCCGATGTCATCGCTACCGGAGTCAGCCAGGATGAAATCGGGCTTGGTTGCAACTCCCCGGTAAAAACTGCCCGTCTTGATTGGGGCAAATCCCAGGTGACCGTTGGGGCAGAGAAAGCGCAGCGATTTCCTTTCCATAACTCTTCCCTCCAAGATGTTATCACGTGTTATAACGTGTAATTTTTCTATTCTACATGGGTGTCGTTTTTCCTTCTGGTTAAAATAAAAAATATAAGATTTTAGAGGGACAGGTTTAAAGGGTCGGTCATAAATCATCGTTAATATTGATTTTAACGCCGGACTATGCTAGTCTTGTTATGACAACAAGGCTGCAAGTTATGGAGGATTTAGCTATGCCTGAAAATATTTTGCCATTAGAACCCAGGGAATGGGAAATATCACCGGAAAAATCCAAACCCCTTTATCAACAATTAAAAGATGTCCTGGCAGGTCAAATTAAAAACGGCATCCTCAAGGCGGATGATCGCCTGCCTTCGGAAAAGGAACTCTGTGCCATGTATAATGTCAGCCGGATTACGGTGCGCCAGGCCCTGGCGGAACTCACCAGGGAAGGGCTTATTTATCGCAGTCACGGTAAAGGCACCTTTGTCGCCCGACCCCGCATCCAGCAGGAACTAGTAAGGGTGACCCCTTTTGAGGAAACCCTGCGTAGCAAAGGACTGGAACCCTCCACAAAATATTTAGGCGCCAGCTTTATACCGGCCGACTACCACCTGGCCACTGTGTTGGCAATTCCCATTTCCACCGATGTGATGCGGATGGAACTCCTGGGCCTGGGAAACAATGAACCCATGGTATATTACCTTTCCTACTTCGCCGGTGAGCTGGGGCAAAAATTATGCGATCTGGCCCTCGAACTTTCCCAGCAAAGAGTTGCTTTTTCTACTTTTGATTTGTATGAAAAAGCAGGGATACCTGCGCCTGCCATGCTGACCCAATCCTTTGAGGCCATTGCCGCCAGGAGGGAACAGGCCAGAATATTGGGCGTTAAACAGGGGGAACCCCTGCTCCTGGTAACTTCCCTGGTTTATACCGCCGCAGGCCGCCCGGTAGAATACAAGCAGGCAGCCTACCGGGGTGACAAATATAGCTTTTATATAACCAGGCCGGTTAACCAGGGAAAAGGTTATAACGAGTATTGACAATTGGGGCGATAATGGTATAATATCATTGTAAATAAAAGACTAGGCAATGAAGTCTGTTTCTGGTAAAGAAGCCTCCGGAGCGCTACGAGCACCCCGGAGGCTTTCTCGTTGTATATTATGTATTTCTCTGTTTCGGGATTATAAAAAAATTAAATAAAAGTTTTAAAACCAGCAGGAAAACCGAGTTGTGCATCGAATAGTTATAACAAGTTATGACAAAAAATGAAAGCATTCCTGTAATGATGTAAGGTAGGTGTTGCCAATAAAAAAGCCTCCTGGTAAAAAAATAATAGACCAAAACAAACAAACCAACCAGGAGGCGAGAAACCGAATGAATGAGGTGCAAAAGAAATT